>JALWPZ010000148.1 GCA_026994745.1 Campylobacteraceae bacterium | reverse complement strand
GGCCGTGTCGTCCTGGGTCGTATAGTCGAACGTCACATCCTGTGTGCTCGGGTTGCTCATTGTGACCGTGAACGTGGCTGTGCCCGCATCCTCGTCGACAGTGATGTCGTTGATGCTCAGGCTTGGAAGCGCTTCATTGTCGGTAATGGTCGTCTCAAGCACGGTCGTATCGACACTGATATTCTCATATCCTCCGCCATTGGTGGTGCCGGAAAGCTTCACGCTGTACTTCTCATCGCCCTCGGTGAGGTTGTCGTCATTGTTGGCCACATCGAAAGTGGTGCTGGTCGTACCGGCTGCAATGGTCACCGTCTGGGTGACCGGTGTGATATCCCCGTTGTCTGTGCTGATGTGTCCTACGACCACTTCGACATCCAGATCGCTGGCCGGCGCTTTGTCCACACTGACGGTATAGGTCGCTGTAGCACCCTCATCAACTGTAGACGGTCCGCTGAGGCTCACGTTGGCTGTATCGGCCGCACCCGTACCGCCGTCTGGTTCGTTGGCACCATCGGTAATCGTCGTAGCCACGCTGGCGGCATTGCTGTCGATAACGACGTTTTCATAACCGCCCCCTTGCGGGTTGGAGATGGCAACGGAGTAGACTTCGTCACCCTCAAGGTAGGCATCATCCACTGCCGCCACACTGAAAGTAGCAGAGGTCTGGCCTGCTGGAATCGTCACCTGTGTGGTATTGGTAACCACATCCCCGCTGCTGGCGCTGGTGTAGCTGTAGGTCACATCGACGGTCAAGTCACTGGCTGGCGCCTTGTCCACGCTGACGGTATAGCTGGCACTCTCACCCTCGGCAACGCTGCTGTCTCCGGAAAGAGAGATCGTCGCTGTATCCACAGCAGTAATATCCTCTGTCGGATTGGTGCTGCCTGCATCGGTGATCGTACCCACACCCGTACCATCTGCGATGGTGGCGTTTTGTGGATTGGAGAGAACGACATTGAACGTCTCGTCCCCTTCCGCATAAGCATCATCGGTAATCGGCACGGTGATCGTCGCAGTGGTATTCCCTGCAGTGATCGTAGCCTGACCGCTGGCGGTGGTATAGTCGCTGCCTGCGGTGGCCGTGTCGTCCTGGGTCGTATAGTCGAACGTCACATCCTGTGTGCTCGGGTTGCTCATTGTGACCGTGAACGTGGCTGTGCCCGCATCCTCGTCGACAGTGATGTCGTTGATGCTCAGGCTTGGA
>JALWPZ010000147.1:912-1210 GCA_026994745.1 Campylobacteraceae bacterium | reverse complement strand
CCCTTCGGGATTACGCTTTGTAGATCTTGACCGCACCCTTCTTGTAGTCGGTCTGCTTGGACATCGGACAGGTCGCGTCCAGAGTCACCTTGTTGATAAAGACCTTCTCATCGAACCAGGGAACGAAAACCAGTCCCTGGGGAGGACGGTTCCGGCCGTGGGTCTCGACGCGGGCCTTGACCTTGCCGCGGCGGGACTCGACCCAGACCAGGTCGCCCCGCTTGACCCCTTTGGCTTTGGCGTCTTTGGGGTTCATGTAGCAGAGTGCCTCGGGCACGGCTCGAAAGAGCTCGGGAAC
>JALWPZ010000147.1:0-902 GCA_026994745.1 Campylobacteraceae bacterium | reverse complement strand
CTGTGCCAATGTTCCAGAACCCGTCCGGTACAGAGCCAGGTGTCGTACTCTTTGTCGGGCATTTCCGGGGGATCCATGTAGGGCCGAGCGAAGATCTTGGCCTTGTTGGGGATCGGCGTCTTGCCCTTCTTCTTGTCGGGCTTGATCAGGTTACCGCTGAAGAGCTTCTTGGCCAGCGGTCCGTAGAAGGCGAAGTCGCCGCCGGGATTGGCCTTGGCCGCATAGGGATCGTACTTGCAGTTGAAGCGCCAGGCGGTCTCTTTGCCGTCGACGACGGGCCACTTGAGTCCCCGGACCTTGTGGTAGGTGACGAAGTCGGCCAGGTCGTGGCCATGGCCCCGTCCGAACCAGGCGTACTCTTCCCAGAGGTACTGATGGATCATGAAGCCGTAGCCCTTGAAGACTTTGCCGTCGCTGCCTTTGACGTTGCGGCTGTCACCGAGACACTCGCTGTTGTCGTAGCCCTTCTGGGGGAAGCTCTTCAGATCGATGGGATAGTTCTTTTTCGCCTCTTCGTTGGCGAAGAGGATTTCGAACATTGTCGTATCCTCTTTGTAACCCATCTTCTTGGCCGCTTCGATGACGGAGGGCAGAGGCTTCTTGCGGGGACCGCTGGGGGGATAGGCTCCCCAGAGATCCTTGACGGTGAAGCGCTTGGAGAGTTCCACCCACTGCCAGGTGTCGCTCATGGCCTCACCGACGGGAATGACCTGCTGGCGCCAGTGCTGGGTACGGCGCTCGGCGTTTCCGTAAGCCCCCCACTTCTCGTAGATCATGGCGCTGGGCAGGACCAGGTCGGAGACCATCGCCGAGATACCGGGATAACCGTCGGAGGTGACGATAAAGACATCCATGTTCCGGGCCGCTTTGATCCAGTGGTTGGCGTTGGCACTGTCCTGATA
>JALWPZ010000146.1 GCA_026994745.1 Campylobacteraceae bacterium | reverse complement strand
GGGGTGGGGTCCTGGGAGGGGGTATTCCGGGTCACCCAGGAAAGGCCGTCCCCTTCGATATAGAGATGCATGCTTCTGCCCCGGCATTGGATCCCCTTGGGGCGTAGTCCGTAGAGGCGAAAAGGAGAGGTGGACAGGAGGAAGGGCTGGGAGCCGGATCCTCCCGCGCCCAGCAGGGTCTGTCTTCGGGCATCCCGATCGGGAAGGTCGTAGGGCTGCTGCGGGGAGCGCATGCAGCCGCTCCCGGCTAGCAGGAGCGCCATCAGGAGAAGAGGTAAGGGGGATTTCACTTAGAACTTGTAGGTCAGCTTGGCGCCGACGGAGTGGGAGTCGAGCTTGCTTCCCTCTCCGGAGTAGCGGTATCCCACGCTCAGGGCGAAGGAGTCGTTCTCGTACTCGTAGTCTACCCCCAGGTTGTAGACCCAGCCACCGTTGTCGATGCCATGGGTCGCGAAGGTCACGGGCACGTTCCTCCACTGGGCGGTGACGACACTCTCTTTGTCCCCCAGGTTGTATCCCAGGTCCCCACCGAAGAGGAAGCGCTGATGATCGCTCAGGGCGTATTCGAAGACCGCTCCGGTGCCCACGACGAAGCGGTCGACACTGTTGGAGTCTACGGAGAGTGGCGCGGTTCCGCTTCCTTTCTCGGTGTATCCGTCGGTATGGTAGTGCCCGTAGTCGGCGAAGAGGCTCAGACGCACTCCCCAATCCTCGCTCAGCTCGTAGTGCTGGCGCAGACGGGCGTTGAGGGTGAAGGCGTATCCGTCGATGTCGGCGGTGTAGCGATCACCGGAGGGCCATTCGGTCCGGGTGAAGTCGATGTTCTGCCAACTGTATCCCGCCTCCCAGAAGAACTCGGTGGGACGGTTAAGCAGGAAGGTGCTGCTTCCGTAGGCCATGAGGGTGTAGAGGTCCAGATCCACGTTCTGATCGATATCGTTGACGTCCAGGTTCCCCCGGCCGTAGAAGAAGGCCAGACCGAAGCGGTTGCCCTCCCCGAACTCCCGGTCGGCTCCGAAGCCGATCCCGCCGCCACTCAGATCATAGCCGCGCAGGCCGTCTTTGTTCTCCTGCCTGGCCTTTCCTCCGTAGGGTTTGATCCAGAGTTCGTAGCCCGAGCGGGTCCGGGCAGCGGGGAGGATGTCGCCTCCGGAATTCAAGCCTCCCCGGTTGCCCAGGCGCTGGCCGATGGTGCTCTGGGCCATGCCGATGAGGATATGGGCGGCGTCGGGAACGTAGGCGATCCCCTGGGGGGTCATGGAGGCCACGGCTCGGCCTACCTGCTCAGCGCTTGACAGTGTGTCAAGTTCGTCGAAGATATCATCCATGGCGGTCGAGCCGCTTTCAAGGATATCATCCAGGGCTCTGGCTGCATCAGCGTAGCCAGAGTAGCTGCTGGAAGCTACTGCATTACCCAATGGAATGGCTTGTGTGGCCAAAAGATTCAAAGTGGTAGCGTCGGCCCAGGCCTGGAAATCGAGTAGGAACGAATTGTCCGTTACGTTCAAGGTATCGGCGTCCACCTGCATCGTACCCGCTTCGACAATGGTAATGTTCGTCTCCTGCCTCAGCACACTTCTGTCCCCTTGGACATCCACGTAAATCTGGGAACCGTCCTCGAAGGTGGCGGTGCCGTCCACGTGGAGCAGGGAGTTTCTCACGATCGCACCGTTACTCATTTCCGCTTTGATCCCGAGGGTCCCGCCGGCGGTCTGATAGAAATTCCCCGCGATGGAGTCCTCGAAGCCCAGATGGATCTCCCCCTCATTGAAAACGTCGGTCTTCTTGGCTATAACACTGCCGTGCATGACACCGGTAATGGTATTGCGAAAAACACTGTTAACGCCTCCGTATTCAATATGGAGGCTGTACGCCCGGGCTTGACTCCCACTGGCTGCGGCACTCAATTCTCCACTGTTGATAACAGTGGCATGGTTCATGCCGACAATCATGGCATAAGCCCACGTATCAGATTCACCTTTGGCAAATACGTCGACGGTTCCTTCGTTGATAACGATATTTTCATTGCGTCCAACGGCTATTCCCGTGACCGTTGTTTCATCGCCGCTCTGCGCTCGCACGAGAATGGTCCCGTCTTTCGTATTGACGATACTCCCCTCGTTCCATCCAGCCATATACATCCCATCGGCTAGGGCATGAGAGAATTCTCCAACAGCCGTGGCTTCCGCAGTGATCCTCCCGTTGTTGACAATGCGTGCATTACTATGATTCCCCCAATTCAAAATACCGGTGGCGAAAACACTGTTATGGTCACCTTGCGCGCTTGCCCTCGCCGTAATTTCCCCATTGTTGACGACTGTGCCGCTGTTCTCCCATTGATAGATCGCGGTGGCCATGACCGAGCGGGTAAGATGTGTTCCGGCTCTCGTAGCGGTGGTGATCTCGCCATCGTTCACGATATCACCGTTGTTGGCCCCGACGACCCCAATTCCAAAGGTTTGGGTAGAACCCTCCGACTCGGAAGTGATATCGATCGTACCGACATTGTGAATCATCCCATTGTTGACACCCGAATGGATCCCCCCTGCGTGAAGACCCGTTGTATCGACTGAAATCTCGCCATTGTTTCGGATCGTTCCATTGTTTTCAAGCCAATATGCCTGGCCGTTCGAATGATAGAAGTTGGCGATGGCGGTCGAAATGTTGACATCGCCGTGAACCGACAACGTTCCGTTGTTCTCGATGATCCTCCCAGGGCCAATGCCTTTGTTATTCTGAGACGCATAGGCGGCGATCGCATAGAAGTTGTCATTTGGATCGTGGGCTTCGATATCGACGGAGCCCTCTTCTGTCACATGAACATTCTGAAAGTGCCAGTATGTCACCGTCTGATTTCTGCTATCGTTGATATCGATATCCGTTGCAACTGCGTTGGCGACTCCCCCAAATACGATGGCACCCAAAGCGAGTCTCAGCAGGATCTGTCCGGAATTCCTTTCCATCTTTTCCCTCCTTCCACTCAACAGCAGGTTGTTTGATAAATGAATTGTAACAATAGAATTCTTAAATTAATAATAAAGTTTTGTTTAATAAATACCGAATTTTTCGATCCGAACCAAGCGCTTCAATACTGTTTTTTCCCAACATTCTATTGGTACGCACGACTGTAATCCGGGATCAGCATAGTTCAGGGGAAGGAACAAAGCAGTACTGCCTTGTCACCACAAGTGGCCTGAAAACCGCACGAAAAGCGAACGCGTTAACGGCTCTTCGCCCTTAGAGATTTTCGGAAGCGGCTGAGCAGCTTGATCAGCAGCATGGAGACGATCACCTCGAAGAGGCTGGCCAGGACCAGGGTGTAGTAGGTCAGCTCTCCGATGGAGCCGCTGTCGTGGCCGATGGTGGCCACGGCGATGAGCAGGGTCAGGGGCATGGAGAGGGCCACGGCCATCATCAGGGCGTCGATGCTGCTATAGACCTTGCGCAGATGAAAGGCCGCCAGGACGCGGATCAGGATCATCAATGCCGTGATCGTCAACGCTCCGGTGACCACCGAGGGGTACTCCAGGGCCTCCAGGTCGAAGGAGCTGCCCACATGGATGAAGAAGATCGGGACCAGAAAGCCGAATCCCAGGCTGGAGAGCTTCTCCTCCAGCTTCTTTTCATGATGGAAGAAGGCCGAGATCGCCACTCCGGCGATGAAGGCACCCAGAGCCAGCTCCAGGTCCAGGGCCAGCATGGCGGCGACCAGGGCCAGGAAGAGCGCGATGGCCAGACGCACATCCTGGTCGGAGCTGTCGACACGGGGCATCAGCTTCTTTTTGAGCTCCGGGAACCACCAGAAGAGGAGATTGAGGAGGCGGTAGGCCAGATAGATCGCCACGATGAAAGCGATCAGATAGCCGATCCGCACCAAGAGCTCCCAGCCGAAGCCCACGCCGCTGGCGGCGTCCAGGATCGTCAGGGTGGCGATGCTGGCGATCTCCCCCATGACCCCCACCAGAATGGCCAGGGCCAGCCAGGGCTCCTTCTTGCCGTAGATCTTGGCCAAAGAGGCGACCAGACCAATGGAGATCAGCGGCAGAGAGATGATGACGATGGGGTGGAGGTGGAAGGCCATTCCCACAAGAAAGGCCAGGATCCCCAACGAGACGACGAAGTAGAGCGCCTTGCGGATCAGGAGCCGGGAGCTGGTGACGATCTGCTTGAGGTTGACCTCCAGCCCCGCCAGGAACATCAGATAGAGAAAGCCGATCTCCGCCACCAGATCGAAGTACTGGCTCTCCCCCAGGATCCCATAATAGGCTAGGATCGAGCCCAGAATGATCTCCACCGGCGGAGTGGGGGTCCGCAGGGCCTTGGCGATGAAGGGGGAGGTCCAGAGCAGGAGCGCGAGAACCAGGAGCAGGGAAAGCGTATTATCCATCACATTGGGTGGCGACCCGGTATCCAAGCTCTTCGAGGCGTCGGCGGTCCCGGTCGGGAGCCTCCCCTTTGGTGGTCAGATAGTTCCCGATGACGATGGCGTTGACTCCAGCGTCGAAAAGCTCCCCTTCGTGGCCGCCGAAGAGTTGCTCCCTGCCTCCGGCCACCATCAGGATCTGCAGCCCGGACATCCTCTCGTGCGCCCGCCGGATGACCTTCACCGCGCCGGCGCGGTCGATGGTCCGCTCGGGGATCGGAAGGGCGGGATTGGGGATATAGAAATTGAGAGGAACCGACTCGGGATCCAGAGATGCGATGCTCTCCAGAAGACTCTCCCGATCCTCCAGCTCCTCCCCCATCCCGAAGATCCCGCCGCAACAGAGGGAAAGCCCTTCCGCCTTGACCGCCTCGCAGGTGGCGTAGCGCTCTTCCCAACTGTGGGTCGTACAGATCTCGGGGTAGTAGCGCCGGGAAGTCTCCAGGTTGTGGTTGTAACTTTCGATCCCATGCTCTTTGAGGTAGCGGAGCTGCTCCCTGCTCGCCGTTCCGTTGCAGGCGATAAGCCGCAGCTCGGGGATCTCCTTTCGGATCCGGGCCGCCAGGCGGGCGACATAGTCGGTCCTCCGATCGTCCAGCCCCTTGCCGGCGGTCACCAGGCAGTAGCCCAGGGCCCCGTTGGCCCGCGCCTCTTTCGCTTCGGTCACTACCTGATCGGGATCCTTGAAACTGTAGCGCTCGATCTCGGCACGGTATCGCACGCTCTGCGTGCAGAATTTGCAATCCTCGTTGCAAC
>JALWPZ010000145.1 GCA_026994745.1 Campylobacteraceae bacterium | reverse complement strand
TGCTGCGTTCATCATGCTGTCACGATGCTCCAGGAGAGCTTTGCAGAGCACAAGAAGAGCCTCGGCTCATTGAGCAGTGAGTGGATCGGCACAGTGCTCGAAATTCTGAGTGCTGCGCTGTTCCATTGGGCAGGAACCAGAGGGAGTCCTCCAGTCGTGGTGGCGCCAGGTGCTGTGTTGATGTTCGGGCTCAGGTCAGCTTCAAGGATGGTTGCAATCCCAAGACCTTTGATGAAGCCTGTTCGTGTAGGGTCAGCGCCATCCCAGTCTTGGTCATAGACTATGAGATAGGCATAGGGCCAATTGGTGGAGGTTCGCGTGTACTCAAACACCACGACTTCAGGAGCGATGTTCTTCTTCCCCTTCTTCACGGCATTGATCAGTGCGTCCAGCTCATCGCGGGAGGAGACGTTTGGCAGCACCATCTTCCCTGCTGTGACCGTGTCTCCCAGATACTGGGTCATGCGGCTGTAGGCGTACCAGGAGGGCCGCTGGGTGGCCTCTTTTGGATGTGCGTTGTCGTTCCCATCGTCCACGCGAAGACCCGACTGGGCAAATCCCGATGAGCTTCCCGACATCCAGGAGTGCCAGCCCACGACAGAGGCAGAGGAGGCCAAGGCACCACCCAGACGCCGCCAGACATCGTACGCCTGACGCTCCTCTGCTGACATGCCTTTCCAGGGGGTGGTGAGCTGGTCCTCGACGGACATTCCATTCTCCATCACAGAGACGACGAAGCCCTCAATAGAAAACTCCTTCTCTTGTCCAAATGAATGACCCTGAACTGTCTCGATGAGCTCGGCTACTTCAAGCACCAAGTAGCCAATGTGCCGAGCCTCATTGTTGCTTGTCTTGAATCGATGGTACCAGTGATAGTCAATTCCTTGGATTAAAGAAGGCAATTGAACCTGCACCTCGTCAGCATTGTTGAGCACTTGCAGCGCTTCGTCATACACCCCATTTAAGAACCCCTCTAGAAACAGCATCTTGTCGTCCCAGGTGTCCCCGATCCCCTCGCCATACGAGGCGATGGCCGGCAGGAAGATCTTGACCTCTGTTCCCCCCAAGGCATCCAGTGCCTCCCGCAGCGGCACCGCCGCTCGGTAGAACGCTCGCCCCCAATACTCCGCCCCCGCCTCAATGTCCCTCGTCTCGCTCTTCTTCCCCCCATCCTGAGCGTACACACTCAGCCCCTCAATCTCGTTGAAGCT
>JALWPZ010000144.1 GCA_026994745.1 Campylobacteraceae bacterium | reverse complement strand
TGGGTCACGATCTGGGCGCCGATGCCGCCCCCCATGCCGTCAATGACTGCGATGATCATCACGACCTCCGGCGGGAATTGTACCTCAAGAGGGGGGAATTGCCAATCTTTTCGAGCGGGTAGCCTATAATGCCGTTTTTAAGATTGCGTAACCTTATGCACTGTAGTATAATTTTGACCATCAAGTCACTTTGCGAATCGTGAACCGAGGGTCCCCAAATTCACAAAGCGAAAAATCGAGGAGGCACAATGAAAAGGTTCCCCATCCTAAGGTATCTTCTGCTCATTTTCCTCTGTTCCTCGTTGGTAGGACTACCCTCCACACACATCAGAGCCCAGATAGACGAGGGTCGCCGCCCGATAGACATGATGATAATAATAGACAATTCTCACAGTATGTACGGGTCAGACGGAAGCGACCCTGAGCAACTGAGGATAGTGGGAGCCGACATCTTCATCGCCCGCCTGGGCTTTGGAGAGATCAACTCCAAGGAGTACCGCGCTGGCGTGATCAGTATGGGAGGGGAACCCACTATGGTCGCTCCTCTGCAACCGTTGACGAAAATGAGGGGAGTGTTGGCCCGGGAGATCTCCAACCCAGAAGACGCCGGCGGCACTCACATAATCAAGGCCCTGAAGATGGCTTACCAGGAGTTACGCGATTCGGGCGATCCCACCCATATGCCGGCGGTGGTACTGCTCACCGATGGGGTACCGGACCCACCAGAGGGACAAAGTAACGCCGATATAGAGAACTTAGTCAGCGCGAACTCTGACATCCCACTGTTCGTCATGCTGCTCCAGGGTGAACGAGGGAAGTCATCAGAAGAGTATCAGCGCTATATGGAGTTCTGGGAGGGACTTCAATCCAAATACACACATATCTTCACCTACCCTGTGGAAGACGCCGCCCAACTCGAGAGGACTTATAATGAGATTGTGGCCCAGTTGCAGAGCACCGTACCCTCGGAAGGGAGAACATTACGTCCGGGAGAGAAACTTGAGGTGTATGTAAGTCGGTACGTCAATAAGTTAGTGGTCACCGTAGTGCATAGAAACGAAGAACGCGGTGACGTGGTAATCAAAGACCCATCAGGCACGGTAGTTAGGGACTCCGATGCAGACGTGGAACATTTCGATGACCCAGACAATCCGGCGGAAGTGTTCTCCATAGGCCGAGGCAGATTAGAGAGATTTTTAGACAAAAAATGGACCATTGAGTCTAGCGACGAAGTATATATCTATCTGGACAGACAGGGGGTCTACAGCATACACTTCGAGTCACCCGAAGTCAGCCTGATGGACGTCAGCAATGTATATCTAGCCATAGGACGGCATTCTCCCAGCGAGCCGCTGGTCATCCAGTTCGACCTGACGGACATAGACGGCAAGCCGGTGCTCGAACCACAGCCGATCTACGGCACGGTTATGCACCCGGACGGGAGCGAAGCAACCCTCCCTATCCCCGCGAGCATAGCACCAGATTCCGGGGGCATATATGAGATCGTGTACGACTACAGCACCTTCCCGGAGGCGATGTCAGAGCCAGGGAGGTTTACGTTTTTCATAAAGGCAGGAGATGCTCTCAGTGTGTCAGGGGAAGATTCCGATACAACAAGAGAGCGAATACCAATAGCCTCCGCTAAATTGTACGTTGACGTCGGGCAAGGCATATACATCAGGTCCTTTGAGCCGGACCCCGTAACGTGCGCTCCGGGGCAGCCGGCGGAGGTGACGGTACACGTGGGCGACGCCGACACCGCCGACCCAAGCACCGTCCATTTGCGGGTATTTTACAGCGGCCAGGACGTCGAGTTAAGCCGCAACAGCGACGGCTCGTTTTCGGGGGACTTGGCTCCCCTCTGTGCTGCTCTGATTACCCCCTTGCCGTGCTCAACCTCCAGCGATGCTACGTTCCAGGCACGACTGGTCGCTCAGTCTCTAGAAGGGGAAGTGATGCCACCGTCGGAGCGGGAGATCACGGTAATGGCGCACGCTGTGGACTGCACACCGACGCCCACTCCCCTCCCACCACCTACCCCGACCCCCACGCCGACCCCAATACCGGACAGCGATGGGGACGGATGGAATGACTTGGAGGACCAGTGTCCCGACGAGTCAGGGGTGAGACAGTTCCAGGGATGCCCGATTCCCTGGTGGGCCTGGCTCGGCGGGGGATTGTTGGCGGCCGGCTTGCTGGCGTTCGTGGTCTTCTACCTGCTCCCCTGGCTCATTGTGCATATCTCACCTCCTCCACGAGCCTATGTCCAAGTAGTCGAAAAGGGCAGAAAAGGGGTCGTCAAGAAGGTATACGAAGCCGGCATGATGAGGAGAACAAACAAGGTTACTATTGGAGGTGACAGAAAGAAAGACACTATCTTTATAAGAGGGCTGAGACCCAGGGAGTTCAGAGTCGAAAAGCAAGGTGAGAGGGTTGTCCTTGTGGATGCCAAGGGCCTGCATAAAGGGACTTTCAGCGCTAAAGGCTTCAATTGGGTGGGAACCAGCAACGGCGACATTAAATTACGGATCAGCCTGGATCAAACACGGCTCAGATAGTTCAACCGACAGAAAGGAGAGATTCCAATGCCCAAGAGAGTACTCGCTATCGGAGTAGGCGGTTCCGGCAAAGCGACCCTGACGATCTTGAAGGAGCGGTTGGAGGAAACATACGGCCAGGTACCGGATAACGTGGTGCTCCTATCCCTGGACACTGATGACCTGCGCGACGTGGACACCTTCGCCGGTACACGCCTCAACCCTCATTACGACAGTCGCAAGCGGGAACCGGAATTCCGCCACATAGTCAGCAAGCCAGGGGTGACGATGGATACCATCTTCGCCGACATCGCTTCCGGCAAGACCAGTGCCTTTATGTACTGGTTGGAGAAGGAGAAACTGGACCGCATCTTGGGCCCGGCGGAAAGAGATATTCGCGGTGGCGCCCAGCAACGGCGTCCTGTCGGCCGTGTAGCGGTCTTCCAACGCTGGGACAACCCCATCTACTCCTCCATAGTGGAAGCCATCACCCGGGTGTACGGCGAGCCCGAAGAGGAACAGCCGGTGGACGCGATCCAGGTCGAACAGAGCAAACGGCTTATCTTCATCGTCGGCTCTGTAGCAGGCGGCACAGGCTCCGGCTTTCTGATTGACGTGGCGAATCTGGTGCGTCACGCGGTCCAATCTAACTCTAAGTGGCAATCGGTGGACGTCTCGGCCATCGTAGTCCTGCCGGACGCCTTCAGTGCCTATACGACGATGATGAACGACCCCACCAACTTGAAGCCGAACTCCTACGCCGCCTTGAGGGAACTGGACCGCTTCATCCGCACCCACCGCGCCTCTATCCCGTACATGATCCGCTACGGTCATGACCTGCGCTCGATCACCTGGAGCACTAACCAGCCCCTGGACCACGTTTACCTGGTGGACACCGCCAGCCCCAGCACTTTGGGAGAGAGGGACCTGAAAGGCGACCCTATGCGCGGTGTGTTCCCGATTATCGCCGACTTCATCATGGCCCATGTGGACGAGAGCCTCGGCGACGCACTTGCCACTCTGAGGTCGAACGCCGGACAGCATTACGACAAAGAAGAAGGCTGGCAATACAGCAGTTTCAACGTGATGACCTACATCTTCCCGGCGGATGACGTAATCGAGAGTTTCAGTTACCGATTCCTACGGGAGATGGTGACTAGGCAATTCCTGCCCATCAAAAAGAAACAAGAGCGGGCCAAAGTGGAGCAAGAAGTAACGAAGGAAACCGAGATGGTTTTCTCTGAAGGCAGCATCCAGGGGAAGGTGAATCCAGGGGTGATCCAGAAATCCATCGCGTCCACCCGCCGCCTCGACCCCGAGGTGCCGGACGCCAGTTGGCCGGGGCTCTTCAACCTCATCTCCCTCTCAGAAGGCTCATTCGCCGAGGATTACCAGAACCTCCAGCAGTGGCTGGATTATTTGAGGGGGGGATTAATTCCAACCAAAGAAGGGGAATACAAAAAAGAGAGTTACGACGACGGATACGTCCGTCTGATCAACTTCAGCGAGCAGTTTATGGATGACTGCCTCGGCCCCCAGTACGACCCGGACGATGAAGAAGCACGTATGGGGGGCGAATGGGATAAGATTCTAGGCCGCTACAGGGAAGCGTTACGACAGAGGTTCGCAGAGGCACTGGACGCAGCCCTGCTCGACCTGTTGAATCGGCGGGACCCCCGCTCAAAGATGTTAGCCCCTCACAGGTTGCCGGCGGCGCGTTTCATGGTCGCCGTCCTCAAGGACAAGTTGATCAGGTTCAAAGAACTGCTACAAAGCGAATACCGCCAGTTCGACGTGGATACCCGCATACGACAAGCCAGTGAGGAACTGCGCGATAACATCGCCTGGATGCAGGACACCAAAGACACCCAAACCAGAGCGTTGTTTGGCAAGCCGAAAGCCCGCAAGGCCCAGGACGCCTACATTAGCGTGTTTTACGACAAGATGGAGTTGCTCCTTCACCAACGGGTCTTCCGAGTAGTTATGGATGTCCTGGACGCCCTGGGGGCAGCGGAGGAAGACCAGGACGGCAACCCCAGTGTGCTGGACCAAATAGCACTGGAACTGGAAAACTGGCAGGCGACCTGGCAAGAAGTGGACAAGATTTTGGCCCGCTGGCAGCGCATGCACAACAACAACCGCGCCGATAAGAGGCGGGTCAAAGTGCGCCGTTACCTGACCAACGATGAATTCGAGGACATGCTCTACAAGCAACCGGAACATGTCGGCCAGGTGGCCAGGCGAGTACTGGGACAAGTGCGGGGCGAGACCGGGATGGTATGGCAGCGGGTCGAGGAGACCGAGCCCCTGAATTACAAACTCACCACGATGTGGACTAGAGAGGCTAAGGGGGCAGAGGAGATCGCCAAGGGCTTCTTCGCCGGGGCGAAAAACCTCTTCCAAGTCGTGCGTGAACATGTCACCGTAGCCGAACGGGTAGCCACCGAGTTCACCTCTCCCTCCAGTTTCACCAATGTCGTCAGACAGGTGAACGAGCCTTTCCTGCGCTACCAACCGGCGGCGAATGGAAAGAGTATGTTCCACGAGAGGTACGTCTCGTTCAACTTGGAAAAGGCCTCCGATGAACCCCGCAAATTCCTGGAAAAGGCCAGGAGTGCCTTGAGTGATCAGGGGATCAACGTAGAC
>JALWPZ010000143.1 GCA_026994745.1 Campylobacteraceae bacterium | reverse complement strand
ACCCAGTATTACGAGTTCGATACCTCCAAGTGCGGGCCTCCGGAGCCCATGGTCAACGCCATGGCGGGCCTGAAGCTCGTCGACGGTCCCGACAAGCGTCTGGTGATGATCAATCACAAGAAACCCATGGGTCTGTTGGACAAGATCGGCGAGAACTTCGCCCTGCTGGAGGAGGAGTCCCTGCCCGACGGACGAGTCAAGCTGGTCTTCGGTTACAAGCCCGGTGCCAGTGAGCAGGCGGATCTGGACGACGCCAGCTGCGCCGGCTGAGGCGAGCGATGTTTTCGGTTTCCAGGGACTACGCCCCTCCCTTCGGGATGATCGCTCCCTTTTTCGTACTGGGGGCGCTCTTCTTCTTTTTCGGCAGCCTCTTTCTGCTGCTGCTCGATCCGGCTCTGGGGCACTTCGATCCCATGATCGCCGGATGGGTCCACTGGTATCTTCTGGGCTTCGTGATGATGATCATCTTCGGGGCGATGGCCCAGTTGATCCCTGTCGTCGTGGAGGTGGGACACCACTCGGTGGATCTCTATTACGTGATCTGGCCTCTGCTGTTGGTGGGGACCCTCCTGATGGTGGCGGGTTTCTGGATGTTGCCGATGCTGCTTCCCTACGGAGGATTGCTGGTCCTTGTGGCGATGCTGATCTATCTCTACGACACCCTCATGACCCTGCGGAAGGTGCAGAATGTCACCATGACGGTCAAGACGGCTGTGGCCGCCAACCTCTTTCTGACCACGGGGATCGTCGTCGGTTTTCTCCTGTCCCTGGCCATCGGAGCGGGGGTGAAACTGGATGTGGGCTGGTGGCTGACGGCTCACGCGGTTCTGGTCCTGGGAGGCTACGTGATCCTCACGATCATGGGGCTTTCCCTGATTCTCCTGCCGATGTTCGGCCTGGCCCACGGCTTCGATGAGCGGCCCATGGAGCGGGCCTTTCGGCTCATGGTGGGCGGGGTGATCCTCCATCTGTTCTCCAGCATCGTTGGGTTCGGCTTCGGTAGATTCTTCGCTTGGATCCTCATGCTGCTGGCCATCGGGCTCTACTTCTGGCAAGTCTATCTGATCTACAAGGTGCGTGCCCGGAAAGAGAACGAGATCTGGGCCCGCTCCATGTTCTTCGGATATGGTTCACTGCTGGTGGCGGTAGTGCTGGCGATCCCCGCCATGGTCTTCGGTTGGGAGAATTTCATTCTCGCTTCGGCCTGGTTCCT
>JALWPZ010000142.1 GCA_026994745.1 Campylobacteraceae bacterium | reverse complement strand
TCGACCTCTTTGCCACCGGCATTGACATACTGAGTCGCATCCCACTCCTGCAGAACCTTGCCGGTGTGGGCGTCGATCAGGCGGCCCTTCTCTTTGCCGACTTCGATGATCCGGTCGGTCTTGAGGGTCTGCTTGTTGATCAGATAGACTTTGTTGTAGTTGTCCGGCCCACCCAGAACACAGTCGGACCAGATGAAGGGGGTATCCTTGCTGGTTCCGACGAAGAGGCCACCGCCGGCGGTGGGCACGTTGGCGACCACTTCGTTGTTCATATCCCAGATGACGACGTTCCCGACGTTCATACTGTTGGTGGCGTTGAGCTGGCCGTACTTGTCGTTGTACCAGGAGCTACCCTGTCCGGGGTGAGGCTTGGTGCCGGGACCAGTATAGATCTTGGCGGCCAGTTTCTTGGTTTTCAGGTCGACGACTCCCATCAGGTCGCTTCCCTGGGAGGCGACATAGACGAAGCGGCCCATCTGTTTCCCTTCGTTCTCGAAAGCATCGTGGAGGATCTTCCCGATGTTGGGGACATCTCCGACGATGGGGAAGTCAGGCTTACTGTAATCGACGATGTAGACATGTCCACCATCCTTCAGAGCAAAGCTGAAGTAGGGAGCGTAGGGGGTGTCGGCGATGTAGGCGACACGGCTGGGCCCGATGTTACCGTCGGGGTCGATGACGCTGGCCGTGGGATAGACCTTCAGGGGCTCCAGGGTCTTGGCGTCACAGAGAACGGCCCCGCCGGGATTGTAGTTCCCCGCCATAACATATTTGCCATCGGGAGAGACCGCCAGACCGCGGGACTCCTGTCCGACCTGCACGCTGGCGATGGCCGGCTGACCGGGAGCGTTGAGATCGAACATGGTCAGACGACCGGAGCGGCTGATGGAGTAGGCGTAGCGGGGCATCCGCTTGTTGGTCACGGTGACGTGAACCGCGAAACCTGCCTTATGACGGGAAAGAACCTTCCCAGTGGTTCCATCGATGAAGTCGACCAGGGAAGCGTCACGCTCGGTGGCGAAGACGATATCCTTCACATCCTTCACATCGGTGGGATGGGGATATTTCTTGAAGAGTGCGTCGCGATCGGCCAGCTTCTTCCAGCTCTTCTTGATCTGGTCCAAATCGAGCTTGAGCTCCACAGTGTTCTTCCAATTCATCAGCCAGTCGACCATCCCGTAGGCGTCGTCCTTGCTGAACATATGTTTCCAGGCAG
>JALWPZ010000141.1 GCA_026994745.1 Campylobacteraceae bacterium | reverse complement strand
TCATGGAGGAGTATGGAGGGGAAATCCCCCTGGATGAGAAAAAACTCATCCGCTTGCCGGGTGTCGGACAGAAGACCGCCCATGTGGTGCTCATCGAGTACACCGGTGCCAACCTGATGGCTGTCGACACCCATGTCTTCCGGGTCGCTCACCGCCTGGGCCTCAGCGATGCGACCACCGCCAAGGCGACCGAGGAGGACCTGGTCCGCAAGTTCAAGACCGACCTCCACCGCCTCCATCAGGCGATGGTCCTTTTTGGGCGCTATATCTGCAAGGCGGTCAAACCCGAGTGCGAGCGGTGCTTTCTGACGGAATACTGCAAAAGCAAAGAGAGCTTCAAAGCCAAATAGGAGAGAACCATGAACGGTGAATACATCAACGGGGGACTGATGCTCCTTATCCTCGCAGCGACGATCTGGATCCTCAAATCCCCGAAGCGAACGCCGGAAAAGGAAGAAAAGAATTCCGACGATCCACAGTGATTGCACACAACCGTGTCAAGATCCCGGCACTCAAAACCAAAAGGAGAATCGACCCCATGAAACGACTACTGCTCATACTCGCCATCTTCAGCCTGTCCCTCCAGGCGGAATTCAAAAGCATCGATGCCCAGACCCTGCAAAAGATGCAGGCCGAAGGAATCCCCGTCATCGACATCCGTACACCGGGAGAGTGGAAGGAACGGGGGGTCATTCCCGGAGCCCATCTGATGATGTTCTTCGACGAACAGGGACGCCCCCATGTCGAAGAGTGGCTCCAAGGGCTCGGAAAGCTGATCAAGGACAAGAAGAGCCCCTTCATCATCTACTGCGCCCACGCCAATCGGACCAAAGCCCTGGGAACCTGGCTCAGTACCAAGGCGGGATTCGAGAAGGTCTTTGAACTCAAAGGAGGGATCGAATACGGTTGGAAGGACAAGGGGATGAAGGTGGAGACGCCGAAAAACCAGTAACTATCCCTGCTACTGTAAAACTATTTGTGTCGCTGACGCGACGTCATTCATGGTCAGTTAGCTCACGAATCACGGGTTCATTGTAACCCCAAGTTGCCTTAACTGACTGCGTGAAGCGCAAAATGACAGCATAGCGAATGACTTCGAACTGATGATTCTGCAAGGCAGGGCCAAGCTCACTCCCCAGTGGCCAATGGCGGCCAATGGCCCGCCAATCACTGGGCGAAAGTTGTCCTAACATTTCCCCGAGAGAATGAAGTCCACCGTATTGTTGACGTAGGCGTTGTGTTTGTTGTCCTTGTGGTAGACAATGTAGAATTTCCGCTTCATTGTATATCCCTGGAAACGGGCTTCGTAGAAGGTCCCGTTTTGCACATCGTCGGCGATCGCATGGTGGGAGATGATGGAGACCGTGGGATGCTCCGGATCCTTCTCCGCCCGCTTGATGGTCTGCAGTACCGCCGTGGTGTTGGAGACTTCACTGAGTACATTGAACTCCTTGCAGGAGACCCCCAACTCCTCGAAAACCTCCTGGACCACTTTGCGGGTTTGACTTCCCTCTTCCCGACAGACCCACTTGAACTCATAAAGATCTTCGGGACGAAGGACCTTGGGCAGGGGCGTATTACTGAAGACCACCAATTCGTCGTCCCTCCACTCCCGAACCACCAGGTCGTCGTCCAGGGCCTGCGCTTCGATGAGCCCCAGATCGATCTTCCGGTCCTTGATCAGTTCGACAATCTTCCGGCTCACTTCGATCGTCAGTTTCACATCATTGTTGATTACCTGGCTCAGAGTATTGAGGCACTCGCCAGGAAGGACATAGTTCCCGATGGTAAACGAGGTCCCCAGTTGGAAAGTGATTTTCTTGTTGATGATCCGCAGAATATCGGCGTCGGCTTCGTGAATGCACTTTTCCAAATGAACTGCCACCTTGTAGAGCTCGTCTCCGGCACTGGTGAGGCGGATCCCGTTCTTCTTGCGCTCGATGATCTTGGTATCGAGATATTTTTCCAGATATTTGATCTGCTGGGTTACCGCCGGTTGGGAAATCCCAAGTTTCGCCGAGGCCCGGGAGAAACTTCGCTCCCGGACCACCGTCAAAAAGGTTTCCAGCTTGGTAAAGTCTTTGAGCATCCTCTCCCCTTCCGAAAACTTCAGGCAAACTTGAAGTCCTCACATAATTATTTATTAGAATAATAACATCTTTTTTCATAAGGTTATCTTATCAAGGGACTGGATACTTTCTATATCTTTATCGATCACAATGATTCATATCTGGATATTCTCCATTCAAGATTTACAAGAGGCTGGCTTTAAATCTAGGACGATATAATTATTTGACTTTAATAATACATGAAAGTGAACTCTACGCGATGTTGAATGACTTGAACGATACCCAGCGTGAAGCGGCGACCCATATCGACGGACCGTTGCTGATCCTGGCCGGCGCCGGAAGTGGAAAGACCAAGACCCTCACCACCCGACTCGCCTATCTGATCGGTGAGGTCGGGATCGATCCCGCCAACACCCTGACCCTGACCTTCACCAACAAGGCGGCTACCGAGATGCGGGATCGCGCCTTACGACTCATCAACGACCGCAGCGCCTATCCTCCCCTGCTCTGTACCTTTCACAAATTCGGTCTCCTCTTTCTGAAATTCCACATTAACCGTCTGGGGCGGGAGAACAGCTTTGTCATCATCGACAGCGACGACAAGAAACGCCTCCTGCGCTCCATCGCCAAAGAGCTCAAGATCGACCTCAATCTCTCCTTCATCGCCAGCGAAATCTCCAAATACAAGAACACCCTCCTGGACCCCGAAGAGGTGATCGCCAAAGCCGAGCTTCCCGATTACAAGAAGGTCGCCAGGATCTACGAAGCCTACCAGCGCAACATCGAAGAGAACAACCTGGTGGATTTCGACGACCTGCTGATGCTCAGCTACCGGATCCTGGAGGAGAACGAAGACCTGCGCCGGGAGACCAGCCGACGCTATCAGTACATCATGGTGGACGAGTACCAAGATACCAACGAGTTGCAGTACAAACTCCTGCGCATGCTCTGTGATGAGCACGACAACCTCTGCGTCGTGGGCGACGACGATCAGAGCATTTATGGCTGGAGGGGAGCCAACATCCGCAATATTCTGGAGTTCCACGAGCATTTCGACAATACCAAGGTCGTCAAACTGGAGGTCAACTATCGCTCCACCGCCCCGATCCTGGAAGCTGCCAACAACCTCATCGAGCACAACAGCCGGCGTCTCGGGAAAAAACTGATCAGCCATCGGGGTGACGGCCCCGAGGTGAAGCTCCTTCATTCCCTCGACGAGAGCCACGAGGCACGCAACATCGCCCAGAAGATCAAGGATCTCCTGGCTGAAGGCGCCGCCCCCGAAGAGATCGCCGTACTTTACCGCATCAACGCTCTCTCCCGCTCCCTGGAAGAGGGCTTCACCCGGGAGGGGCTCGGTTTCAAGCTCATCGGAGGAATGCGCTTCTACGAGCGGGCGGAGATCAAGGACATCATCAGCTATTTCCGGGTCCTCTCCAACCCCCACGACGACTTCAGCTTTCTACGCATCATCAACAAACCCAAACGGGGCTTGGGAAAGACCACCATCGAAAAGCTCCAGCGCCTTGCCCACGACCGGCGACACTCCCTCTACCGGAGTATCGACGAACTGAGCCAGGAGGAGTTGGCGACGGTAGTGAGCAAAAAGGCCGCCAAGACCCTCAAAGAGTTGATCCACACCATCCACGAACTCCAGGAAGAGAGCCGGGAATCCCTCTACAACTTCGTCGATTTCTTCGAGGAGAAGATCGGTCTCAAGGAGTATTACGGCGCCATGGTCGACGGATTCGAGCGAATCCTCAACATCGACGAATTCTACGGATATCTGCGGGATTCGATCATGAAAAATCCGGAGTTGTCCCTGGATGAATTCCTCAACGATATCTCTCTGCAGAGCGATCAGGACGAGGTGGACGGAGACGCCATCACCATCATGAGCATCCACGCCGCCAAGGGGCTGGAGTTCGAACATCTCTTCGTTATCGGTATGGAGGAGGAGTTTTTCCCCCTCCTGGGCGATGGCTGCAATATGGAGGAAGAGCGCCGCCTGGGCTACGTGGCCATCACCCGAGCCAAAAGCGATCTGACGCTTTGCTACTCCGACAGCCGCTTCTACAAAGGCCGCCGTAAACAACTGGAGAAGAGCCGTTTCCTCGGCGAAGCGGGCCTGATCCGCAACGCCAGCCTGAAGGTCACCAAAAGCGCAGAATACAAAAAGGGCGACCTGGTCAAGCACAAGATCTTCGGCATCGGTCGGGTCCAGGCCGTCACCAAGTCCGGCAAGGAGTACAAACTTCGCATCAACTTCGGTGGCACGAAAAAAGAGATCCTCAGCTCCTTCGTTCAGCCGGTATAGTCTTCGAGTGAGGAGTGAGGAGTGAGGAGTGAGGAACTAAAGACGCCTTCGGCGCCGTTTTTGGTTTTCGGTTATTGGTTATTGGGAGCGTTGCGATACAACGCCAACCGAAATCATTCATCATTAGGAAGCGAAGCTTCCATTTCGGCTCCTCACTCCTCACTCCTCACTCCTCATTCGACAAAGAGGAGGTTCAATTGAATCTTCTCTTTGTCGTGGACAAACCCATCTTCGTCTCCTCCAATCACTACATGAACGTGATCAAGCGCAAATACGGAACGAAAAAGGTGGGCTTCTCCGGGACTCTGGACCCCTTCGCCACCGGATGCCTGATCGTCGCTACGGGGCAATACACCAAACTCTTCCAATACCTGGACAAAACGCCGAAGACCTACCGGGCCACTCTCTGGCTGGGAGCCGAGTCGACCAGCCTCGATATCGAGAATATTCAAAACATCTGCGACATTCCCCGTGTCGATGAAATGCGGCTACGGGGAATTCTCACCTCCCTGAAGGGAGAGCTAGAGTATCTGCCTCCCAAATACAGCGCCAAAAAGATCGCCGGAGAACGTGCCTACGACATTATGCGTCGGGGCGGAGATCTCGAGCTACCGACTGTCCGCTCCACGATCCACGAACTGCGGCTGCTCCATTACCGCCATCCCTTCGTCACCTTCGAAGCCGTCGTCAGTGAAGGGACCTACATCCGAAGCCTGGGAGCGATGATCGCCGAAGCCCTGGGGGTTCCAGGAACCCTCAGCAGCCTCCGCCGCCTTCGGGAAGGAAAGTTCCACATCGGAAAAGAAGAGCCCCTGGACCCTCTGGAGTACCT
>JALWPZ010000140.1 GCA_026994745.1 Campylobacteraceae bacterium | reverse complement strand
GACCGCAGGGATTCCAAGACAAATCCCCGCAACGGTTACTATCTGGCCGGATATCTGGAGAGCGGATACAGCATCGGGGAAGAGGAGAACACCCCGTACTACAAGTTCACTCTGGAGGGGCGCTACATCAAGAGCTTCGGCCTCCTGACGCTGGCGGGAGTCGCTAAGGGTGGGGTTCTCGACGATGGAGGGAAACCGATCCTTCCCGCCTCCAAATATTTCTATGCGGGAGGCTCCTACAGCAACCGGGCCTATGGGGATCGGGACATCGGGTTGACGCTCTCTCCCGTCGATGACAGCGGCTTTGGGGGGCGGACCTGGCTCAACGCGACCGCCGAAGCCGAATACCCCATCTGGGGGGACCTCTATGGCGGAGTTTTCTATGATGCCACCCTGATCGCGCAGAAAGCCTACAGCGTGGAAGGGGCCAGCTGGATCCAGTCGGCGGGGGCGGGGATCCGTTACATCACTCCCGTGGGCCCCCTCAAGATCGATTTCGCCGTCAACGTTCACGACCCCTCCATCAACCGCGCATCTCTCATGATAGGACAGTCCTTTTGAAAAAGTTCGTTCTTGGCCTCCTGATCTTCGTTTTCGCCCTGTTGAGCCTTCTCTATCTGGCGGTCAACTCTCCCTATCTCGTCGACAAGATCGCCCGGAAGTACGCGCCGGAGTATGGATTCGACTACGAGTTGATCACCGGCAACCCTCTCAAAGGGATCATCCTGACGAACCTGACCTACAAGAAAAAGCCTCTGGCGAAGAAGGTTCGGATCCGGATCAACCCCTACACACTGCTGGAAAAGCAGGTGACGGTCTCCCGCCTGGAGGTTCTGGATGTGAACGTTCCGGTCCTGGAGACGATGATCGGGGATTTCAGCGCTCCTTCGGGTGAGCCCGAGAGCGAAGCCGAGGAGAGTGGCGGTGGGGGATTGCCAGTCTCGATCCAGCTGGAGAACATCCGCCTCTCCCTCCTGCCCTTCGAACGCTACGGCGTTCAAGTGAAAAAAGAGGAGCTTTCCGTCGATTCGATCCATTACGCCAACGACAGTTTCAGCGTCGGCAAGCTCCATCAGATCGCAGACACTTCTCTGGGGCGTGTTGAGTTGGCGGGAACCTACCACAAGCGTTTCCTGGATGTGGAGTATCTGGCGGTGGACGAGTTGAACCTGCCCAAACTGGAGAAGCTCATCGCCGCCATCGCTCCCAAAGAGAGTGAGAACGCTTCCCCGCAGGATCAACAGAAGCAGGGTGAAGGGAATGCCACGAAGCAGGAGAGGACGGACGGGGAGGACCCCTTCCTTCCCAAACGGATCCGGGCGAAGAGGATCTGGGCTTCGCTCTTGCCCTACGAACCCGCCGAAGGCGTGCGGTTGGAGTGGACCCAGGTCGAAGGGCACGATCTGGATATCGATCTCTCCCAAAACCGCGTGGAAGAAGGGAAGCTGACCGTTGATCTGCAAAGCAATCTGGTCCAGGCACGGTTGAAGCTTCGGGTGAAAAAGGGTTCCTTCATTCTGGAGAACGGTGTACTGGAAGAGTTGGATCTGCAGAAGATCCTGGCTCTGGGAGGCGACGGAACTTCGGAGACAGAAACAGGCGTAGCGAAAGAGAAGAGCTCCGAAGCCAAAGAGGAGGCTCTCGATACGATCCCATTCGTGCCCAGAACGGTGGAGGTCCGCCAACTCCGGGTCGAACTCAAACCGGACGAGTTCGAGCAGGTTCCCTACAGGGCGGCGGTGGCCAAAGTCAAGGACCTCACCCTGGATCTTCACGACGAGCGGCTTCTGGCGAAACGGATCCAGCTCTATCTGGATACCCCTCTGGCGCACGCCGATTTGATCGCATCCATCGATCCCAAAGCGCTTCGGATCGAGAGCCTGGAGTTGATCGAGATCGACCCCCTGGCGATCCAGAAGTGGCAGGAGAGCCTACCGAAATCCGATGAGAACAGCACCGGAGAGAAGGTGGCGAAGGAGAAGGAGGTCGCCAATCACGGAAAGAGCGACAACAACGGCACCAAAAGGGCGGGGATATCGATCCCGTTCCTCCCTTCCACCGTTGTGCTGGAAAAGGGCCTGGTCGATGTGAAGCCGTTTCAGCTCGATCCTCTGCAAGCCAAGGAGACGAAGCTCCTCGTCGAAAAGTTGAGCTTCGACCTGAAAAGAGCACTGGCCGAGAGTGGGACGCTCAAGATCCGATCCGCCAGCAATTTCGCCGATCTGTATCTGCTGGGAACGATTCGCGACAACCGTTTGATCCTCGATCCCAAATCCAACGAGATCCTCCTGCCCAAAGGACTCTTCGAGCGCTATGGTGTGCCCCTGAAGCAGGAGGCCTTCAGCCCCATCGTGGTGCAGGGATCGCTGGACGAGAAGGGGGCCCGGATCGAGGCCTCCTTCCACGCCAAAAACATTCTGGCCGAGAATAACGAAAGCAACTCGACGCTGCGGGTCGATATCGACCGATCGAAGCTCACCCTCGATTTCGATTTTGCCAGTGGACGATTCCAGGTCATCGAAGATACCCGGGTCACGACCCCTCAGACCCCGCTCCACCTCCATGCGAAGCTCCATGGGGATGAAGAGGGAGAGATCCGCTACGAAGGGGCTCTGGAGAGCCCCGGCGTGAAACTGGGGGATCCCAAGATCGAGAAATTACTGGGGAAACCGAGTATCCGCTTCCAGGGGGATCTTCACTCGGTCCTGGCGAAGCTCGATGCCGGGATCTTCGCCGGAAGCTTCCGCAGTGACGATCTGAAAAAGGGGATGCTGAAGCTGCAGAGCAAGCGGGAGCTGCAATTGGCGCGTATCGTCAAGCTTCCCAAGGAGCTGCAGGCATCGAAGCTCCGATTCGAGACCCGGACGCCCATCGACTTCGAAAAGCCGCTGCCGTTGGATACCAACGTGACGATCCGCTCCAATATTGCCAGTACCGACGGCTGGATCCGTTACGACGGGAATCTCAGCAGCGAAATGGATATCCGTTTCCCGAAAGGGACTCTGTTGGCCAAGGCGGCCCCCAAGCCCAATCTGGCCGCCTTGAATCCTCTGAAGATCACGCTGGATCAGAGGAGCAGCGAATGGGTGCTCGGTTTGCAGAGCAAGAAGATCAGCGCGCAGGTGGATTACGATCTCTCCGATGAAAAACTCTCGGGGAGCCTGAAGCTGGCGGGGAACAAGATCACCATCGAGGGGAGCCCCAAAAGCACGATCCTGGCCAAGCTCCAGAGCCGTTCGGTCAAGACGCTGATCAAGAGCCTGACGGAGATCTACAAACTGGAGCCGCCCAAGCTCGATGGGGACCTGGACCTGACCCTGCGGATCGAACAGATGAAACATGCGACGCTGGAGCTGAAATCCAAGCAGTTCGTTCCCGACGATTCGGCGCGGATCAAGAGCCCCATCAAGAACATCGATCTGCTCATCGGTGCGGATCTGCCCAAGAAGACCCTGATCGTCCAGCGATACAATCTGGAAGTCTCCGGCATGAGGATCTTCGCGAAGAAACCGAGCCACATCGTGATGGAGAAGGATCGCATCGTTTTGAAAGACCTCTGGGTCAACGACTCCCTCAAAGCGACGGGCCAATACGACCTCAAGACGAAAAAAGGGGAGTTCATTGCCAAGACGCCCGATTTCAAGATCGTGCATGAAAACGCGAAGATCGACGCATCCATCGACATCAAAGCGAAGGTGGTGAACGACCAGGTCGATGTTACGGGAAAAATCGTGCTTCTCGGTGGAAACGTCATGTACAATCTGGAAGCGAAACACTACGCTACCGACGACGACATTGTCATCGTTCAACACCAGAAGAAAAACGACGAAAGCTTTTTCAAAAAGAACGTGCAGATCATGATCTATATCGAGACGAAAAAGCCCCTCGTTTTCAAACAGAAAAACGTCTATGTGGAGCTCAATCCCCAATTGAGTATTCTCAAATCCACCAACGGAGATCTCCAGGTTCTCGGCTCGGTGCGGATCCCGAAAGGGGGCTACTACACCTTCCAGGACAAACGCTTCGTTCTGCAGGAGAGCAGCGTCAATTTCACAGGAAAACCGACCCAACCTCTGTTGGACATCAACCTGGAATACCATCGCTTCAGCAAGACCATCTACATCACGGTCAACGGGATGGCGACGGAGCCCAACCTGAACTTCTCCAGCGATCCCTACATGACCCGATCCCAGATCCTCTCCTTCATTCTCTTCGATACGGAGGATGCGGGGGAAGACGCGGGAGATATGATGACCATGGTGGGTGGCGGGATCGCCAAATCGATCCTGGGGAATATGGGACTGAAAGTCGACACGCTGATCCTCACCTCCGAAGGGTTCGAAGTCGGGAAAAAACTGACGGACAAGATCACGATCCTCTACGATCAAAAGTCGAATGAACCGAAAGCGATTTTGAGAATCCAACATTCGAAACGGACCGAAACAGATATCAGCATCGGAAGCGAATCACAGAGTGTCGACATCATCTACAAAAGAGAGTTCTGATTTTTCAGTCCTTTAAGAATACTTTGTGTTATGATTCGGGAACAATTTATTTATTGAAAGGAAACAGAAATGTCCCTATTGGAAAAAGCGAAAAAAATAGTCAAAGAGCAGAACAAGGAGAGCCTCTCTCCCATGGAACAGTTGCTCCGTGATCCCGAAGTGAAAAAGACAGCACGCTATCTGGCGAAGCATATGTCCCAGAGCGAGGCACGAGAGAAATTGAACGAGATTCTGGAGGAAGAGGGAAAACTTCCCACGACCCGTACCGGGAAAACCGTCAAAATCACCTATCAACGATTCAAAGAACTCCTCCCCAAAACCCGCAAGAAAAAAAGCGCATAAAAGAGCACGACAAATTTCGGATGGATCTTCCATCCGAGTGTGATCGATCCTCCCCTCCCCATATATCAGAGCTCAATATAATCGAATTGATCCCATGGAGTGAAACTCTTCTCAAAATTCTGGAGTAGATTCTGACTCTTCCATTGTTCCGGCATATGGCTGAAATGGTATGTACCATGTTCTTCTATCTCGACGATGGTCAATGAAAACATCACACGATCCCATGGACAAAAACAATGTTCTACCCGATGTTTTTAATGGCCTTTAGGCTACAATAGAGCCCATCAAACCGGAATATTCGGAGTGAAAAGGAGAGAGGCATGGCACTGTTCAATCTGTTCGGTGGAGGGGAAGAGAGCCGGGAGGCGAAGATCCTCTTCGGATCGACGGAGGAGAGCCGGGAGACGCTGGTGGAGCGGAAGAACCCCTACGATGGAAAGGTGGTGAGCCGCTATCCCGCCTGTTCGGCGGAGGATGCCAAACGGGCGCTCGGGATCGCCAAGGTAGCCTCCAAAGCGGCGGCCAAGGCTCCTCGGCACCAGCGCATCGCCTGGCTGGAGGATGTAGCCGCCAAGATCCGGAAGAACCAGGAGGATTTCGCCCGGCTTATCGTTGACGAGATCGCCAAGCCGATCCATTTCGCCCGGATCGAGGTGCAGCGTTGCGCCGAGACCATCGAATTGACCGCCAAGGAGCTGGTCGCGTTCGGTGGCGAGACCATTCCTACCGATGTGGCCCCCAGCGGGCGGGATGCCATGGCCTATTGGCGGCGCGTCCCCGTGGGGGTGGCGGTCTGCATCACTCCGTTCAATTTCCCTCTGAACCTGATCGCCCACAAGATCGCCCCGGCCCTGGGGGCCGGCAACGCCGTGGTGCTCAAGCCCACCCCCGAAGCGCCCCTGACCGCCTACAAGCTGGCCAAGCTCTTCGTCGACTCCGAATATGCGGTTCCCGACGCTCTGAGCGTGGTCTACGGGGATGCCGAGGTGGGATCGGCCCTGGTCAAGAGTCCCATCCCCCGGGTCATCAGTTTTACCGGCTCCGTCCCCGTAGGCAAGATCATCACTTCCGAAGCCGGGATCAAGAAAGTCTCCCTGGAACTGGGTGGGAACGCCGCGACCTATGTGGATAGGGATGCGAATCTGGCCGAAGCGGCGGCCAAGTGCGCCTTCGGCTCTTTCTATAACAGCGGACAGGTCTGCATCTCCCTGCAGCGGATCTATGTCCACGAGGAGATCTACGAAGAGTTCGCCGAGTTGATGGCCAAGGAGACGAGGCTGCTCAAGGTGGGCTCTCCCTACGAAGAGGAGACCTTCATGGGGCCCCTCATCGACGAGGATGCCAAACACCGGGCCAAGAGCTGGGTCGCCAGCGCCCGGGACGAGGGCGCGACGATCCTGGCCGGTGGAGAAGAGGTGGACGGGATCTTCCCGCCCACGGTGGTCACCAACGTCACCGACGAGATGAAGATCGTCTGTGAAGAGGTCTTCGCCCCCGTGGTCTCGCTGGTGAGCGTTCCCGATCTGGAGACGGCGCTGGAGAAGATCAACGCTTCCCCCTACGGTCTGCAGTATTCCATCTTCACCGATTCGATCCGGGCGGCGAAGCGTTTCATCGACGAGGCGGAGGCCGGGGGAGTGGTAGTCAACGACATTCCCACGGTCCGTTTCGACGTGCAGCCCTATGGTGGGGTGAAGCTCTCCGGCGTGGGCCGGGAGGGGCCGCGATTCGCCCTGGAGGAGTTCACCGAGATCCAATCCATCGTCGTCTTCTAAAGGAGGAGTACCATGCAGTATATGTTCGCCAAAGGGTTTCTGGGGACGGGGGCTCCCTTTTTCATGGACCTGGTGACCCTGATCGTGGCGCTTCTGCCCTTTCTGGTCTATCTGGGGATCCTCTTCGCCCGCAAAGGTTGGTACGAGCTCCATCGCTGGTATCAGTGGGGGCTCTTTCTCTTCTCCCTCATCATTTTCGGATGGTTCGAGTATGGGGTCCGTGTGGGAGGCGGCTTCCGGAGTTACGTGGACACGAGCCACTGGCCCAGGGTCGTTCTCTTTACCGTGCTGATCCTGCACATTCTCATCGCCGTACTGACGGTGCTCTGGTGGGCCCGGACCCTGGCCCGTGCCAACCGGCACTACCGCCACGGCAATCTGCCCGGAGGATATACCCTGCGACACATTCGGGCCGGGAGCCTCACGGCGATCGGGATCTTCCTCACTTCGCTCAGCGGCATCTGGATCTACCTGATGCTCTTCGTCTTCTGATCCGATGCGAAAGGTCGCCATCTCCGCCTGCCTCTTGGGCGAGCGCTGCCGTTACGACGGGACCGACAACCGGGACCGAAAGCTTCTGGGCAAACTGGAAGGGATGGAGCTGATCCCCTTCTGCCCCGAGCATCACTGCTTCGGCACCCCCCGACCCACGATGGACCTGGTGGAGACGGAGGAGGGGATCAAGGCGATCTCCAATGTGACCGGAGGCGATCTGAGCCCCTGCGTACGGCGCTACGCACGGGAATTCTTCGACGCCCATCCCGAGGTGGACCTCTACATCGGGAAGGACCGAAGCCCCAGCTGCGGGGTCTGCAGCGCCCGGCTCTACGACCGTTCCAGAACCCTGGCCGATGACGAGGCCCGGGGATTGATGGCCGAGGAAGCGGTTCGCAGAGGGATCGAATCCTGGGATGCGGAGAGCTTCCTGGATGCCCACCCCTCTCCGCCGATTCTGGGGAGTTGAGCGATGTCCCAGGCAAAGGCGGAACCGGTTCTGGAGGGGAGATCCCTGGCCCACTCCTTCGACTATCCCCTCTATCGGGATGTCTCCCTGACAATGGCTGCTGGAGAGACCGTGGCGGTCATGGGCCGCAGCGGCAGCGGGAAATCGACGCTCTTGCATACGCTGGCGGGATTGATCGAACCGATGGAGGGGGAGGTGCTGCTCTTCGGAAAACCGATCTACCGCCTGAAAGAGGAGGAGAAGGAGCGCTTGCGCCGCTACCGGACGGGGATCGTCTTCCAATCCCATTATCTCTTCAAGGGTCTGACGGGACGGGAGAACATCGAAGTGGCCGCCATGCTGGCCGGAGAAGGGATCGATCCGGAGCTGCTGCGCCGCCTGGAGATCGAGAAGGTGGTGGACCAGAAGGTCAGTGAACTCTCCGGGGGGCAGCAACAGCGGGTCTCCCTGGCGCGGGTCCTGAGCAAACGGCCCCGGATCATCTTCGCCGACGAGCCGACGGGAAACCTGGACCAGCAGACGGCGGAGTTGGTGATGGAGACGTTGCAGGAGTATGTGGATGCGAGCCGGGCGGCGCTCTTTATGGTCACCCACGACCCGGCGGTAGCCGCCTATTGTCGACGGATCTATCGCCTGGAGGATCAGCGATTGACCCCGGTCGGGGATGGGCAGGGGAAATGAAGTTATAATGACGAAAAGAGTTCGAGGAGTTTCGATGAAAATGCGATGGATTGGAATCTGGAGCGTCGTGCTCTTCTTTTTGGCGGGATGTTCGAGCAAATTGCCGATGATGGATAGCGGGACCCAGATCCCCCTGACCCAGATCGATGCCCAACTCTCCAAATCCTTTCCCGTGACACGGAAGGCCTCCTACGGGACCCTGAAGGTACTGGGGGTCTCCACCCAACCGGGCAGTGGAGAGAAGACGCTGCATCTGCAGGCCTATTTCAACCTGGTCAGCTTCGAGATCCCCGAGGGGATCAACGGAACGGTGCAGTATGTCGCCACGCTGCGCTACGATCCGGCGGGCCGGAGAGTCTTCGTCAAGGATCTCAAGCCGGTGATGCTGAGCTTCTCCAACCGCTCGTTGGAGGAGTATGTCTCCGCCGCGGCGCGGCGCGGGATCCCGGCGACCATCGCGGGCGTCCTGAAATCGGTGCCTCTGTTGCAGATGCCCGAAAATTTCCGTGCCACGGCGATCAAGGAGTTTAGCGTCTCCAAGGACAAGATCGCCATCGAATTCAACTAAGGAGTGTGGGATGAAGTTCAGCGGAACGAATGTACTGGTCACAGGCGGGAGTCGCGGGATCGGCGCCCAGATCGCCCGAACCCTGGCCCAGGAGGGGCTGAAGGTCTGGATCAACTACCGCAGCGGCCAGGCCGAAGCGGAGGCGGTGAAGGAGTCCATCGTCGCCGCCGGCGGCCAGGCGGAGATCATCGGGTTCGACGTCACCGACGAGGAAGCCTTCGTTGCGGCGATCAAGAGCATCGTCGAGAGCGACGGGGAGTTGAGCTACCTAGTCAACAACGCCGGGATCACCAAGGACAAGCTGGCGATGCGGATGAAGACCGAGGAGTTCATGGCGGTGATCGAAGCCAATCTCAAATCGGCCTTCGTCGGCTGCCGGGAGGCGCTGAAGGTGATGGGCAAGAAGCGTTTCGGCGCCGTCGTCAATATCGCCAGCATCGTGGGGGAGACCGGCAACGCTGGCCAGACCAACTACTCCGCCAGCAAGGGGGGATTGATCGCCATGACCAAGAGCTTCGCCCAGGAAGCCGCCTCCCGGGGGATCCGCTACAACAGCATCACCCCCGGCTTCATCGCTACGGAGATGACCGGAGTGCTCAAGGAGGAGATCCGCGACGCCTTCATCGCCAAGATCCCGCTGGCGAGATTCGGTGAGCCCCGGGAGGTGGCCGAGGCGGTGGCCTTTCTCCTGAGCGACCACGCCTCCTATATCACCGGCGAGACCCTCAAGGTCAACGGTGGAATGTATATGTAGTTCGCGGAGGCCGCAGTGAGCCCAAGCGAGAGCGTCCGTCAGGAGATCCTGCTGCTGGAGGACGACGCTCTCTTCGCCGAGACCCTCGCCGATTTCCTGGAAGAGGAGGGCTACGGCGTCGAAGTGGTCCACGATCCCCAGAGCGCATTCGAGCGCACCTACGAGCGTCACTTCGACCTCTATCTCTTCGACATCAACCTCCCCTTTCAGAGTGGACTGGAGACCTTCCGGCAACTTCGGGACTCCGGGGACCGGACCCCCCTGATCTTCCTGACCTCCCGAATGGACCGGGAATCGCTCCTGGAGGGTTTCGGGATCGGGGCGGAGGATTATCTGCGAAAGCCGGTGGACTTGGAGGAGCTCTCCGCCCGGATCCGGGCGGTGTTGCGCCGATTCAGTTGCGGGGAGGAGCGCCAACTGGGCCGCTACGTCATGGACCCCCGCTCCCGGGACCTGCTCTTCGAAGGAAAGACCCTCAAGGTGGGCCGGAAGATCTACGACCTGCTGGAGCTGCTGCTCTCCCGGGAGGGGCGGGTGGTGACCCAGGAGGAGATTCGCCAGCGCCTCTGGCGGAACGAAGAGGAGGCGAGCGAAGGGGCGGTGCGGGTCTACATCACCCGGCTCAAGAAGCTCTTTCCCGGTGCCGTGGAGAATGTGCGAGGGGTCGGCTACCGTTTTCACCCCGCCCGCATCGAAGATTCCCGATGAAACGGGAACTCTACTGGTCGCTCTTTGTCTTTGCCGTCATTGTGCTGGCCTTCTTCGGGATCCACTACTACCTGCTGAGCGAGCAGGGCTTCGGTCCGCAGAATTATCTGTGGGCCTTTCTCTTTCTCGTTCCCGGGGTGATGGTGGTGGGCTATATCTTTCTCTCGCTGGTCCTGGAGAAGCAGCAGCGTCACGAGGAGCAGCTGGAGCATCTGGTGCGGGAGGTCCTCCATGAGATCAACCTCCCCATCGCCACCATCGACGCCAACCTGGAGATGATCGTACGCCGGGCAAGGGATGAGAAACTGCTCCGGAGGCTGGATCGGATCGGAGCGGCGGCTCGGCGCCTCAAACGGCTCTATCGGGATCTGGCCTACGAGATCCGCCGGGAGATCGCTCCGGTGGAGCGTCAGCGTTTCGACCTGGCGGAACTGCTGAATGAACGGATCGAATTCTTTCGGGAGCTGGGACGCAATCCCATCGAAGTGGACCTGGAGCCTACCCCGGTAGTGGCGGACCGGATCGGCATGGAGCAGGTGGTGGACAATCTGCTGGAGAACGCCATGAAGTACTCTCCGGTGGAGCGACCGGTGCAGGTGACCTTGAAAGAGGGGCAGTTGACGATCCGGGATCGGGGGATCGGAATGGACGAGAACGAGCTGCTGCGGATCTACGAACGGTATTACCAGAGCGATCGCCAGGTGCGGGGGGAGGGGATCGGCCTGGCCCTGGTCAAACGCTACTGCGATGACGAGGGGATCAAACTTCGAATCCGCTCCAAAAAGGGAGAGGGGACGACGGTGCTGATGGAACTGGGAAAGATCAGGGAGCCAGGCAAAAGCCGAGCCGGGAGAGAGTCGATGAAGCGGGTTTCCCCTACGAAGGAGGGGTGAAGGGATCCCAGTTCGGCTCCTCCACGACGGGGGGGAATCCCTCCAGGATCTCTTCGGGAGGAAAGTTCTCCTTGTATCGAAAGGCCTGACAGCCGTCCACCCAGTACCCCAGATAGATGTAGGGAAGCCCCAGACGCCGGGCCAGACCGATCTGATAGATCAGGGAGTAGGTCCCCAGGGAGAGCCTGGCGAAGTCGGGATCGTGGAAGAAATAGATGGCGCTGATCCCGTCCTCGACGATGTCGATGAGATCGACGCCCACCAGACGATCCTCCCGGAAATAGAGCACTTCGAAGCCGAAGTCGTGGGCGCCTTCCACGAAATTCTCGTAATACTCCCGTTCACTGATGTTGCGATGCTTCCAGCCATCCTTTTGCGCTTTCCACTGATGGTAGCGGTTGTAGAGGAGGATATGGCCCGGGGTGATGGTGGGAGAGCGCAGGATGATTTCGGTATCCCGGTTCTTTCGGATTACCCGCCGCTGGGATTTGCCGGGGGTGAAGGCATCCACGTCGATGCGCAGGCTCTTGCACTCATTACAGCCCTGGCAGATGGGGTGGAAAAAGTAGTTCCCGAAGCGCCGCCATCCCCGTCGGATCACCGCCGAGGTGAATTCCTTCGTCGCATTGCGGACGTAGCGGTAGTACATGCGCGTGTTTTTTCCCGGCAGATAGGCGCAGGGGTAATCGAGCATGCAAAAATCGGTGCTTTCGGGATGAAGGGGGTCGGCGGGTTGATTCATGGCGGCGATTCTATCCAAAATAGGGTAGAATTTCAAAAATTTTCGGGACGGCCATGCTGCTCTATCAGGCACCTACAGGATACCGTAGCAACAGCGATTCGATCTTTTTGGCGTACTACACCGCTACGTTCCGTCCGAGAGGGCGCCTGTTGGATGTGGGGGCGGGATCGGGGGTGATCTCGCTTCTCTTGGCGAGGGAGTTTCCTGTGGAGGTGAGCCTGTCGGAGAAGCAGCCCGAAGTGTTGGAGTATGCACGGTACAATTTCGCCATTCATGGTCATCGTATCGAAGCCGTCCCGGGGGATTTTCTCGAAGTACAATGGGATCGACCCTTCGATTTCATCGTCTCCAATCCCCCCTTTTACGACCCGCGGGTGAGCCAGAGCGACGATCCACGGATCAATGCCTCCCGTTATGCCCAGCACCTTCCGATGGAAGGAATGATCGAAAAGGTCCGCAGGATCCTCAAGCCCCGGGGGCGTTTTCTCTTCTGCTACGACGCCAAGCAGAGCGACCGGGCCCTGGAGCTGTTACGGCAGGCGGGACTGCAGCCCGAGCGGGTCCGCTTCGTCCATCCCAAGATCGACCGGGAGGCCAAGATCGTGCTGGTGGCGGCCCGCTCCCAATCCCGGTCGATGTGTCGGATCGATCCCCCCTGGGTGATCTTCGACGAGGAGAACCGGTACCGGCCCGAAGCGCAGCGGGCGATGGAGTGGGCATCCACCCATTTCGTATCGGCGGAGATGGACCCGCGACAGTAAATCAACCCATGAAAGAAGAGACCATGCCCCACGATAAACCCCTGCCGATCCTGGAGATGGAAGGTTACGATTTCCGATTCGATCCCAACGCCTGCGCCGAATGCGAAGGGGCCTGCTGTCGGGGCGAGAGCGGCTACATCTGGATGAAGGTCCCGGAGATCGAGGCGATGGCGGAATATCTGGAGATGAGCCTGGAGGAATTCGCTACAATCTACCTTCGCAAAGTGGGGCACCGTTACTCCCTGACGGAGAAAAAGCTGGGGGAGAACGACTACGCCTGCATCTTCTTCGACGAAGAGAAGAAGCGCTGCGGCGTCTATCCGGTGCGCCCCCGACAATGTCGGACCTTCCCCTTCTGGGAGCAGTTTCGGGGGAACGAGGAAGAGCTACGAAAGGAGTGTCCCGGTATCGTATGAAGCGAATGAACAAGTGGGCATGGACCGTTGTACTTTTTCTGGGCGCCCTGCAGGCGGAGGCCCCGACCACACAGCAGGCGAAAGGGATGGAGGATCGGTGGATCATCCAGGCGCTCCTGAGCGAGGAGAAGGGGGATTTCCGGGCCAGTCAATCCCTCTATCTACGGCTCTACGACGCCACCGGGAAAGTGGAGTACCTGATCCAGGCGGCGCGGGACGCCATGATGCGCGGTGGAGAGAACCCTGCCGTGATCGAACGATTGCAGCGATGGATCGCCGAAAAGGGCAGGAAGAGCACCGACCGTCAGGTGCAACGTCTCCTGGCGGCCCTCTATGCCCGTTCCGGAAAGATCGAGGAAGCGGAGAGGATTGCGGATCGCTGGCTGGCCGGAAGTGAAGATCCCCGGGACCTGAAGCTGGCGGCTACACTGAAGATCGATCGAAACAAGGTCCAAGAAGCGGTGGAGCTGCTGGAGAGAGCCTACGCCAAATCGATGGACGAGCGGATCATCCTCCAAGAGTCGACCCTTTTGGAGAAAGCGCTCCACGATCGGGCCAAAGCGATCCGGATCCTGGAGAGCCATCTGCGGATGCACCCCGAGAGCACAGAGTCGGTCTACTTCCGCCTCATCGAGCTCTATGCCAAGGAGAAGAACGCCCAGAAGGTTCTGGACCTCTACAAGCGGCTCTACCAGCGGTATCCCAGCAAGGCCCTGCGGGAGAAGATCATCAAGCTCTCCCTCTATCTTCATGATTTCGACGGACTGGCCAGTCTCCTGGAGAAGGAGCCGGGGAACGAGGAGCTGCTCTATATGCTCTACAAGGAGCAGAACCGCTTCGACAAGGCGATCGCCTTGGCCAGGAAGCGCTACCGGGAGACCAAAAATCCTAAGTGGCTGGCGGAAGAGGCGATCCTAACCTACGAAGAGGCGAAGGAGAAGAAGCGGGTCGACCCCGAAGCACTCCGGCGTTTTCAGGAACTCTTCGAGCGGGCATTGAAAGAGGGGGCCGACGAGAGCCTCTATCTCAACTACTACGGGTATACCCTGATCGACCACGATCGGAACGTCGATCGGGGGATCGAGCTGGTGCGCCGTGCCCTGAAACAGGACCCCGACAACCTCTACTATCTCGACTCCCTGGCGTGGGGACTCTACAAGAAAGGGCGCTGCGCCGAAGCTTACCGGGCGATGAAGCGGGTCGCCGAGGAGGAGGGGACCAAGATTCCAGAGATCAATGAACATTGGCAGAAGATCCAAGCCTGCCGGAACAAAGGAAAGTAAACATGGCCGATATTCTCGACGAAATCATCCGAAAGACCCGTAGCGACCTGGAGAAGCGCAAAGCGGAGTACCCCATGGAGTGGCTGGGGCGCTCCCTCTCCTTCAACCCCTTCGTCCCCCGGGACGTGCACTCCGTATTGCGTTCCACTCCCGAGAATCCCTACCGGATCATCGCCGAGATCAAAAAGGCGAGCCCCTCCAAGGGGGTGATCCGGGAGGATTTCGACCCTCTGGTGATCGCCCAGGCCTACGAAAAGGGCGGGGCCGACGCCCTCTCGATCCTTACCGAACCCCACTGGTTCAAAGGAGACGTGGAGTATCTGGGGATGGTGCGCCGCTATGTGGGGATCCCTCTACTGCGCAAGGACTTCATCGTCGACAAATACCAGCTAGTGGAAGCCCTGGCCTACGGGGCCGATTTCGTGCTGCTCATCGCCAAGGCCCTGAGCCGCAAGGAGCTCAAGGAACTGCTGGAGTACACCTGGCACCTCGGCATGGAGGCCCTCGTGGAGATCCACGACAAAGCGGACCTGGTCAAAGCGATCTTCGCCGGGGCCAACATCATCGGGATCAACCACCGGAACCTGGAGACCTTCGAGATGGATATGGGGCTGAGCGAACGATTGATCCCTCTGATCCCCAATTCCAAGATTATCGTCGCCGAGAGCGGGATCAACGATCACGAAACCTTGGTGGAACTCTCGAAGGTCGGGGCCGACGCCTTCTTGGTGGGTGAGCACTTCATGCGTCAGGAGGATATCACCGGAGCGTTGAAGGAGTTGAAATACGGAACCACATAAAATATTTTGATGAAAAATCTATAAAATAATAAAAGATTTAAAAATCTTATAATAAACCATTCGCTATCCTTCTGTATGTCCCATCCGGACAAAGAACACTCTACAAAGGATAGCAATGTCGAAGCTCATCAGGAAACTTCTCCTCGCGTCCGCGATACTCGTCGCCGGATCCACCTTCGCACAGGCCCAAAAGGTCAGTGCCTATTTCAGCGCACCCTATCAGGATGCAAAAAGCGTCAAAAGTAAACTGGCCAAATCCGGCTTGCATGTCCTGGCCACCTATCACCCGGCAGGAAAGAGTCATCTCAACGTCATTCTCTACACCAGCAATACCCTGAAAAAGCTGGCCGCCAAGCCCAAGCGCGGCTTCGCCGCCGTGGGACGGGTGCTGGTCAACAGCAAAGCAAAGACGGTCCTGGCCACCAACCCGGAGTATTGGCTCAACGCCTTTTTGCAGAAGGAGTATCGTTCCGGAGGCGGTGCCGCCGTGACCAAAGCGTTGAAAAAGGTCCTGGGGAACCTGCAGCCCACCAAGGATGCCCTGAGCTCCGGGAGCCTGGCCAAATACCACTTCATGATCGGGATGCCCTATTACGACGAGATGATCGAGCTCAAATCGGGCAAGAAGCTATCGGTGCAGAATCGGGTCTTCACCCTGAGCCTGGCCAACGGCAGCAAGGTCATCGGTGTGCGGATGCCCCGTAGCGTGGAGAGTTTCATCAGCAAAATTGGAGAGGACAAGGCCCTGGTGCTTCCCTATCTGGTTCTGATCGAGAAAGGCAAAGCGATGATCCTTCACCCCAAGTACTATCTGGCGATCTCCTATCCGCTGCTGAGCATGGGACAATTCATGAAGATCTCCAATACCCCCGATCAGATCGAAGCCGCCATCAAGAAACTGATCAAGTAAGGTCTCTCTTTTCCCCTCCGGGGGAACTCCCCCCTTCACACAAAACTCCTCAAAGTGTCGTATAATGATAGAAGATAAACTTATATAAGGATAGATAATGAAAAAAATAATTTCCATTCTTTCGATCTTCGCGATCTTCTCCTCGGCGCTTTTCGCCTGGGAGCTGGGGAAGTATGGGGAGTTCAAATTCCAGCGAATGGGGAACAGTAACGTCTGGATCATGCACGGTCCGGCGATGGAGCCCAACAGAGAGAACCGGGGCTTCATGAACAATCCCGCTTTCATCGAGGGGAAACACGGCTTGATCGTCATCGATCCGGGAGGGAACTACCGGGTTGGGAAAAAGGTACTCGAAGAGATCGAAAAGGTCAACAAAAAGCCGATCCTAGCGATCCTCAACACTCACAAGCACGGGGATCACTGGTTCGCCAACGGCGCCATGGCCGAAAAATATCCCAAGGTCAGGATCTACGCCCACCCCAATATGATCAAAGAGGCCAAGGCCGGTGAAGCGGAGAAGTGGTACGGGATCCTGAACCGCCTGACGGGGAACCTGGAGGGGACCAAACCCTTCAAATTCCCCGCCTATGAGTTGAAAGATGGCCAGAAGATCGCTATCGACGGCCAGCATTTCGTCATCCATCACCCTAAAAAAGCCCATACCGATACCGACATTCTGATCGAGCACAAGGAGAGCAACACCCTGTTCCTGGGGGACAACGTGATGAAAAACCGTCTGGGGGGCTTCGACGGCAGTTCCAGCATCCTGGGGAACATCGAGCTGTTGGAGGGGATCATGAAGAACGGAAGCTACGATCTATACGTCCCGGGCCACGGCCCCTCGGGCGCCAAAGAGGAGACCGTCGGGCCATTCCTACGCTATTTGAAAACCCTGAAAAAGTGGGCGCAGAAAGCCTACGACAACGACGAAGAGTATTACGTCTACAAAAAAGAGGTGAGCAAAGAGCTGGGGCCCATCGCGAAATGGGACGCCTACGATCACCAGATGGGCAAGCACCTCAACAAAGTCTATAGGGAGATCGAAGAGAAGGATATGGAGTAGTCTGCCGGGAGATTTTCCGGCATAGGGCCGGAGAAGGGCTTTGAGGGACTCAGTCCTCTTTGGAGGCTTCGACCTGCTGCTTTTCTATTTCAGCACGGACCTGATCCATGTCGAGCTCTTTGACCTGTCGGATGAGGTTGTGGAGCGCCTCTTCAGGAAGCATATCCGGCTGCATGAAAACGACTTTCATTGGAAAGAACGTAATAAACAAGTTCTGTCGTCAGAGGCTGTCAAATATGATAAATTGACAATATCTAAGTAAATCTATAAAATTGTAGAAAAAAGAAGGAAAAGTAGATGTCCGTTCAGATTTCCGCCTACATTTCCGACGAAGTGAAAGAGCGCTTCGAGCGTTACAGCGCCGAACATGGAGTGAAGAAGGCCTATCTCATCGAGCGGGCCCTCGACTATTATCTCAGTGCCCTGGAGGAGATTCCCGCTCAGTTCTTCGACGATAAGAGAGTCGAAGTCAGTTCGGCTTCTCTCAAAAAAGCCATCGAATCGGAAGAGAGCGAACCGACCGCAGCTCTGCGGACGTTGATGAGCGATGATTAGTGTCCGGCTTTTGCGTCTGGAGGACGAGCGTCGGGACTTCTCCTGCGGAGAGATCGAGCTGGACTACTATTTCCAGCGCTTTGCAGGGCAGAACCGGTTCAAAAACTACATCGGCAGCAATTACGTTGCTGTAGACGAGGACGGAACGATTTTGGGTTTTGTCAGTGTCTCCGCCGGAGAACTGATGGCCGAGGATCTCGACGAGGAGATTCGGAAAGAGCTCCCCCGCTATCCTCTGCCGATCCTGCGGATTACCAGGCTGGGGGTGGATCGTCGATATCAGCATCGGGGGATCGGGACCCTGCTGCTTAGGCAGATGCTTCTGCTGGCCTTGGAACAGAAGCGCCGTGTGGGTTGCTTCGGCGTGCTGGTCGATGCCAAAGCGGAGGCGGTGGTGTTTTACCGAAAGCTGGGCTTTGTGGCACTGGAACCCCGGAAACGTTCGAAGACCGAACTGATGTTTCTGGCTACGAAGGTAATCGAAAGGGCGCTTGGAAGCTGACTTTTCAGGGATGAAGTTCCGCCGGTGCACGGTTTCAAAGGATGCTATCAGCTTGTCCATTTCCATTTTTTACCGAAAAAATGAGTCTTGTATAAAGGACCGTAATTTGCTAAAATCGGTCTTATGAAGGAGACCGATTGAAAGATGTTTTCAAGCAACTGATCGTCGATTCGCAAAAAAGAGCCTTCGGACCAATCGTAGAAAGGGATTACAACATCCCGATGGAGACGAAAAAGATCGTCTCGCTGATCGGCGTGCGGCGGTGTGGGAAAACGTGGCTGCTCTATAGCGTTATCGAAAAATTGCGGAAAAAGGTCGCCGCGGAGAATATCGTCTACATCAACTTCGAGGATGACCGGCTCTACCCCATCGCCCTGGGCGATCTGGATGCGTTGGTGCAGGCCTATTACGAACTCTACCCCCAAAAGAGGGAGGAAAAGGTCTACTTTTTCCTCGACGAGGTTCAGACGATCGAGGGGTGGGAGAAGTTCGTACGGCGACTTTACGACACGCTGAACGTTCAGCTCTTCGTCACCGGATCCTCATCGAAGCTGCTCGCCGGAGAGATCGCCACGGCCCTGCGGGGGCGGACCATCATGTACGAGATCTTCCCCTTTTCCTTCAAGGAGTATCTGCGCTATCGCCGGATCGATGTCGATTTTTACGGCTCCGAGAGTCTCAGCTACATCAAAAACGCCTTCGAGGTCTATCTCGTCGAAGGGGGATTCGCCGAGATTTTCGACGAAACGGACGACATCAAACGGCGGATCCTCAAAGACTATCTCGACCTGATCGTCTATCGCGACATCGTCGACCGCTACCGCATCAAAAACCATGCGCTGCTCAAACATCTCATCAAATACCTCTTCGTCAA
>JALWPZ010000139.1 GCA_026994745.1 Campylobacteraceae bacterium | reverse complement strand
ACCATCCGGGACCTGCTCCGATCCCGCCAACTCCTGCTTCGGGCCATCATGCACGAGCTCAAGACCCCCATCGCCAAGGGGCGTTTCCTCTCGGAAATGATCGACGACCCCAAAAAACGGGAACGCTTCCACGCCATCTTCTCCCGGCTCAACCTGCTCATCGACGAGTTCGCCAAGGTCGAGCAGATTACCTCCAAGAACTTCCAACCCGATTTCCGCTCCTACAAGCTCAGCGACCTGGTGGAGGCCAGCGTCGATCTGCTGATGCTGGACGATCCCCGGAAATATTTGCATCTGGTCACCAAAGAGGACCATACCGTCCGGGCCGATTTCGAGCTCCTCACCCTGGCGATGAAGAACCTCATCGACAATGCCGTCAAATACAGCCCGGATCACCATGCCGACCTGCTCATCGACGGCCGACGCCTGGTGATCTCCAACCGAGGCAAAGCCCTTCCCGGAGAGTTTCAGGAGTATTTCCAACCCTTCCACCGCTCCAGCGGCGGCCTGGGTCTGGGACTCTACATCGTCAAAAGTATCCTCGATCTCCACGAGGCACGCTTGGAGTATCGCCACGAGGAGGGAATCAACTATTTCACCGTTCTCTTCGAGGGAGTTGATTCGTGAGACGTGATTGGTGATTCGTGCTTGCTTGCAAAACGTGGGAGACGAGCATTCATTCTCGTCACAATATAGCTCCAATCGAATAACACTTCCTATGATATGGGAACAGGTTCTCTCCTCCTCATCGCAATCACCAACCACCAATCACGAATCACCAATTACCAATCACCAATCACGACTCGGAAAGTTTCCGATTCCGTGCCGCCAGAAGAATCAGAACGAAGACGGAGGCGATGGCGGGCCAGACCCAGCCGGGAATGGGTACCGGATCGCCGGCGGCGTAGGAGTGCATGCCGCTGAGGTAGTAGTTGACTCCGAAATAGGTCATGATGACCGAGCTGTAGGCCAGGACCGCCGCCACGTTGAAGGCGTAGGCCCCCTTGAGTTTGGGGATGAAGCGCATATGCACCACGGCGGCGTAGACCAGGATCGTCACCGCCGCCCAGGTCTCTTTGGGGTCCCAGCCCCAGTAGCGCCCCCAGGATTCGTTGGCCCAGACCCCGCCCAGGAAGTTCCCCACGGTGATGAGCCCCAGGCCGATAAGCAGGGTCATTTCGTTGATGATGGTCAGCTCTTTGATCGCCCGGTCCATGTTGGGAT
>JALWPZ010000138.1 GCA_026994745.1 Campylobacteraceae bacterium | reverse complement strand
GAAGGGACCGCCTCCAGCGCCTACATCGTCAAAGGGGGGCGGATCATCACCCGGCCGCTCTCCCGCTCGATCCTTCCGGGGATCCGGAGGCGACTGCTTCTGGAGCTCGCCCCCGCTCACGGCATCGAAGTGGAGGAGCGCCCCTTTAGCGTGGAGGAGGCTTACGAAGCCGACGAAGCCTTTCTGACCAGTGCGACGACCTTTCTCTATCCCATCGTGGAGATCGATGGGCACACTCTCGGGGATGGGACTCCCGGTCCCGTGAGCCGAAGGCTTCGGGAACTCTACGTCGAGGCGGCGTTGAAAGAGGCGGGGGAGCGAACCGATCCAAGCTCTCAGAGACGTTGAACGATCCGGCGATCCCGAATATGCTAGAATTCCACGCGAAATCACCCGCTTCGGGAACATCGAAGAGATCACAACAAGGAGTTAGAGCGTAATGAGCAGACGTCAATTATGGATCTTCGCCGCCTTTTTCGCGGGGCTGATCGCCGCATCCAACTATACGGTGCAATTCCGGATCAACGAATGGCTTACCTATGGGGCCATCATCTACCCCATCACCTTCCTCTTCACCGACATCCTCGGTGAGCGCTACGGAAAGAGCGAAGTGCTCAAAGTGGTCATCTACGGAAGTCTGCTGGCGGTGGTGCCCACGATCCTGATCTCCGACTGGCGCATCGCCCTGGCCTCCATCATCACCTTCTTTTTGGTTCAGCAACTGGATGTGCATATCTTTCACAGCCTCAAGGAGCGTTTCCCCCGTGCCTGGTGGCTGCGTAACAACGCCAGCACCATGACCTCCCAGTTCTTCGACACGCTGCTCTTCTTCACTCTGGCGTTTGCCTTTGTCCTACCCTTCGATGTATTGATCAAACTGATCATCGGGGATTATCTGGTCAAGCTGGCCATCGCCGCGCTGGATACTCCCTTTTTCTACTATTTCGCCATCAACCGCTTCCGGCCCCGCACGGTCGTCTGATCCTTTCTTCCTTCTCCCCTTCGAGGGAGATTTCGATACAATTCCACAGAAATTTCCCCCCGCGTCTGCGGGGATCGATCGATGGGAGATCCCATGAAATACGACTGCAGCATTCCCATGATGAAGGTCCAGGATCCGGCGATCTGCAAAGGGTTCGGATCTTTGGGCAAAGTGCTGCCCAATCTGCCCCAGAGTCTGGACGAGCTTCGGGATTTCTTCGAACATTCGATCCTGGATGTCTTTCCCCAGCTTCTGGA
>JALWPZ010000137.1 GCA_026994745.1 Campylobacteraceae bacterium | reverse complement strand
ATCATCTTCATGCTGGACCACTATCTGATCCATGAAAAAGGAAAGCAGCGCGCCAAGGACTTCCAGATCGACATCTTCACTCCCGGGGAGATCTTCTTCGAGGATGTGGGTGACAAGCCCCGCCAGGTCGTCGGCGAGATCATGCAGGAGCGCTCCATGAAACTCCACAACAACAAGGTCCTCAAAGAGATCGGCAAAGATTTCATCGCCTTCGAGGACGGCACCCGGATGCCCTGCGACCTGGCCATCGTCATCCCGCCCTACACCGCCCCCAGGGTCCTGCTGGAATCCAAGCTGGGCGACGAGAAGGGCTTCATCCCCACCGATACGACGATGCGGCACCTGGATCACCCCGAGATCTTCGCCGCCGGGGACATCACCGCCCTGGCCCAGCCCAAACTAGGGCACATCGCCATCATCCAGGGCGCCATCGCCGCGGCCAGCCTGATGAGGGAACTGGGGGAAGAGGTGGAGATCCCTCCCCACGAGCTGGAGGTCTTCTGCATCATGAACATGGGAGGGCATGACGCCACCCTGATCCTCTCCGACGTACTCTACGGCGGCCAGACCGACCTGGCGATCCATTCGCCCCTGGCCAAGATGATGAAGTGGGGCTTCGATAATTACCTCTACTACAACAAAGGGCACATGCCTCCCGACTTCGCCCTGGAAGCCACGGACAAACTGATCAAAATGCTGGGTTAATCCCTCTTCCGACGGTTCCGACATTCAGGTCCGAACCTCTTTCCAGGACGTTCACAGCAGGTTCACGTCGAGAGGATAAAGTGGAGGGCGTTTCGATACGGATCAAATCATAAAGGCAACCAATGAACGAGATAAATTCAATGAGAGACTATCCCGCCTTTTTCGACACCATCGAACCGATCGTCGTCTACGACGACCTCTGCAGATTCCTGGGAGCCAACCGGGACGGGATCCTGGAATTTTCCTACAAAGACATCGTCAAAACCGCGGGCCACAGCTGCGCCACCGTCGCCGGGGCCTACCTGATGGCCCAAAAAGGCCTCAAGGCGCTCTACGGTGACGAGACTCCCCAGCGCGACGAAATCAAGGTGGAGCTGCGAAAAGCGCCAAGAGAAGAGAACACCGGTGTCGTCGGATCGGTCCTCTCCACCATCACCGGCGCGACCCACGACCTGGGCTTCGGGGGGATCCCCACCGGAAAATACAACCGTCGGGACCTGCTCATTTTCGAAGCCCCGATCGACCACGACCTGCGCCTC
>JALWPZ010000136.1 GCA_026994745.1 Campylobacteraceae bacterium | reverse complement strand
ATTACAAAGGAGAGCTGGAAAACGGCTTTGCAGAACCAAAAAGGAGTATATTTAATTACAGATACCAACAATGGAAAGATGTATATAGGTTCAGCTTATGGTGAAAATATGATTTTGGGAAGATGGATGTCATACGTCAAAACAGGGCACGGTGGTAATTTAGAATTGAAAAAGTTAAAGTTTGAATATATAAAGAACAACTTCAAATATTCGATATTAGATATTTTCAAGGCAACCGTTGATGACCAATTGATTTTATCACGTGAAAGCTGGTGGAAACAAGTATTACAAACGAGAAAATTTGGATACAATAAAAATTAGAAACCTTTATAACAAATAAAATACTTACTCCTATATATTCCCAAATTCACCAGTGAGTTGTTTTGTTATTCATTAATAAAAAAAAGAAACAAACCAACTCAAAATCGCTACCGTAACGATAATGATGGAAAAGATCTACACGTACTTTACCTCTTCTTGTGTATCATGTTTAGTCTAGAAATAGTTCCATAATTCACTTCATTCCCATGAGGACACTTATTCTACTGGGAATGCAACTCACATGTCATATATAATAGACCAAAACAGTCAAAGAGACAATTTGATAAAATCCATAACAAAAAGGAATCACTATGCCCAATCGTGAAGAAGCCCTGGAACTCCTCAAAGAGTACAACGAAAATCCCGCCCTCGTCCAGCACGGGATCCAGGTGGAAGCCTGCATGCGCCATTTCGCCAAAAAGGTGGGAGAGGATGAAGAGAAGTGGGGGATCGTGGGGCTGCTCCATGATCTGGACTACGAGAAATACCCCGAGGAGCACTGCCACAAAGCTGCCGAGATCATGCGGGAGCGTGGATACGACGAGGAGATCATCCGTGCGATGATGAGCCACGCCTGGGGGATCTGCACCGACGTCGAGCCGCTCTCTGCGATGGAGAAGACCCTCTACGCTGTCGATGAGCTCAGCGGCCTGGTCAACGCTTGCGTGCTGGTGCGCCCCTCCAAAAGCATCATAGACCTGGAGGTCAAATCGGTCAAAAAGAAGTTCAAGCAGAAATCCTTCGCCGCCGGCGTCGACCGGGAGATCGTGAAAAAGGGAGCCGAGATGCTGGGAATGACCCTCGACGAACTCATCGCCGAGGTAATCGAGGCGATGCGGGAATGGGCCGAGGAGTGTGGAGTCAAGGGAGAAACTAGTAACGAGTAACTAGTAACTAGAAATTTCGGGGCGTTGCATTGCAACGCGATTGAATGGGGACGGGAATTCAGTCCCACATGCATGCCCCCAATGACCAATGACTTCTATACTAGAGACTAGCGACTAAAGACTCTAGAAAACCATCATCCCCACAGACAGCACCAGCAAAAGCGCCATCGTCCAGTTGAAGAGGCGGATCTTCTTCGGGTCGCGGATCGCTCCTTTTAGGAAGCGACCGGCAAGGGCCCAGAGGGAGACGGCGGTGAAGACCATGAAGACGGTGACAAAAGCGGCGGCGAGCATGCTTTGGGTGAAGCGCTCGGGGATGGTGTAGATCGTCACGATGCTGAGCGCTCCCGCCCAGGCTTTGGGGTTGACCCACTGGAGCAGCACCGACTGCCAGAAGTTGATGGGAGTGGGTTGCAGCTCCGCTTCCTCGATCTCGCTCTCCTCCTCGGCCACGGGGGCGGTGGCGACCTTCCAGGCGAGGTAGAGGACGAAGGCGATGCTCAGGTATTTGAGCCCTTCGAAAAGAAGCGGTGAGTGGTCCAGCAGGGGTTTGAGGAAAAAGCCGATGGCCAGGAGCATCAACGGAAAGCCGATGGTGACACCGAGGATGTGGGGCAGTGTCCGGCGATACCCGTGATTGAAACCGATGGAGAGGGCGATGAGATTGTTGGGCCCGGGAGTGTAACCGGTCGCCAGCTCGAAAAGCACCAGGGCCAGCAGCCAATCCCAACCGAGCATTCTCTAGCGTCCGATGGCCCGGTCGAGCTGGGCCCGGGCGGCGTAGTAGTCGTAGTAGCTGCTGACCAGTCCCGAAAGAGCGTCGATGTAGCTTTGGCGGGCCTCCTGGAGCTCGATGTAGTCGGCCAGATCGTTGTCGTAACGTTTCTGGGCCTGTCGGAACTTCTCTTTCGCCTGGGCGACGATGGCGCGGCTGAGGCGGAAGGCTTCCCGCTTCTGTCGGAGGTTCAGATCCGCCTGGGTCACTTCCCGACGAATCCTCAACATAGCCCGGTCCCGCTCTGCCCGCGCTTTCATGGCATAGATCCTCGCTTCCTGTGCTTCGGCACTCTCGCGGTAACCGCTGAAAAGGTTCCAGCTCAGCTCCAGCCCCACTTTGGCCTGACGGGTCGGCATCGAGGGAGAATCACCGTTGCTGGCGGCGGCCTCCCCCATCAGATTCAGGACGGGGGTATAGTGGGCTTCTTTGCTCCGTGCCGCCGCGTCGGCGCTGCGTATGCCGTGTTCGACCCCTTCGAGAAGCGGCCGATGTTTCCACGCGTATCGGAGCAGCTCGGACAGGGGGGTTTCCTTCCCGGGAAGACTCCACTGAAACAGATCCTTCGTGGAACTGTAGAGCGTGTAGTTCCCCTCTTCCGGGACGGTCCCGAGGCTCTCTTCCAACATAGCCCTACGGAGCTTCAAAAGATATCGGGCATCAATGAGAGATTTGCGGGCCTGTTCCAGGCGCAAACGCGCATCGGTGACATCCACCACCGTTTTGATCCCCGCCTGGAGAAAACGCTCTGCCCGGTGAAGCTGCTCCTCCTGGAGTTTAAGGTTCTTCTCCTGGACCGTGATCTGGGTTTGGGCCTTGAGAGCGTCATAGTAGCGCAGTTTGACCTGGTAGACCTTGTCGGAGACGATCTGCCGAAGCCGGGCCGCGTAGAGCCGTTCGCTCTCCCGGGCCGCTTCGATGCTGCCGCCGCTTCGCCCGAAATCGTAGAGAAGCTGGTCCAGGCGCAGCCCACCCATCAGGACATCGCTGTGATTCCGCAAACCACTATCGAAGCGATCCTCGCTGTGTTCCATTCCCGCGGTGACACTGACCTGGGGCAGACGTACACTTTCGCTCATTCGTCTGCGCTGATGGGAGGCGCGGTATTCGTAGTCGCCAATGCGGATGTCGGGGCTGTGTTGCATGGCGATCTGCACCAGGTCGTCCACCGTCAGGGTCCGGGCGGAAAGAAGCACCGAACAGGCTACTGCGATCAGAATAATACTACGCTTCATCTTTGGCTCCTGAAAATCTCTCCCGCAAACGCTCCAGGAGAACGAAGAGCACCGGGGTGAGGAGGAAGGTCAAAAGTGTCGAGAGAGCCATCCCCCCGAAGACCGCCGTTCCCAGGGACCGCCGGGACGCTGCCCCGGCGCCCGTGGCGATCACCAGGGGCAGAATTCCCAACAGGAAGGCGAAAGCCGTCATCAGAATCGCCCGCAGACGCAGAACCGAAGCCTGCACGGCACTCTCCACCAATCCCATCCCCTTCTCACGCAATTCCTTGGCGAACTCCACGACCAGAATGGCGTTCTTGGAGGCCATGGCGATGAGGAGCACCAGTCCGATCTGGGTGTAGATATCATTGAGAAGTCCCGCCATCCAGTTGGCCCCCAGAGCGCCGAACATCACCACCGGGATCGGCAACAGGATGCTCAGGGGCAGGATCCAGCTCTCGTACTGGGCCGCGAGGAAGAGATAGACCGTCAGCAGGGAGAGCAGGAAGATAAAGAAGGCCGCGTTGCCCGCCTCCTTCTCCTGAAGGCTGGTCCCCGCATAGGCGTAGCCGATCCCGGGAGGCAACGTAGCGGCCGCTTCGTCGATGGCGGCCAGAGCGTCGGCGGAGCTGTAGCCCCCCTGTACGTTGTGCATCCCGTTGACGGCGATGCTCTGGTACCCGTCGAAGTGGCTGATTGTGCTGGGGCCGCTCCCCCGCTCGATGCGCACCAGACTTCCCAGCGGGACCATCGTCCCCTCTTTGTTGCGCACGAAAAAGCGGTCGAGCCGCCGCGCTTCGGCACGGTACTTCTCGTCCACCTGGACGAAGATGCGGTAATTTTTGGAGAATTTGCTGAAATCGTCGATGTAGAGCGAACCAAGATAACTCCCCAAAACCCCCAGCAGGTCGCTGAGCTTCACCCCCGATGCGGCGACACGGTCCCGGTCGATATCGATGCGCAGCTGGGGATAGTTGCTATTGAACATGGTGTAGGCCGAAGCGATGCGTGGATCGGCGTTGAGTTTGGCGATGAATCGACGCGCCTGGGCTTCGAAATCTTTCAAAGGCATTCCTTCCAGATTCTCCAGGTGGAACTCGAAGCCTCCCGTCGCCGAAAGTCCCGGGATCGAGGGTGGACTGAAGACCCGGAAGGTGACATTGGGGAGGGTCTTTTTCACTGTCTTATTGATCTGAGCCATGATGGCGGGGAGGCTCAGTTCGGGACTGGTCCGCTCGCTCCAATCTTTCAGAACGATGAAGAAGACGGCGGAGGAGGAATCGAGGGTCCCCAGAATGGCGTTGTAGCCGTCGACGCTGACGGCGTCTTCGACCCCAGGGGTCTTTTTGAGGATTTCGACAATTTTCCGGCTCGTTTTCTCGGTGTCGTGCAGGCGGACCCCCGGCTCCAGGTTCACCATGGCGATCAGCGTTCCCTGATCCTCGTCGGGGATGAAGCCCGTGGGAACGGTACGGAAAAGATAGTAGGCCCCTCCCAGGAGAATCAGATAGATGGCGATGGGAAGGTACCAATGACGGATCAGGCTTCCCGCGATGCGTTTCTGCCCGCCTTTCACCCGCTCCAAGAGCCGGTCGAAGGCCCGGAAAAAGAAGTTTTTCTTCCCTGTTTTGTGCCGCAGCATCGTCACCGCCATCGCGGGGGAGAGGGTCAGGGCCACGATGGAGGAGAAGAGAACCGAAAAGGCGATGGTCAGGGCGAACTGCCGGTAGAGGGCGCCGGAGATCCCGGGGATGAAGGTGACGGGGATGAAGACCGCCAAAAGGACCAGGGTCGTGGAGAGAATGGGGGCGAAAATCTCCCTCATCGCCTGACGGGTCGCCTCCCGGATGCTGATCTCGGGATTTTTCTCCAGGTTCGCTTCCACGTTCTCCACGACGAGAATGGCGTCGTCGACGACGATCCCGATGGCCAGGATCAGGCCGAAGAGGGTCAGGGTATTGATGGAGAATCCCGCCAGCTGCATCGCCGAGAAGGTCCCGATGAGGGAGACGGGGATCGCCACGGCGGGTACCAGCGTCGCTCGGAAGGACTGAAGGAAGAGGTAGACGACGATCAGAACCAGAATCAGTGCCTCGATGAGGGTCTGGACCACCTCT
>JALWPZ010000135.1 GCA_026994745.1 Campylobacteraceae bacterium | reverse complement strand
TGGTTGCCTATGAATTGCTGCTGGGGCCCGGCGACCGTTTGGGGCTCAGCGACCCCTCCTACCCCTGCTACAAGAATTTCGCCACGATGGTCGACGCCCGGACCGTCGCCATTCCCGTGGGGCCGGACAGTGGCTATCAGTTGCGCCCGGAGGATCTGGAGGGGAAGGAGCTGGAGGTTTTGCATATCGCCTCTCCCTCCAACCCCACGGGAACGCTCTATGACGCCCAGAACCTGGAAGCGCTGATCGGGTATTGTCAGGAGCAGGAGATCGCCTTCGTCTCCGACGAACTCTACCATGGCCTGGTCTATGACCAACAGGCCCATACGGCCCTGGAGTTCAGCGACGAAGCGATCGTCATCAACGGCTTTTCCAAATATTTCTGCATGCCGGGCTTGCGCCTGGGGTGGATGATCCTGCCCGAAAACCTGGTGCGCCCCGCCGAGCTCATCGCCCAGAACCTCTTCATCGCCGCCCAGACCCCGGCCCAGTACGCTGCCCTGGAGGCTTTCGACTACGAGTATCTGGCCCAGGTGCGCCAAACCTTCCGCCAACGCCGCGACTGGCTCTACGGGGAGCTCTCGGAGCTCTTCACCATCGACGCCAAACCCGACGGAGCCTTCTACCTCTGGTGCGACATTTCGGCCTACAGCGACGACGCCGTAGCCTTCAGCGAGGAACTCCTGGAAAAGCTGCACATCGCCGTTACTCCGGGGATCGATTTCGGCAGCAACGGAACGAATCGTTATCTGCGCTTCGCTTACACCCGGAGCATCGAGCATATGGCCGAAGGGGTGGAACGCATGAAACAGTATTTAAGTCGTTAATCCATCATTCTCATCTACGCAGAGGGATAAAGTATAACGCATAACGTTATTATGATATAATTGGTCTATGATCGTTGACTTCAAAAGCGATGATACACGCAAGATTTTTGTCAGAGAGTATTCGAAAAAGTTGCCCAGCGACATTCAGCGGGTGATCTATCGGAAACTTTTGATGCTCGATGCGGCCAGGACGTTGGATGATTTGAGGATCCCGCCAGCCAATCGACTGGAAAAACTTTCCGGGGATCGGGCGGGGCAATACAGCATCCGTGTCAATCGGAAATTCCGAATATGTTTTATCTGGGAAGAGGGCAGAGTGTCGGAAGTGGAAGTTGTCGATTATCACAAATAGGAGAAGGTTATGAAGAAAATCGAAGCGATCCATCCGGGGGAAATTCTCAGAGAGGAATTTATGCAACCCTTTGGC
>JALWPZ010000134.1 GCA_026994745.1 Campylobacteraceae bacterium | reverse complement strand
GGACACCAGAACTGCTCCGTGCGCGAAGCGATCTCCCGGACGTAATCGATCAGCCCGTTGAAGTATCCGCAATAGGCGCAGTTGAGCTTCTGCAGGACGTTGAGATAGGGGAGCCGATGCCGGTCGATGGCGATATAGTCCAGCCGCCGGACCTTCGGGATCCCATAGAGGGGAAAGCAGGTCGCCTGATAGACGGTGACGAAGAGATCCAGGATCACCGCCGGCACGATCATCGAATAGATGATCGGCGCACTGAGGCCGTAGCGGATCTTTCCCCGTCGGATATAGTCCCAGAGCCCGATCCGCTCTTCAGCGAAGTCACAGGTGACCCGCTCCTTCTCGTCCCGCAGCTCCCGGTAGAGCTCCGCTTCGGTCTCCTGAAGCCGTTCCACCAGCTCCTGCACACGTTTTCGATCGATCAAAGGGATCCTTTTCCCAAGATTGAGATCAACCGCCCGCCGGCACGCCGAAGAGCACCACCGAAGCGGCGATGGAGGCGACGAAGCTGAAGGCGACGAATTTGAGCCAGCGGTGGGGTACGTCTTTGTGGGCCGCAGCCGTCAGGGCCGCCACCATGCTCTGGAGCATGTAGTAGATGGCGAAGGCCTGGGAGGCGTAGGTAATGACCTGGAAGATGTTGGAGGTCCAGACGATGAGCAGCCCACCGGCTGCGATGAGCAGGTACCCCAGGCTTTCGCTGATCCGTTTCTTGCTCAGCTCCTCCAGCAGCCCACTGCCCCCCTGGGCGTCGGCGACGGCGGCGTCGAACTGGGCGATGAGGGCCAGGGCCAGCAGCATCACCGGTAAGACCGTCGCCACATGGTGCGAGAGGGTGATGATTGCCGTATCCTGCCCCTCTTTCGGTAGCGGCAGGTTGAAATAATAGAGCATCAGGCCGATGTAGACCACATAGACCCCTCCCGAGATCCACTGGGCGTAGCGCATGGTCCGGATCCGAAGCCCCGGGGGGAACTTCTCCCCCAGAAAGCGGGAAGTCTCGAAGCCCTGCACCACGATGAGCATCCCCAGAACCACCCGCCAGTCGTGGATACTCGGATCGGTGGTGGGGGGCAGATGCCAGATTCCCTCCCTCCACGCTTCGAAGTTCCCGAAGGCCAGGCCCGCCAGCAAGCCGGCGATAATCCCCAGTTTCAGCGCTTCGAATTTTCCCAGGAAGTTGAAGCCCCGATGCCCCCCGTAGACCGCGATGAAGATCAATACCGCGCTGGTGATCGTGTGGGAGAGGACCGGATTGACCATATTCACCCCCCGCAGGACGAAATCGCCGAAGAGGGAGAGGTAATAGGTGACCGAGACCACATAGGCGAAGGTGATCGCCCACTGGGAGAGCTTCTCCAGGGCCAACGGAGCGGGATGGAGGGTGCCGGCGGCCAGCTTGGGCTCCACATGGTGGATGTTGAAGCGCACCGCCGCCCCGATCCAGTAGGCCACCAGCACCAGTATCGTCATGGCGATGAGGGCGTAGGAGCCCATACTCATCTGCAGGATCGGCGCGACCACCAGAAAACCGCTTCCGATGATGGAAGCCAGCGGGATCACCGTCGCCGCCCACCAGGAACTCTTCTCCACCGGTTTGGAGAAGAGCAGGAGAGTGATGAGCAGCGTGGTGAAAATGACAATGATATTTGCGATCATCTTGGCGAACCTTCCGAAAAAGTTGCCCAATTATACCGCCCTTTCGATCAACGGCGAAATTGTTACGTTTCGAAACGGTTTAACTTACAAAGTTATCATTCTCATTACAAACAATCATAAAAGGATGAATGATGAAAAAGCGTATGACCCTCTCGATCGTAACCTCCGCCCTGCTTCTGGGGCTGGGGGCCATGAGCCTTCAGGCCGCGGAAGCCATGAAAGACACCGTCGCCCAGAAAGAGGCCCAGGCCCTGCAGAAAAACGGCGTCCCCGGGGAAGCCGCCGCCAAGGCGAAAGTGGAAGAGACCCAGGAGAAGACCCTTTTCGAAGGCAAAATGGACCTGGCCAAATTCAATCAGGAGGCTCGTCTGGACCGGATGCAGCGTCTGGAGCGGATCTTCCGCCGTGAAGCGGCATTCCACTCCCAAAAAGATCTGCTCAAGAACACCCCCAAAGAGGTGATGGAAGCGCTCCAGATGACCGCGCGGGCCGCCCAGGACATCCGGGCCAACAAACTCGATCAAGCCGCCAAGGATCTGGAGATCGCCTCCAAAGATTTCGACAAGGCCCTCAAGGCCAACCCCAAACTCGACCTTCTTCCCGTCGCCCAGGAGATCCGGATCCAGACCTTCGCCGGCAATTCCAAGGTGATCGAAAAGGCCCTGAAGACCGCCGACGAGCTGATCAAAAAGCACGCCACCCAGGATGCCAGGGAGATCCTGATCCCCCTGAAGGACGAGATGGACTTCACCGTCCAGTTCCTCCCCATGAAGACCTACCCCCTCGTGACCAAGAAGGCGGCCGAGCTTCTCAAAGCGGGGAAAGCCAAAGAGGCCCTGGCGGTACTCTCCCAAGGTTTCGGGACCATCGTGGGTGTCACCAACGTCGTGCCCGTTCCTCTGATGCTGGCCCAGGATATGACCATGGAAGCCTCCAAACTGGCCAAAGAGAAGAAGAAAGAGGCCCTCAAACTGCTGGCCGCGGCCAAGGAGGAACTCAAGCGGGCCGAACTCCTGGGGTACACCCAGAAGCATAGCCCCGAGTACAAGGCGATCAACACTCAGATCGAAGCGATCGAAAAAGAGATCGGCGGCAAGAACGAACCCGCCAAACTCTACAAAGATCTGCAAAGCAAGTTCGATACCCTCTTCAAGAAGGTCCGGGAAGACAAGAAACAGTAAGTTCACTCTCCCACGAAGGGGGATCCCTCCCCTCCACAGAACCCTTCCTTTTCCCTACTCAATCACTTAGAGAGAGACACCTATACTTTCTTAGTCCATTATGCTAAATAGACATTAGTGTATTTAACTACAGTTAAACTGGGTTCGGAAAAATACCCGTATCAAAAACCTCACAAAGGATCGAAGATGAAAAAGAGACTCACCCTTTCCCTGAGCGCAGCCGCGCTGATCTTGGGAGTCGCGACCCTGGGACTCCAGGCTGGAAACGACGGTCTGAAGGACCAGGTGGCACAGAAAGAGGCCCAGGCCCTGCAGAAAAACGGCGTCGCCGAGCAATCCGCCGCGGCGGCGGACGTCGATGCCAAATCGGTCAAAGAGTTCTATCAGAGCCTGCGCAAAGCGTCGACCTTCGCCAAGGAGGCCCGGGAGGATCGGGCCCAGCGTCTGGAGCGGGTCTTTCACAAAGAAGCGGGATACCACAAGGATGGGATGAAGGGGTCCGTTCCCGAAGTGGTCCAGGGGCTGCAACTGACGATCCAGGCAGCCCAGGATATCCAGGCCAACAAGCTTGACGATGCCGCCAAGAAACTGGAGCAAGCCAGCGCGAACTTCGACAAGGCCCTCAAAGCCAACCCCGCGCTCGCTCTCGTTCCGGTCAATCAATCCATCCGGATCCAGACCTTCGCCGGCGGGACCCGTCTGATCGAAAAAGCGCTCGAAATGGCCGATCGGCTGATCCAACAGCATCGTACCCAGGAAGCCAGGGAACTGCTCATGCCCCTGCGGGACGAAATGGATTTCACCGTCGACTATCTGCCGATGCAGAGCTATCCCTCCGTCGCCAAGAAAGCGGCAGAGCTGCTGAAACAGGGCAAGGCCCGCGAAGCCCTCGCCGTACTCTCGGCGGGCTTCAATACCCTGGTCTCGGTCACCGACGTGGTCCCCATCCCTTTGATGCTGGCCAACGATATGGTGCTGCAGGCCTCCAAACTGGCCAAGGAGAAGAAAGAGGAGGCCCTCAAACTCCTCGAAGCGGCGAAAAATCAGCTCGCCCGGGCCGAATTGCTGGGATACACCCAGAAGCACGCTCCCGAGTACAAAGCGCTGAGCAGCAGCATCGAAGCCCTGAAGAAAGAGATCAAAGGAAAGAACGAGACCAAAGGCCTCTATGACGAGCTGAAGAGGAAATTCGAAGAGCTCTTCAAGAAGATCCGCGAAGAGGGCAGGAAGTAAACCTCCCGTATCACGCCCGGCCGTAGAGCCGGCTCAATCTCCCCAGCTCCTGCAAGGCTGCGTCCACCTCTTCCATCTGGGCGGGCGTGCAGCGCCAGGCCCAATTCCCCCCGGTGGTACCCGGGACGTTCATCCTCGCCTCGCTGCCCAGCCCCAGCAGGTCCTGCAGGGGCAGGATCGCCCAGGCGCAGACCGAAGCCTGATGGACCCGCAGCCAATCCCACAAAAAACGATCCCCGGAACTCGCCAGATACTCCAGAAGATAGCTCCTCTCTCCCAGGGAGGAAAACCAACCCATGCTGGTGTCGTTGTCGTGGGTCCCGGTGTAGAGTACGGCGTTGGGAATATGGTTGTGGGGCAGATAGGGGTTGGCGGGATCCCCGCCGAAGGCGAACTGCAGCACCTTCATCCCCGGCAGGCCGAAGCGGTCCCGCAACTCCTCCACCTCCGGGGTGATGATCCCCAGGTCCTCGGCGATCAGAGGCAGACCCCCCAGGGCATCCAGTAGCGTTTCGAAGAATTTTCCTCCGGGACCGGGCCGCCACTCCCCATCGGCCGCGGTCTGCGCTCCCGCAGGCACCGCCCAGTAGGCTTCGAAGGCACGGAAATGATCGATTCGCACCCGGTCGAAAAGCCCCAACAGATGCCGGAGCCTCCCGATCCACCAGGCGTACCCCTCCGCCTCCATCCGCTCCCAGTCGTAGAGGGGGTTTCCCCAAAGCTGGCCCGTCGCGCTGAAATAGTCCGGTGGGACTCCCGCGACGAAACGGGGAGAGAGGTTCTCGTCGAAAAGAAAAAGCTCCGGACTGACCCAGGCGTCACAACTGTCGTACGCCACATAGATGGGCAGATCCCCGATAAGCTCCACACTCCGCTCCCGGGCATGATTCCGCAGGGATTCCCATTGGCGGAAGAAGCAGAACTGCTCGAACTTGCGGTATTCGATCTCTTCGAAGAGCTCCTGTCTTGCCTCTTCCATCGCTTCGTGTTCCCGCCGGCGGTGGGGCTCGTCCCACTCGTGCCAGGGCCGGTCGCCATAGGATCGGTGCAGCGCCATAAAAAGGGCGTACTCCTCCAGCCACTCCACCTGTGCCAATTCGAAATCCCGGAACTCCTTGCGATCCTCCTGCGAAGCCCGCTCCTCGAATCCGGCGAAGGCCCGGCGCAAGGCCCGCTCCTTGGCGGGGACCAGCCATTGGAAATCGACCCGGCCGTTCTCTGCCCTCTCCCGAAGCTCCCCATACTCCTCCCGCTTCAGCCAGGCGCTTCTTTCCAGTTCCGCCAAATCGATCAAGAGC
>JALWPZ010000133.1 GCA_026994745.1 Campylobacteraceae bacterium | reverse complement strand
CACCCGCCTCTCCATCCGCTTGGAAGGAGACACTCTGATCCTTCGGATGTCCAATGGAAAAAGATTCCTCTTCCATCGGAGGAAATCCGCATCATCTTCAACAAGCCCCTCTCCGAACCGGCGTCTCCGGGGAACCTACTGCAGCTACTCCGGAGGAAACGGTTATGCTCGCAGTGACTGGGCCACATTCGACGGTCGTGGGAACTTCCAATATGGCTCTTCCTATTCCAACAGCGGCGGTTCCGGAAATTATTACAATCAGGGAGCAGCGCAGAAGGGTCGTTATCGGGTAGAGGGCAATACGATTCTGCTCTTCTATCCCGACGGAAGCAGCGATCGCGCAACGGTCTATCGTCAGACATCCGACGGAACCATCACCGAGATCCAATACGGGAACAGACTCTACGCTTCCTCGCTCTGTCGGTGACGACAGCTTATTGCGTGGGTTTCGGTGACGAGGACCGGCACCGAAGAAACGCCCGATAGGTTTCGGCTTCCGTTGGATAGTGACCGAACTTTTGCAGGCGACTCTCGGTACAACTTTCTCGGCTCGTTTGGCATCCTACGAAACGAACCTTTCCCTTCTCCGTTACCTTGTTTCCATAGCAAACGTAATGGACAGGGGTCTTGGAATACTTCAGTACCTCCTGGATGTATGCCTCTTCAAAAGGCGAAAAACTTGCCTGGATCCAGGAAGGACAGGCAACTGGGACGGCATTGAGTTTTCCTTCCCGGTCACTGCGCACCTCCCAATCCCCGACCTTCCCCTCAAACCCCAGAGCATCTCCCAGAAAAAGAATATTTTTGGATCGATCGAGCAGCGCCGTTCCCCCGTCACATTCGGCATGACACTCCATCGTCCCCTCAATCTCCGGACTCGGTATACACTCCAGCCAGGCATACCCGAGATCTTTTCTGTCCTTTCTTCTCAACAGATGCAGCTGAGGATGGGGCAGGATCCCTTCGGGTGTCTGATAGACGAGGATCAGGCGATATCCGGTGGAGTCGAGCTCCCGGCGCCTGGTAGCAAGCTGACTGCCAATCGTTGGATTGTTGATTTCGTAGAAGAGCCGGAACTCCGCAGGCGGATACTCGGCACATTTCAAAGCTTTCTCTGCCCATGCGCCCGATATCAGCATCAACCAAGCCGCGATTACTGCACCGTTACGGACAATGGATCTCATCATTCACTCCTTTTTCTGTTCGTATAAAAATCTCCTGGGGAATTTCCCCTTTTGTCAAACGCCTGAAATGACGCAGAGAACGATCCTTTTTCCATCGATCCTCTCCGCTCATGTTCCGATCGTCTCCCGGGACGTACAGTACCTTCCAATGGCCATTGTTCCGATACAACAAAGCATCGATGCGGGGATCCCTCCGCTTTCCGTCGTTGTAACGGCTAAGGGTTTCGACCCAGGCCCACTCTCCCCGATACCGAAGATGCCGTACGGTCAATGTCACGCCGGTATCCGCCCATGACCGTACCCAGTGGCACAGGGAGACCTCAATGCTCTCCCTCTCTTGGCCGGCCAGCTCCTCTTCTGCTTCGATGGTACAAGCGCTCCCTGCCAGAACGACCAAAAGAAGCAAGATCCCTCTCCATCCGGGTCCCGACCTTTCACTCCACTCTCTCCTCATGGCTATATCCTTTTATATTCCTTAATCAAATATACATGATAATTTATTAAAAGTTGTATAATGAAAAGGATGGAACGGCAGGTGGGTCAATGAATGAAATCCGGAAAGGATGAAAGGAAAACAAGCATGAAAAAGAGAACGGAGTACCATTTTTTGTTTCTATGGGCGCTATTGATCTTTCCATTGCTACTCAATGCCATGACCGAAATCTACAATCCCACAATGTACGATTCGATCGTAAAAAAAGGGGAGACGTACCAACTGGGGAAAGTGATGGAAACCTATCCACCGACGGTGAAGAATGTCTATGTCCTCTATCAAGTCAAGAATCCCGTCGAGGGAGATAAGATCCGGATCATTTGGGTTGCGGAGAAAGTGGACAGTGTCCCTGAAAATACGAGAATCATCGAGAGAAATCTGACCATGAAACGCAATGCGACGAAAGGTTCTGCGCAATTGAGTCTCGACAATCCGTTCCCCGCAGGAAAATATCGGATCGATTTCTATGTCAATGGAAAACGTTCGGTCTCCAAAAGCTTCCGTGTCGCAGCGGGGAAAAACCCGAATTCGTCATCCGATGACTGTGGCAGAGTCACGCAAATTATTCTGACAGATAAGACGGAAACCGATCAAAAAGGTATCGTCCACTACGACAAGGCCCTGGAGCGTTTTCCCACTACACAGAAAACCGTCCATGCGGTGATCACCTACAACGGGATCAAAGCACCCAGGAATCTCGAAGCCCGATGGTATGCAGAAAAAGTGGGTGAAGAGCGCAATGTGGAAATGCTGCGGATCCAGGCGAAAGCCGACCGGTCAGACGGTGTTTTGGATGCGGAAGCGACGAAAGACGACGGGCCATGGTTACCGGGAACCTACCGCATCGAAGTCTGGTGTGAAGGGAACAGACTGGCATCAAAAAGCTTCGAGATGGTTTCCCCTCCGAAAACTGGAGATGCAAAAAAACCGAGTGATTCGTCCTGTGGAGTGCTTTCGTCGCCGATTTTGACCGTAACCGATGTTTGGTTGTCCAAGGAGGACAACCAAACGATTATGTACAAAGGAGATGGGGACCGTTTCCCGGTCTCTCTCCATGAACTGATCGGTCTGGTCACCTACAAAGATGCCACTCCACCCGTCAGATATATGGCTTACTGGATCGCCGAAAAGGTGGGAAATGAAATCGAACAAAAGATTCTCACCGACCATATCGATCGAAATGTATCGGGGGAAGGGGTTCTGATTTCTACCATCCAGGCATATCAGGGCTGGGACGCCGGTCGGTATCGATTGGAGTTCTGGTGTGGAGACGAGAAAATGGGATCGAAAAACTTCGAGATGTTCAAAGTAACCCCTGCCCCCACGGCCAACAGCAACCCATTGAGCCCACCGAGCAACGCCCCGACCACGTCCCAGGCTCAATTGCCCCTCGGGAAATGGGTGACGGGAAGCGGTGCGCAACAGGTCGTGATGGAGATCCCCTCTCCCAAAGTCCTGATCTATGATGGAAAGGTCTATACCTGCACAATGGATGGGCGACAGATCACCGTTCTCGATGGCTCCCAAAAGACCCGCTACCCCTACCGTCTGGAGGGCGACCGTCTGGTCCTCACCTTTCCCAACGGCAGCGAAGTCACCTTTGCCAGAATGCAAAGCCCAAATACACCCGCCTCACCCCCGGCCTCGCAGCCTGCGCTCTCCCCGCCTCCGACAGGTTCGTCCGTATCGGGAAATCTTTCCGGGCGTTTCTGCAGCGCGGCCACGCTCGGCAATGAATGGATTCGATTCAACGGGGGCGGTTTCTTCGAATATGGTTCCCTACAGGATCTGAACACCGTTCTGTTCCAGGGAAAATATCGATTTACAGGAGATAAAATTCTAATCGACGCCGGTAATGGTAGCGGGGGAACGGGGATCGTATCCCATCGTGACGCCACCGGATCGCCGGATGCGTTTACCTTCGAGGGAGAGACCTACTCCAAGTCGCTTTGTCCACGACAATGATAGGGTGTTTCAAAGAGGAGTTTGTTTCTCGGACTTATGGATCGGGGAGAAGACGCTGAAGATCCCGGATGCGTTCTCTGGTTTTGGTCACTAGACATCCAGCGACCAGAAGAGCTTCCCCCGAGCCTCCCCGCATTTCGAATCCTTCGAAGTCACACTCCCGATCCCGATAGGTGATCCAGGCCCGGTCCGCCTCCCGTAGGCGTTGCCGCTCCTCCGGTGGAAGCCTCTGCATCAATTCCCGATAGACCCGATTGAGCTTCCGGTCGTATTGCTGGAGCTCCCGATCAGTGCATTGAATCATTTCATGGGTAGAGAGCTTTCCATAATCACTGCAATCGACGGAGAGGAGAGGAATAGTCATCCCCAACCCCAGCAACAATGAGACTCTAAAGTGATTGACCATCTTCAAATCTTCTTCCCCCTCCCTATGGACTTTGTTGGAACCTTCTCTATCTTAGCATAGGAAATGGATCCGTCTGTCTCGATTCGCACATCGTAAGAGGGTTGCTTACAGATATTGACAGCGACGCTGATAGATTCGGGGATGGATCGGATAGATCGATGTAGACTGTACTGCAGATTGCTTGACTACCAGGATCGTTTTGGGAGCGATTTCCCCATACTCCCCATTCCCGGCACCTGCGTTTCCAAGTCCAGTATGCCGGAAAGCAGGAAGCAAAGGTTAGAGGTCCTTGGGGCAGCTCATCTCCACGGCGATCTTGACAACATCGCTCTGATCGGGATCCTCGTAGGCGAAGAAGCGGTGCTTCTTGCACCAGGTGGCGTTGGCGTGGTTGGCCAGGCGCAGGGCGGCGTTCTCCGCCTCCCCGAGGGTCGCGTACTCTTTGTCCAGCCACTGCTCGTGCAGTTTCTCATCCTTTTTGGCACATCCACACATCTTTTCCATCTGGATTTTATACATTCTTTTCTCCTTTTTTGGGTTTTTAATGATTTTGGAGGCGCAATTATACCCCATCGTTTTGCCCATGGAATCGTGAAAAGTTACCGGTAGGTTAATCAGGTTTTCCCTATACTTCTGACGATGGTTTTCAAAAAACCAGAAAATATATCGTCAAAAGGAGGCCTTCATGAGCTTGGCCTGGCCCCGGAGAGTCTGGGAGTTCTACCGCGACGGTTTCCGCTCCATGCGGCTGGGCAAAAAGCTCTGGCTCCTGGTCGCCATCAAGCTCTTCGTTCTTTTTGTCGTCATCAAATGGCTCTTCTTTCCCGATCTACTGAAAACCCGTTTTCACAACGACCGGGAACGGGGGGCCTTCGTCCTCGACCAACTCACCCACACAAAGGAGTAAGCATGCACATCGACCTCAGCCTCGTGGAGTGGTCCCGGGCCCAGTTCGCCCTGACAGCTCTCTACCACTGGCTCTTCGTCCCGCTGACACTGGGATTGACCTTCATCGTCGCCATCATGGAGACGATCTACGTCAAGACCGGCAACGAATGGTGGAAAAAGACCACCCGCTTCTGGATGGGCCTGCTGGCGATCAACTTCGCCATCGGCCTGGCCACCGGCATCATCATGGAGTTCGAGTTCGGCACCAACTGGTCCAACTACTCCTGGATTGTCGGCGACATCTTCGGCGCCCCCCTGGCCATCGAGGGGTTGATGGCCTTCTTCATGGAGTCGACCTTCTTCGCCGTGATGTTCTTCGGCTGGGACAAGGTCAGCAAGCGGATGCACCTGCTCTCCACCTGGCTGGTGGCCATCGGCTCCA
>JALWPZ010000132.1 GCA_026994745.1 Campylobacteraceae bacterium | reverse complement strand
GTCTTTTCCCTTCCCTTCATCTTCGTCGCGATGGTGGTGGCGGCCGACGGTTGGTTCGGGTGGCGCTTGCTGGTCCTGGGGGCACTGGCGGCGGTGACGGCGCGGAATTTCGCCATGGGGGTCAACCGCTATCTGGATCGGGATATCGACGCCCTCAATCCCCGAACGAAGAACCGTCCCTCGGTGGATGGCCGGGTGAGCGAAGGGCAGATGATCGGCTTCGTTCTTCTCAACGCCGCAGCCTTCGTGGCGGTGGCCTGGAGCATCAATGATCTGGCCTTCAAACTCTCGGTGCCGATCCTGATTGTCCTGGGGGCCTATACCCTCTTCAAGCGCTTCAGCGCTCTGGCGCATCTCGTATTGGGAATCTCTTTGGGCTTGGCCCCCATCGCCGGAGCCGTGGCGGTGGAGGCTGCGATCCCGGTCTGGTCGCTCTGGCTGGCGGCGGGGGTGACCTTCTGGGTGGCGGGCTTCGATCTGCTCTACAGTCTGCAGGATATGGAGTTCGACCGGAAACAGGGGCTGCACTCGATCCCTGCCAAACTGGGTCCCAAAGGCACCATGAACCTGGCGGCTCTTTTTCACTTCATCACGATCCTCTGCTGGGAGTTTTTTGCCCAAAGCGCAGGACTCGGGCTTTGGGCGCAGCTTGCGGTGCTCGCTTCGGCGGGGATGCTGGCCTTCGAGCACTACCTGGTCCGCAGGGATTTCCGCCAGATCGACCGGGCGTTTTTCACCGTCAACGGATACCTGGGATTTCTGTTCTTCGGGTTGATCGTGCTGGACGTTTTAACCGGGAGTTAAAAGTGAGGAGTGAGGAGTTGGGAGTTGGGAGTTGCGGAAAGATCGCTTTGCGATCACTTTTGTCAAAAGATTATGAGGGTTATAGTTTTCGGCATGGGCCGTCTCTATTCCTCGGCGATCCATTCCGGAGTCTCTCGGTATCTTTTCATGTAGGACGGGCTATTGCTCGACAGGAAGACTCTTCTACCCGGGAGCAACCGTTTTTTGTGTTGGGCAATAGTTCAACCTATGGAAAAGGATCGCAGTCGTGAAGGAGTTGCTGCGTCTTAATGGCATCTCCGAGAGCTGGGATCCGATCCTGCTGCCGGCTCTGGAGAGTCTGGATGAGGAGTATCGGGAGTGGATCCTTCGGGGGGAGGGGTATATCCCATCCAGGGATCGACTCCTGGCCGCCTTTTCCACCCTGGAGCCCGAAGATTTGCGTTATATCCTCTTCGGCCAGGACCCCTATCCCCGGGAAGAGAGCGCCATCGGCTATGCTTTCATCGACGGGCGGGTGAAAGGGATCTTTTCCGAAAGCGGCCTCTCCCGGGAGGTCAACCGGGCCACGAGTCTGCGGAATTTCATCAAAATGGCCCTGGTGGCCGAAGGGTCGCTGGATTGCGGGGACCTGGGCCAGCGCTCGATCGCCGCTCTCCCCAAGGAGGGGATGATCGACAGCATCGACGATCTTCGGAAGAACTTCGAGAACAACGGGGTCCTACTTCTGAATATGGCGCTGCTCTTCAGCTCCAAGGAGGAGTCGAAGCGGCACATCAAAGCCTGGAGGGGTTTTGTCGAAACATTATTGCAGGGGTTGGCCGATCTTCGGCCCCGGTTGATCCTCTTCGGCGCTCATGCCCGGGACCTGCGGAAGCTGAATGGAGCGGAGGGTTTCGAGACGATCGAGCTGGAGCATCCCTACAACGTCAGTTTCATTTGTAATCCCAAGGCCTGGGAACTTTTCGGGCCGATGCATCTTCTGCACTGTGAGTGAGGTTCGGGACCTATGAACCTGTAGCGTGGGAGTGCTATCCCACGATTTCCAAACTTCTGAATCTTGGGCGGTTTTCCCCTTCATTTCTTTTTCTTTGTTTTCGCGACAAAGAAAAAGGAAACGAAGCAAAGAAAAAGAAAACGCGATTTACGTCGTTTTTTCTAATATCCCATACACAATAGAACCTTCGTTAGTACGGACAGTTATCGGATCGATATTCCATAATGACCACGAATGACTTTGAATGACCGGCGCAATGCGCCAAATGACTTCATGAATCGGATCGGAATCGTTCGAGGAATTCCAGGATCTCGCCGGCATCTCCCCGGAAAAGGATCCGTTCTTTTTTCTTTTCGATCTGGTAATCGTACATGGGGTCGTAGTACTCCTCCAAAAGGGCGCGGATCCAGATCTTGTGCTGTTCGGTGTTCCCGCTTCGTCGCTGTTCCTCCCAGGCGTCGTTCAGCAGGTTGGTGAAGCGCTCGTAGCGTTCGTTGCCCAGGCGCTTACGGATTCGGCGGAAGTTGTGACGCATGGTCTCGTACCAGTCGTAGGGGGTCTCGCCCCGGGCATGGGTTTCGTCGTACTCCTTCTGGGCGAAGAGGATGTAATCCCGGTAGCTGATCTCGATGCGCTCCTCCAGCGGGGTCTCCAGAAGGAGGACCTTCCCTCTCTGGAAGGAGTGGAAGATCTCCGGGGGGATGTAGCGCTGGCCGATGTTACGGCTCTCGTCCTCGATGAGGAGAAAAGGATGCTTCGCCGCATCGTGGTGGATCTGGGTGTAGGCGAGGGCGTTCTCGAAGTCGATCTGGCTCGGTTGGGAGTGGGCGTAGCGGCCGAAGGCGGAGCCCCGGTGGTGGGCGATCCCCTCCAGATCGATGGCTTCGGGGATCCGTTTGATAAGGAGGGTCTTGCCCGATCCGGTCCGGCCCCCCAGGACCAGGATCTCCTTCTCCTGCGCCAGGCGCAGGCTCTCTTCCATCAGATAACGGCGGAAGGCCTTGTATCCTCCCTCGAGGCGAGGGACGGTTTTCCCGGAAGCTTCATGGATCCATTGCTGGACGATCTGGGAACGCTGGCCGCCCCGCCAGCAGTAGATGTAGGCCTCGGGATGGGTTTCCAGAAAGTCGAGCCAGGCCCGGATACGGGCTTCGCGGAGCTCTCCGCCGACCAGCTCATGTCCCAGGGCCACGGCGGCGTCGTGCCCCTCCCGCTTGTAGACGGTTCCGACCTGCTCCCGCTCCTCGTCGTTCATCAACGGGAGGTTCACGGCGTTGGGGAAGGCCCCTTTGGCGAACTCCACCGGGGCGCGGGTATCGATGAGGGGACGCTGCTTCAGAACGATGGAGCGGAAGTCGTCGATGAGGGGCAATTGGGTTTTCGGGTCTCGATTCATGGTCGGAATTATACCCGATGGGGTGTTTTCGATAAAATTTCACTGATTCAGGATAAAAATTCAAGCGATAAAGGCTCTGGTCCATGAAACTGTCCGTAGTAGTACCGATGATGAACGAAGAGGAGAACGTCGAGCCTCTCTTCCGGGCGATCCGGGAAGCGTTGGAGGGGATCGATTATGAGTTGATCCTGGTGGATGACGGTTCGACGGACCGGACGGTGGAGCGGATGAAGGAGTTGGCCGACGCCCGGACCAAGATCATCGTCTTCAACCGGAACTATGGGCAGACGACGGCGATGGCGGCGGGGATCGACTCGGCGGAAGGGGAGTTGATCGCCACCCTCGACGGCGACCTGCAGAATGATCCGGCGGACATCCCTCTGATGATCGCGAAGATGGAGGAGACGGGGGCCGACGTGGTGGCTGGCCGGAGGCTCAAGCGTCAGGACGGGGTCTTTCTGCGCAAGATCCCCAGCAAGATCGCCAACTGGCTGATCCGAAAAAGCACCGGTGTCTACCTCAACGACTACGGATGCACCCTCAAGGTCTTCAAACGGGACGTGGCCAAGGAGCTGGACCTCTACGGAGAGCTGCACCGCTTCATCCCGGTTCTGGCGGAGATGGTAGGGGCCAAGATCGTGGAGATGGATGTCCGGCACCATCCCCGGGTCCACGGGGAGTCGAAATATGGCCTGGGGCGGACCTTCCGGGTCATCAGCGATCTGATGTTGATGCTCTTCATGCAGAAGTACCGCACCAAGCCGATGCACCTCTTCGGAGGGCTGGGGATCGCCTCCCTGGGGGCGGGGATGCTGATCAACCTCTATTTGCTGATTCTGAAGCTGATGGGAGAGAGTATCGGCCATCGTCCGCTGTTGACCCTGGGGGTGATGCTGGTGCTGATGGGGATCCAGCTCATCACCACCGGTTTCATCGCCGAGCTGATCATGCGGACCTACTTCGAATCCCAGAAGAAGAAGCCCTACCGGGTCAAAGAGGTCTTTGTTGGCCAATAAGAAGAGCTGGCAGCTCCTGCTGAAACTCGCCCTCAGCCTGGGGGCGCTGGCTTATGTTCTTTCGAAGATCGATCTCCCCCAACTTGCCTCCACCCTCAAAGGGTTGGACCTCTGGTTTCTCCTGGGCGCGCTGATCGCCTTCAACCTCTCCAAGATTGTCAGTTCCGTGCGTCTGAACCGTTTCTTCAAAGCGATCGGGCTCGACCTGGAGGAAGCAGAGGCGCTTCGGCTCTACTATATCGGGATGTTCTACAATCTCTTTCTCCCCGGGGGGATCGGCGGGGATGGCTACAAGATCTACCTCCTCAACCGTCATCGGGAAGCGAAGGCCAAAACCCTCGTGGCCGCGACCCTGCTGGACCGCATCAGCGGGCTGGCCTCTCTGCTCTTTTTCGCGGGGATCCTCTTTCTCTTCAGCCGCTACGCCGCGCTCTACCCCTGGATGAAACCCCTGGATTGGTTGGGGCTTTTGCTGGTCTTTCCTATGACCTGGCTTCTCTATCGGGGGGGATTCCGGTCCGTCTTTTTCAGTACGGCGCTTCTGGGTGGAGCGACGCAGCTGTTGCAGCTGCTGAGTGCCTGGTTGTTGGCGTTGAGCCTGGGGATGGAACAGCATCTGGTGGAGGTCTTGACCCTCTTTCTTCTCTCCAGTGTCGCGGCAGTGCTTCCCCTCTCCATCGGTGGGGTGGGGATCCGGGAGTTCGTCTTCCTCTACGGATTCGAGCTGATCGGATTGCCGGCGGCCAAGGGGGTCGCCTTTTCGATGCTCTTTTTCCTGATCACGGCGTTGTCGAGTTTTCTGGGGATCTTTCTACGGCACGGCTTGGAAAGGAATGGAGACCTTCGGAGTTCGCGAGACGATTAGTCGTGATTCGTGTCGGCAGGGCAGATTCGAGACAAGGATAAACCTATTTGAGGACCGGTTTCATAAGCCGAACCTACCTTTTCCCCAGTACCTCCACCAGCAGCAGCTCTCCCGTCCGGTCGGGGCGGTTCTCCCGATATCCTTTGGCGATGTTAAGGATTTGCCAGACGCGGCTGTCGGAGCGCTTGTAGTAGAGGGAGCGGTCGAGGATACGGTACTGAAATCTCGATTTCAGAGACTCGAAGTTCTGCTTCGAGATCAGGAGAATGAAATGACTCTCGTCGGGAAGTTTTTTCCCGAGGCTGTGGATCTTGGTTCGGGCGTAGAAAGGCATCGATTGGCGGCCTCCG
>JALWPZ010000131.1 GCA_026994745.1 Campylobacteraceae bacterium | reverse complement strand
GCTTGGAGGGGCTCCGCCCCCCAAACCCCCCCCCGCAGGAGGACCCCGAAATGCCGAAAACCGAGAAGTCGCCCCGGACAAAAAACATCAATATCAGAGTATCGGCGGAGGAGCGCGAGAAGATCGAGCAGCTTGCCGCCGCCGCCGGGTTGTCGGTGTCCGACTGGATCCGCTCCCGGATCGACCTCGAAGCGCAGCGGGAACCGAAACCGGAATGGAAACGGAAGTGTCCGGGGGAGAAGATCGTCCGGCACGTCCGGGCGGCAGACCCGGAACTCGTCCGCCATCTGGGGCTGATCGGAAACAATCTCAATCAACTGGCAATGTGGGCGAACCGCCACAAGTCGGCCATCGACGCGGCGAAGATCGTCCGGGGTCTGGCCGCGATCGAAGATGAGATGAAAGCCATAGCCGATGCACATCAAGTTCATTAAGACCGGGGGCACGATCCGCCGTGCTCTTTATTACCTGCTGGGTGAACGCGACCATAAAGGCAAGATTCGCCCAGTCGTGGAGGTGATGCGCGGCGACCCGGAGCAGATCGCCGCGCTGGGCCGGGCGATAGAGAACGACCCTAAGCGCAAAAGCAGCAGCTACGCTTCGGCGGTGGTCAGCTGGGCGCCGGAGGATCGGCCGACGCCGAAGGAAAAGAAAGAAGTCGTAGACGAGCTCATTAAGATGGCCGCCGCCGGGATCGAGCGCGACGTGGCGGCATTTGCCGTCGATCACGGCGACCACGTGCACGTAATATGGATTAAGCAGAACCTCCGGACGGGCCACAGCTGGAACCCGGCCGCCCCCGGCTGGCAGAAGTGGACGGACCCGATCCGGGATCAATGGAACGAAGCGAAGGGGTGGAAGAGCCCCGACATCGAGGCGCACCCGGAGAACGCGCGGATCGTCAACCTCGCCGCGCACAATCTACCTAAGAAGGTTGTGGAAGCGAAGCGAAAGATCACCGAGCGGGCGATGAGAGCTATCGACAACGGCATCATCACTGATCGAGCGTCGATGATAGCGTGGCTCAAGCGCGGCGGCGCGAAGATCTCGCGAGAGAGCAAGCGAACTATCAGCATCCTGGTCCCAGAGCACAAAACAGCCCTCAAAATGGAAGGAGTAATCTATGAACGAGGATTTCGACCTGAGCGCGTTCGAGCAACGCTTAGACGAGCAAGAGAAGCGCGAGAGAGAGTTGATCGAGAAGCACGCGAGAAAAAACTTAAAGCTCTTACTAAAGCGGCTAAAAGCGTTTACAGAAGCCGAGCTAAGTACCATCGAGAGCGATTTGAGAGAGAAAAAGTCGGGAGTGGCCGACGCCGCCGCGAAGACCGTGAGCAAGCGAATAGCCCCGCTCCGGCAAACGTCCGAGCGGATCGAGTGGCGGACGAACCTCTTTGGCTGGCTGTCCTTGACTGGAATATCCCTGCTCCTTCTCCTGTCGCTCCTCATCTACTTCAAGTTGCCGGCTGGAGCACCCAGCGGCCGGCTGGACAGATCGAAGATCGTCCAGGCGACCGACGGAACGAAGCTGTATCCCGTGAGCGAGATACCAGCCGAATATTGGAAGAAGGGGGAGTAGATGACCGAATTAGAGCGGCACTTGAGCGCAGCGAACGAGCGCTTATTGGAGGTAAACGAGAAGCTGGTGGCGCGGATCGAAGAGCTGGAAGAGCAGAACCGGCAGCTGATCGAGGAGAACCGGAAGAACCGGGAGAGATGGTTAGACGAATTGAAGACAATATCCCAGAAGTTGCAGACCGAATTATCGAAGCCGCGGAAAAGCGCAGCGCTGAACAGCTTGTCGATCAGATTGGAAGACGCGAATATGGAATTGAACGGGCTAAAAGCGCGATTGAGCAATTTGGAGCAAAAATTAGACGAGAATATGAAGGGGTTGAAAGACTACTTGCTCAATTTGCTGAACGGATCAGTGCAATGATGAAACCCAAAAAACTCGAGAAGAAGGCTCCGGCGATCACGCGGATTAAGTTGTAGCGGTGTGATATAATTGCAACACGTAGCATACGGGCCACCTGCCTTTCGGCTGACTACCGGAAGGCTGGGGGCTATGAGGGCGGTCAGGGCTTCGGCCCTGGTCGCCCTTTTTTCGTTTAGGGGTGTTGGGGAGAGGAACGGGATAGCCCCCAAAAGGAGCCCGTATGCTACGGAAATGGGCAATCGCGCTTCTCATTGTAGCGTTCTGCTTGGCGGTTCGTCTATACTGAGAGCGGGGAGGGATTAGTCACCCCTCCCCAGATTGCCCTCTTCTTTTTCGGCTTCCCATTCCCGGATTATCTTTGTAACCGTCTTCCTGTTCATATCGAGTTCACGAGCGATCTTCGAAGCGTTCCAGCGTCCGCCACGCTTGAACTCTCCGCTATATAAACCCGTGATGAGATTGAGCACCTTCTTTCTGCTTCTCTCTTTGCGCATCTCGTTTACTTGTTCTATGTGTTCCTCTCGCGTTGCCATCGTCAACCCCTTTCTCTGTCTGTATTCGCGCATATATTCGCGCTTCTTCTCTTTGCTCCACTCCGCATATCCCGCCAGCTGGTCATAAATGACGAACTCGTTTTGCATATACTCGGCCATTCGCTTGGCTTTGGCCCGCACGTCGGACGGATCGCGGGGCTTGGCCAGCAGCTGGTTTTCGGTCTGGAGAAGGACTAAAACGTAATCCTCCGTTATGTTCCGCGTGTGGCCCTCTGCATAGGCGCGGCGATAGAGATGCCAGCGGGTGGCCTCAAAGAGGGCATCTTCGCTGACCATCTTCTCTTCGTCTTTTTTCCCCCTGTTGAACTCTCTTACGCCCGCATCTACGAAAGAAGCAAGGCGGGTATCTTCGTGCGACCAAGGCAAAGAGGGGAGGCGGCTGGCCAGCTCCTTCAATTCGTAGGGCGGGACATCGAGCCGGAGGCCCGTTTCCCGCTGCTCTGGCCGCCACGGGAGCCGTTCGGCGTCCGGGAAGGCCAGCAGGAGGCGGGCGACGACATCGAGAAGGAACTCTTTGCTCTTTGGCGTGCCGAAGTATCCGGCGACGGCCCACGCGATTACATATTGGTGGAAAGTCCGGTGGTGGTGCAGATAGTGCGGCGGCGGGAGATCGTAGTCGATCCACTCCGTGCCGTTGCCGAGCATCCGAAAAGTGATGCAAAACGCCTTCTGTAAGGCGATTTCGCCTTGATTTTCGGCGGCTTTGCCTGTATAATTACACATCGCGATATACCTTTAGGCGAAGCCCTCCATCCGCCAAGATCGGGGCTTCGCCTTTTTTTATGCCCTCATCATACCACAATCGTCCATTACATTACAACTGTAATACTCGATACGACAAAATGAAAAAGTGTCCACTACATCTGTAAACTAATAAGGGGTTATAGGCTGTGGCCTCTCTTGGGTGAAACGATGCCACCTGAAAGGTGGCTCTTTCCGTTCCCGGCGCGAGGCGTAGGGCTGGCCGCCGAAGGCGGGGCGGCGCCGGGCCTCTGGCCGGAACTGCTCTACCCGCTCCCCCTTCTCTCCGGAACAGCAGACCCGGAGTTCAGGGAATGTTGGGCCGCCCGTCAGGAGGGGGCGGCGGCTGGAGGTTGTGCGGCGGGAGATGTGCCATCGCTGGAGATGTGGGCGGCTGTGGATCCGGGGGCGGTGCAGCAGGGAGGAGAGGGAGAGGCGGGAGATCGTGGGCGGCGGCAGATTCGGCGGCGCGGCGAAAAATATCCGGGGTGCTGTGATCGGCGGCGGCTGCATCGAGCGCGGCGAGCGTCCAGCGGCGGCCAGAGCAGCGGAACGTGGGCGGGGGGTGCTTCGGGGTGTCCGGCGGCGCGATCGCTGAAAATGGGCCATTTACGGCGTTTTATGCGCTATGTCCGGCGGCGACCCCCGGCCAAAATCCTCATTTTCCCCTAAATACTAAAAACCGTTTAGACGGAATGAAATAAAACCGTATGGACGGAGTGAATTAAGCGGGGATTCAGCGGGAGTGTGATATACTATATAAAACGTTGAAAGAATGGGGGTTGAGCGATGAAATTTGAATTTTTCGGGTACACCGTCGAGATCACCAGGGACGAGGCCGACGAGCTGGAGAAGGCGCGGGAGATTCTGGCGAAGCACGGCTTCCGGGCGGTGCGCGAGACGGCGGACAAGACGAAGAAGAGAGCGAGCGCAGCACGGGCGAACGAGATCAAGAAGAAGGCGGCCAGAGAGAAGATGGAAGCTGCGATCAATATGATGCGGTTCGATCCGGAGTTCGACGAGAAGAAAATCACGGCTTATCGCTTAGCAAAAGAGTCCGGGGTGTCACAGCCGACCGCCAAAAAATTTCTGTCAGAACTTGGCATCTACTGACCCCTTCTTCTTCTTTTTTCAGCCCCCTATTTTCTCCGTTCCGCTTCTTTCTTCTGCAATGTGCTATACTACCGAAGACCCCTCCCCGACTAAGGGGAGCAAGGCTACGCAAAGTCCCACCCCTTCGGGGCGACACTTTGCTCACTTCGGCTGCGCCTTCGTGGCCTTGTCCGGGGGGCAGGCCCCCCAGAACCCCCCAGAAAAAGTCGCTTCGCGACTTGCCAAAAAAAGGAGAAAGTCGATGTCAAAAGTTGAGTACAAACAAGTCAAAGTCAACTTTCGACCAGACGACTACGACCGACTGAAACAGATCGCAGATGATCGCGGCGAAACCCTCGCCGGATTACTCCGGCAAGCAGTCGGCGCGGAGATCGAGCGAGCGACCGCCCGCCGCCGGGTGCGATGTCCTGATGTCGATGAAGCCGCCCGGCAGATCGCCGCCGTCGGACGCAATCTGAATCAGATCACCAGAGCGGTGACGGCGAAGCAGCAAAAGGGAGCACTCTCCCTCTTCGACGAGGTGGCTGTGCAGCAGCTCATCGCGATTCGCGAAGAGCTGGGGAGAATCGCGGACGCGATCAAGCGACCGGAGGAACCGGACGAATGATTGTGTCGATCGACTCCGGCTTTAGCGGTTGGTCCGAGTATGTACTTGGGCGCGACGGCCAGCGGCCCGGGGCGACACTCATCGAAGGCGACCCCCAGATCGGCGACCTGCTTTGCGAGCAGTCGCAGTATAGCAACGGCAACTACTTTCGTTTCGTTCTCTCTTTTTCGCGCGAAGAGCTGAATCCTGACGATCCGGCCGACAGAGAACGTGGCCGCCAGATCGCGCGAGAGTTCTTTGAAAAATTCTTTCACGGCTACCGTCCGGATGAATACCACCTTGACCTGGTGGAGCATACAGATAACGGGATACTTCATTACCATGGCCGAACCTCAAAGCAAAACCTCCTCACCGGGACCAAATTAGAGGTCTATTACCACAAGCGCGACCTCAATTTCAAAAAGGCGATCATCGACTGGCAAGCCGCAAAATATGGACTACTCCGCTGCGAAGATCGGCGGCGCGTCCGACCGACC
>JALWPZ010000130.1 GCA_026994745.1 Campylobacteraceae bacterium | reverse complement strand
TCGCTTCGTGTTCCCGCCGGCGGTGGGGCTCGTCCCACTCGTGCCAGGGCCGGTCGCCATAGGATCGGTGCAGCGCCATAAAAAGGGCGTACTCCTCCAGCCACTCCACCTGTGCCAATTCGAAACCCCGGAATTCCTTGCGATCCTCCTCCGAAGCCCGCTCTTCGAATCCGGCGAAGGCCCGGCGCAAGGCCCGCTCCTTGGCGGGGACCAGCCATTGGAAATCGACCCGGCCGTTCTTTGCCCCCTCCCGAAGCTCCCCATACTCCTCCCGCTTCAGCCAAGCACTTCTTTCCAGTTCCGCCAGATCGATCAAGAGCGGATTGCCCGCATGGGAGGAGTAACTCTGATAGGGAGAGTTCCCATAGCCCGTCGGGCCGATGGGGAGCATCTGCCAGAGGCGTTGGCCCGCTTGGGCCAGACGATCGATCCATGCGTGGGCCTCAGATCCCAGGGTACCGATCCCCTCCTCGGAAGGGAGGGAGCTCAGATGCAGAAGGATCCCGCTGCCGCGGGAGAGTCGGGAGGGAGTCGTCATCAGGGAGGGTGGAAGGCGAGTGGTCTCAGCCGTTGTCCCGAAGCATCCCCAGGGGGGTCATGGGTTTTTGTTCCACCTCCGTGACCTGACGCTTCTTCCTTCTTTTTTTCATTTTCTTTTTGCTCAGCTTCTTCTCCACCGCTTCCCGTTTCCCGGGAACGGAACTGAGCATCTTCAGAGGATCGTTGCCCACATAGCTTCCGCTGGAGCGGGAGTTGGAACGGCTCCGGCTCGCCACTCGGGGGGCGTTCCGGGAGATGGGCCGATCCACATGACGGGGCGGATAGCCCTTGATGAGGACAGGGGTCCCCACCGTGGCCCAATTGTACATCTTCTGGGCGAACCCGTTCTCCATCCGAATGCATCCATGAGAAGCGGGATAGTTGGGAACGTACCCCAAATGCATGGCGATCCCATAATCGGTCAAGCGCAGCATATAATCCATCCGAGCCCCTCCGTTGGGCTCCGGATACTTGCTCGAAACGTGACGAATCTCCTTTTCCAAGACACGATAGTGCCCGGTGGGAGTCCGGCGACCCGGTTTCCCCGTAGAGACCCATCCGCTGAATTTCAATTGGCCATCCTCGTAGGCGAAGGCCTCCTGCTTACTCAGATCCACGACGATCTGCTTCCTCGCTTCGGCCATTTCCGCTCCGACAAAGAGTAGAAATAGGATGCTTACGATTCTCAACATTCCCCGGTCCTTTGATATTTTTTAAAATATTACGTTCGCTTCCATTGATGAGTTGTGATGATACAATCAATATTATTAAATACGTGATTGATATTCGAAAATATCTCGAAACAGCTCCGATTTTTTTGCATTATGCTTTCTGTATAATCCAAAAGAACGAGTGAAGGAGGATTTCCATGAGCAACAGTGAAATCGCCGCATTTTTCAAGGAGTTGGCCGACCTGCTGGAGATCAAGGGGGACAACCCCTTCCGAATCCGTGCCTATCGTAACGCCGCACGCACCATCGAGACCAGCGGTTACGATTTCACCAAGTTGGTCCAGGAGGGATACGATCTCTCCCGGCTCCCCGATATCGGGGATCGCATCGCCAAGAAGATCGCCGAGATCGTCACGACGGGGAAACTGCAGAAACTGGAAGAACTAAAAAAGGAGTTCCCACCCCACATCCTGGATCTGCTCAAGATCGAAGGGATCGGTCCCAAGCGTGCCCGCGCTCTCTATGAGAAACTGGGGATCGGGTCCCTGGAGGAGTTGCGCAAAGCCGCCGAGGAACACCGGATCCGGGAATTGCCCGGCTTCGATGTCAAGACCGAAGAGAAGATCCTCAAAGGGGTCGTGCTGTACAAAAAGGAGGGAAAACGCTTCCTCTACAGCCAAGCCGAGCCGTTCGCCCGGGCCCTCTACGATCATCTGAAAAAATTCCCGGCCATCCAGCGCCTCAGCGTCGCCGGCAGCTTCCGCAGGCGCAAGGAGACCGTCGGGGACCTGGACATCGTCGCCACCTCCGAGGATCCTCTGGGAGCGATGGACCACTTCACCTCCTTTGCGGGGATCGGGGAAGTGGTCTCCAAAGGGGATACCCGCTCCACCATCATCTTGGAGAACAATCTGCAGGTGGACTTCCGGGTCGTCAGTGACGCCAGCTTCGGAGCGGCGCTCCACTACTTCACCGGCTCCAAGGCCCACAACATCGCCGTGCGAAAAATGGCGGTGGAGAAGGGATGGAAGGTCAACGAATACGGGGTTTTCGACGAGAATCTCCAGCGCATCGCCGGGACAGACGAGGAGGAGATCTACGCCCTCTTCGGAATGGAGTACATCGAGCCCGAGCTCCGGGAGGACCGGGGAGAGTTGGAGGCAGCCAAGGCGAAGAGGCTTCCCCGTCTCGTCCGCGTGGAAGATCTGCGTGGAGACCTGCATCTGCAGCTCCCGGTGGATGCCGACGCCGATACCATCGACAAGCTCATTCAAACAGCCAAGAAACTCGGCTACCGCTACCTCTGCCTCTGCGCCAAAACCTCCAAACTCTTCTGCTCCCATGGCCGCAGCTGCCCTCCCCTTCAGGATCATCTGAAGATGCTGGAAGAAGCTCGGAAACGGCACAAAGGGATCCACATCTTCGCAGGAGTCGACGTGGAGATCCTCGAAGATGGAAACCTCGCCTACAGCGACGAAGAGCTCGAAGCCTTCGATCTGGTCATCGCCGGGGTCGAAGAGGATCTCGGGCTAGAGAAAGAGGCCCAGACCCGACGGATCCTTCGGGCCCTCGAGAATCCCAGGGTACAGATCCTCGCCCATCCCAGTTGCCGGATCATCGCCCAACGCAACGGCTGCAGTCTGGATTTGGAGGTGATCGCCCAAGCCGCCGCCCATCATGGGATCTGTCTGGAGATCGACGCCCGTCCCGAACGGCTCGACCTCAACGACGCCCACATCAAACGGCTACGGGAATATGGCGTACGATTCTCCCTAGGTTCCCTCGCCTCGAACCCGGAGGAGATGGATCGGATCCGCTACGGCCTCTACCAGGCCCGACGGGGATGGCTGGAGGCCGAGAGTCTGGTCAATACCCTGGATCCGAAGGAGTTGGAAGCATGGCTGAAGGAGAAAGAATGATCCTCTACATTCACGGCTTCGCCAGCAGCGGCCTGGGAAGCAAGGCCCAGGCCGTCCGAGACTATTTCGGCGCCGAAGCTTTCGCTCCCTCCCTCTCCTATGTCCCCGATCTGGCAATGGATACCCTGGTCCAGATCGCGGAACGGACGCGACGGAGAAAGGAGCCACTTCACCTCATCGGCTCCTCCCTGGGAGGTTTCTACGCCCTCTACCTGGCGGAACGATACGAGCTCAAAGCGGTACTGATCAATCCTTCCATCCGCCCCTGGGAGACCCTGGCGGCCCATACCGGCGAAGCCTGGAACTACTACGACGGCGCCCGCTTCGAATGGAACGAACATCATGTCGAGACGCTGGAGAACTATCGCATCGAGGCACCTTCCCATCCCGAACGGATCCTGCTGATGCTCCAGAGCGGGGACGAAGTTCTCGATTACCGGATCGCCCTGGAGCAACTGAAAGGGGCGAAGCTCATCCTCGAAGAGGGAGGGGACCACAGTTTCGTCGCTTTCGAGAGGCATTTGGGGAGGATCGGGGAGTTCTTCGATTTGAAAGCGTAAATCGTAACGCGCTCTATGATACACGCTTCCCGATCACCCAAAGAACGATTGAGTCTGTTGTCCTGGCACCGAGCCTCAGCGACGGTGCCTCGAGTCATCAGATGTAGCGACCGACCCACTGGACGATCTGGTCGACGCTCAGGGCTCCGCTGACCCGGTCGAGCTCCTGGCCGTTTTTGAAAAGAACCATCGTCGGGATCGAGCGGATCCCGTACTGGGCTCCCAACTGGGGATTCTCTTCCGTATTGACCTTCAGGAACTGAGCTTTCAGGGGCAGATTCTGTGCCGCCTGGGCGAAGGCGGGGGCCATCATCCGGCAGGGACCGCACCAGGGCGCCCAGAAATCGACGACGATGGGCAGATCGCTCTTCTGGAGAAAATGGGCGAAGGTCTCGGCGTTGACCTCCACCGGTTCGTTCTGCAGCAACGACTGCTTGCAGTGACCACAATTGGCCTTCTGATAATGATCTTTTCGGGGAATCCGGTTGACTTTCAGACAGTGTGGACATACGACATTGACCGTGGGCATTCTCCGTTCTCCTTCTTACTCTTTTTTGGAAGGATTATAACGCAGCGGACGGCCCCGGGATTGGGACTCAGGTCGCATTAGTCCAAGATAAGTTTCTTTCGGATCTCCACAGGGAATTGGGCGACCCGGATCGTCTCCGCACAAGGATGGGGACGATCGTCGTTCTCGGTAACGAGGTAGAAGGGAGTGACTCCCGCCTCTTTCATCGTTTCGATCAACAGACACTCTTCGTCGTCGATGCTTCCGCTGTCCAGGAGAGCGTAGCGATAGCGCCCGCTGTCGAGCTCCTTGACCAACTCCTGTTCATCGCGGACGGTATCGACCTCCAGCCCCTGTTTTTCGAGTATCCGGCCATAGATCTTCGCCATCATCGGTACGGCACTGAGCAGGAGAACCCGGCCGGGCTCCTTCTTCTCCTCTCCTCCGGAGACTGTAGCGGGACGCTCCTTCTCCTCCTTTTTGGCCCGATCCTTTCGTTTCTCGGGGTGATACATTTCGATCAGCGCCCGCAGGCTCGCCAGATCGATGGGTTTGGGAATGTAGTTGTCCATTCCCGCCTCCATGTATTTCTCCCGGTCGCCGGCCAGTGCGTTGGCCGTAAGAGCGACGATGGGGATGTGACGCAGCTGATTGATCTGCTCGTAATGCAGGATCTCCTTGGTCGCCTCCAGTCCGTTCATCACCGGCATCTGGATATCCATGAAGATCAGATCGTACTCGTTCTGCTTGCGAAGCTCGAAGGCCTCTTTTCCGTTGGAGGCCAGGGTGACATCGGCACCGAACTGTTGCAGCGTGGTGCGGATCAGCTTCTGGTTGATCGGGTTGTCCTCGGCGACCAGGATCTTGAGATTCTCGAACTTCTCATCCTCCCGAACCTCTTTCGACTCGATGCTCACATGCTCGTTGATGCTCTCCAAGGCCCGCAGGGTCTTGGAGAAGTTGACCGGTTTGTAGATGATCTTGCTGACCCGGTCGATGACCGCTTCCGCGGCCTTCTTCATCTCCCCCGTGGTGATGAGCACCACCCGGGTCCCCAGGTCCAGGAACATATCCAGCTCCCGCGAGCGGCGGCAGTAGGAGTGATCGACGAAGAGAATGTCGGGCAGCTGCACATCCCGCCGATCGAAGAGATCGTCGTAGCCCAGCCGCTCGAAGCCGGCCCCACAATACTCCACATAGCGGCGCAGGTTCAGGTCCGTCTGGCGCTGGCCTACCTTCTCCGGCAGGACGATGGCGGTGCGCAGGCCCTCCAGGTTGGGGATCTCCCTCTCCTGGTCCTCCCCTTTGGGTAGGGTCAGGGAGAAGAAGAAGGTCGACCCCTCTCCCTCCTTGCTCTCGATGTCGAGCTTTCCTCCCATCCTCTCTACCAGACGGCTGGAGATCGCCAACCCCAGCCCGGTACCACCGTACTTGCGGCTCGTACCCGCGTCGGCCTGGGAGAAGGCTTCGAAGATCCGTTCCTTCTGCTCCTCGCTGATTCCGATCCCCGTATCCTTGACGGCGAAATAGATGGTCGCGTCGTGCTCGCTCTCGTCCCGCTTTTCGACGAAGACGTCCACCTCCCCTTCCGGGCTGGTGAATTTGATGGCGTTGCTGACCAGGTTGACCAGAACCTGGGAGATCTTGGTGGGATCTCCCACGAGAGTCTTTGGAATGGAAGGATCGATGAAGACTGCGAACTCGATGTCCTTCTGTGCCGCCTTGGCCCCATAGGATTCCACGGCATCTTCGAACTTTTCGACGGCGTTGAAGGAGATCTCCTCCAGCTCCACCTTGTCGGCGTTGATCTTGGAGAGGTCGAGAATGTCATTGACGATGGAGAGCAGGTTGTCCGAACTGCTCTCGATGACCGAGACGAACTCCTCCTGATCGGGGGTCAGGGGGGTGTTCTTCAACAACTGGGTAAAGCCGACAATTCCGTTCAACGGAGTACGGATCTCGTGGGACATGTTGGCCAGGAAGAGGTCTTTGGCCTGGTTCGCCTCTTTGATGCTCTCGGCAAGGAAGCTGTAGATCGCCGGCAGGTCACGCCGCTCGACGATCTCCTGGAGCTCCCGTTTCTTCTGGGGCGAAAGTTCCAACTCGATGTTCTTCAGGGTCTCTTCGAGGAGCTGGGACTCTTTGCTGATATTGTAGAAGATGACGCTCAGGATGATCAGCAGCAACAGGAAGAAGAGGATCGCCACCCCGTATTGGATCATGGCGTTCTTGTCCTGTTCGGCCCGCTGGACATAATCTCCCGCCAGACGCTTCTGGATCAGTGCCTGGGCCTCCAGAAGCTTTTTCAGACGCTTGTCCGCCGCGGAGATCCATTGGCGGACCTTCAGGGGATAGTTGCCGTCGTTCACTCCATAAAGGACCTGCTGGCGTTCGGGATTGATCATATTGTTGTAGACCAATGCCGGTAGGACCTTGGAGAGCTGACGCTTGAGAGCCTCATCCTTGATCCCATTCATAGACGGTACCGCATCCTGGGAGATCATCCCGTCCCATGCCTTGAGATCCTGCGGAGAGAAGGGCTGGGAAGAAGCGATTTTGTAACTGATGCCGCTGCGCTCCAACTCCTCGTTGGCGTAGAGGGAGTAGAGCTCTACTTCGTAGTCGAGCATCCCTTTCAGGCCTTTGACATCGGTACCACGGGTCATGACCCGGTAGAGTTTCAGGACCTCCCCGATGATGGAGTTCTGGTAATCACCGACGAGGATCTCCGCGTAACTTTTGCTCATACTGTCGACCCGGCTGCGGGCCGACTTCAGGTTGCCTCGTACCGTCCCCAGGATCTTTCGGATCTGGGCGGAATCGGCGAATGTACCGCTCTTCTGTTCCAAGTTCCGGATGATCCCGTCGACCCGGGCACGGGTCTTTTTCAGCTTCGCCAACTCTTTGGGATCTCCCGTGGCCAGGAAAAGCGCACTCTCGAGGCGCTCGCTCCCCAACTCCTTCAATAACGACTCGGTGACGCTGAGCTGTCGAATCTTGGCACTGCTTCCCGCATCGCTTCGGTAGCGTTCGTAGGATTGATAGCCGTACCAGGAAAGTGCCGCGATAATCCCCAGTGTCAAAAGGAGCAAGAGATAGAATAGGACTTTCTGATTGCTTTTGTTCATGATTCAGTCTCCTGCTCTATTTGGTTTTTCGGTGAAAGTTGATGAAGCGGCCCGTGAGTCGTTCCATTTCGTCGGTCGAGAGGACCACCAGATTGGAGACAAAGAGCTCCTTGCGGCGATCGAAGAAGCCTTTGGTCACTCCCCAGGCCTGTCGCAGCTCCTGCTTGCTCTTCTGCATCGTCGTAGGGTAGGGATAGTTCTCGATGGCATGTAGATCCTTCTCCAGCTGAGCGAGGGCTTCCTCCATCTGTTTGTGATTCAATTCGTTCCCCAGACCAACCCCCAGTGCCATATAGTATTTGCTGCTACGCTCCAGTAGGAACTCCATCTGCTTGCCTAGAATCAGCATCTTTTCGCTCTCGGTGAATTGATACTTGTATTCGTTGGCAATGGAGTTGGCACCCTCCAGAAGGGTTTCACTGTAGTCGAGCATCAGAGCTGCCCTCTCCTTGTTGGGTTCCTTCCCGATCAACTCCTCGACCTGATCCTTGCTGTAGATCATAAACTCCAGGATGTTCCGAGTATCTTCGCTGCTGGTGGAGACGGAGATGGTCCGGATATTCGCGACCAGCTCCTCCAGGTCCTTCTGGATCAACGTCTTGACATCCCCCTTCTTCGGATTGGCAAGGAGATAGAGGTATTTTTTCGTGATCTCCTGACTCAGATAGCGGATGTTCTCCGCGGCCTCCAGGACATTGACCTCCGTCCGTGTCGCCGCCGAGAGCCCCTGGGGGATCGTCAGAAGGAGCAGGAGAAGCAGGAGTGGAATTATGCGTCTCATCGATGATTCCTTATTTGTTGTAGAGCGCGATGTAGAGTTTAGTGATCTCTTCCATCTTCTTGGTGATATCGTCGGTGGAGGTGTAGACAATGAACGGCAATCCTCCCTTTTCGATGTTCAGGTAGAACTTGTAGACGATCTTCCAGAGCTTGTCGACCTGGGCGAGCTTTTGATTGATCGTCGCGGTGTTGTCCTTGTTCTCCATCAAGATTTTGTGGTTCTCGGAGAACTCCTGGACCGCCTCCTTCATCTGATCGACGGTGTTCTTGTCCTTGATCCCCGCCTGATAGGCGATGTAGTATTTGGCGATCCGTTGGGCCAGCATCCGCTGCTTCCCAGAACGTGCCACAATCTGGGACTCTTTGACATTGGCGAGCTGTTTGAGTGAATCGACTACGTACTGGCTACCTTCCAGCATCGATTCACTCAGGTCCAGGACCAGTTGGGCATTATCCAGACTGAAAGGTTTTTGGACGATTCCCTGAAGTTCGTCGAAACTCAGGTTGACGAACTCCAGCAGGTTCTTGATCTCGGGATCGTTGATCATTTCGGCCAGCTTGGCCTGATTGGCCTTGAACGCCTTGAGTGACACCTCCAACTGTTTTTTCGCCTTGTTGGCCGCCACATGCTTCCCGATGTATAGATAATCCTTGGCGATCCGCTGGGAGAGCATCCGCTGCTCCCCGGCGATGTTGATCAGTTTGATGGCATCCTTCTTCACCAGGGAGCTGACAGGAGCCTGCTCCCCCTCCGCACCCGGGGCTTCCGCCGCCATCGCTACACTTCCCAACATTCCCACAACCCCGATCGTCAGGGCAACTTGACGCAGAATCTTTTTCATCTTCATCGTTCTTTCTCCTTTGCTTGGATGGATTTGCACTCCGAGGGTGCTATTGGACCTTCTGGGAGGCATAGAGGCCGGTGACCGTATTCATGTCCTTGAGGATCTCATTGGATTTCTTGTAGATCAGTGACGGAATGAATTTGTTCTGGGAACGGTTCATCACCTGGAAGAACATGAAATTGTTTTTGACCCGCTTGAGGAGCCGGTTGATATCATCGGTGTTCAGATCCGAATGGATCAGGCGATCCAGAGAATCGCCGAAGAGCTTCATCGCGGCATCCATCTTCTCCTTGAATTTGGGATCGTCGATCCCCCAGACTCTAAGCATATATAGGTTGGCCATCCGCTGGGAGAGCATCCGCTGACGACCGGAGATATTGATGATCTCCCCCGACTTCTTCCCGGTCTGCTTGGCGAAGAGCTTGGTGGTCCGATCCGCCGCCTTGAGCAGTTCGTCCAATTTCCCCTGAAGCTCCTGGGCCCGCTCTTTGCTGGGAGGCTCGGAGAGCATCTCTTTGATCGGATCCCAGAGTTTGCGCTGCTCTTCCAGGCTCTTCTTCGTCTCCGGGTCCTGCGCGAAGGCTGTCAACCCCTGCAAATGATCCTCGAAGGTATCCATCACCTTTTTCAGATCCTCCTTGGGATTGCCGAAGGTGTTGCCGATCCCGATCATGGCGTAATCCTTGAGCATCCGCTGGGTCAGCATCCGCTGTCGCCCCGCCTCGTTGACCGCCTGGGCCAGATTCTTGATCTCGATGGCGTACCCCGTCCCTGTCAGGAGGGCGAGGGTCAGTAACACACCCAAACTCTTTCTGATTCCGTACATCTTTAATCTCCTTGATCCCATGGACCTATTTTAATAAGACCAAGTTATAACATTTTATCATAAAAACTTGATCGAAGCGAGACATGAAGAAAGCGGAACAGCGAACCACGAATCCGAAGCGTATGGCAAGCCAGCGAAACCATCCCAATTCCGAAAGATCGTTCGGAGTGCGAAACGATTCCTCGTGGCAGCCTGGCGATCTTTTCTCTTTCCCGAGGTGATCAAAAGACCCATGGCTTTCCGTCCCCGCCTCACGACGGGTTTGGCTTTCTCATGCAACGAGTTATCCTGACATAATTTCCATTAAGACTCTTTGAAAAAATCTCAGTTCGCAAGTTGTGGAAAAGTCGATTTTTGGGAAGAACCGTGAAGTGCTATTTTCAGTCGTTCAACATTTGGATTGTGTATAATCACAGGAAATGGAATCACAAGACACACCAAGAAAGGCAAGCGAAATGCTCTCCAAACGTATCCAAGCGCTCTCCCCCTCCATGACCATCGCCATCTCCACATTGGCCGCCGAACTCAGAGCAGAAGGAAAGGATGTCCTGGGCTTCTCCGCCGGAGAGCCCGATTTCGACACTCCCCAGCCGATCAAGGAGGCGGCCGTCGACGCCATCAAACGGGGGTTCACCAAATACACCCCCGTTGCCGGGATCCCCGAGCTCCTCGACGCCATCGCTGGCAAGCTCAAGCGGGACAACGGTCTGGAGTACCAGCGGAACATGATCCTGGTCAGCAACGGAGCCAAGCAATCCCTCTTCAACCTGACCCAGGCGATCATCGACGAGGAGGACGAGGTGATCATCCCCGCTCCCTACTGGGTCACCTATCCCGAACTGGTCAAATACGCCGGAGGCAAGCCGGTGATCATCGAAACCGATGAGACCAACGGATTCAAGATCACCCCGGAGCAGCTCCGGGCCGCCATCACTCCCCAGAGCAAGCTTCTGATCCTCACCAGTCCCTCCAACCCCACCGGAGCGGTCTACAGCCGTGAAGAGCTGGAAGCCCTGGCCAAGGTCCTCGAGGGTACCGAGATCCTCGTCGCCAGCGACGAAATGTACGAAAAGCTGGTCTACGACGGGACCGAGTTCACCGCCACCGCCAGCATCAGCGAAGATATGTACCGGCGCACCGTCACCATCAACGGCCTGAGCAAGTCCGTCGCCATGACGGGATGGCGCATGGGATACCTGGCCTGCCCCGACACGACACTGGTCAAGAAGATGACCTCCCTACAGTCCCAGAGCACCTCCAACATCTGCTCCATCACACAAAAAGCGGCGATCCCCGCCCTCGATGGAACCGTGGACGACGAGATCGAGCAGATGCGCCGGGCCTTCGAAGCCCGAGCCCACGAAGCGGTGGAACTCTTCAACGCCATCGACGGCCTCAGCGTCACCCGCCCGCAGGGCGCCTTCTACCTCTTCGTCAACATCAAGGAGCTGGGCATGGACTCCATGAAGTTCAGCGAAGAGCTCCTGAGCCGCTACGGGGTCGCCGTCGTCCCCGGCATCGGATTCGGCGCCGAAGGGTACTTCCGCTTCTCCTTCGCCACCGACATCGTCACCATCCGCGAAGGGGTCCGGCGAATCGAAAAGTTCGTCTCCGAAACCCGCTAAGCATCTCCTCTCTCGACCCTCTACTGGCCAATAGCGCCGGTATCGTTCTTCCCGTTCACTATTCTACTCACCATCAGAAGTCCTCTAAACACGCTATGAAAATCCCACTCCTCCGCCGAGAGAAATTCCGTTAATCATGAGTTGTAACCATGGAGACCATTAGAATTCCATCCTATGAATACAGGATATTGAAACGAAGGGCTATGGGGAAAGGTGCCCCGGGAACCCCGAGGCGAAGTGAGAGAAACTTAGAACTTGCTTCCCATGGTGAATTCGAAGACGGAAGTGTCGTCTCCATCTTTCTTGTTGATGGGGTAGGCGAAGACGAGATTGATGGGACCAAAGGGAGATTTCCACTCGATCTGGGCCCCTGCGGACGCGCGATCGATCCAGTCATCCTGGTATCTATAGTCCTGGCTGCTTTTTGTGATCGTATTGCGGATCATTCCATAATCCACGAAGCCTGTCAGACGCATCCCACTGGTGATCATGTCCAGAGGGATGCTCGCTTCGATGGAGTTGACGAATACCTGATCCCCACCGATAATCACGATTTCTCCATTGCTAGTACCGCTATCACTAATTGCACGCGGAGCGATCGATCCGGCCGCATAGCCCCGTACACCGTCACGAGAGCCACCCAGGGTATATCGTTCAGCTACCGGGGTATTCCCCTGGTCACCGATGTACCCGGCATGGAGTTTGTAGCGCAGGATCAGATCGTAATCGATCATATCTTCCAATCCGTAGAAGGCGGCGAACTTCCAATCGGCTTTCCAGAATTCGGCATCCCCACCCGCGCCGGCATACTCCAGGTTGATCTTGCTGAAGAACCCTTCTCTGGGAACGTAGTAGTCGTCCGTATTGTCGAAGGTGAAAGACCCTAGAATGGACGATTTCTTATAGGACTCGTAGAATTTGGAATATTCACTCGCCACGTTCTTACTGTAATCATGATAGTTGACATCAGTATAACTGTAACCCAATGACGCGTGCATATGCCGTCCAATCTTCCGGCCTAAGCTGAACCATCCGCCAGTACGATCCACGGTGTAATCCTCAGTATTGTCGTCGTACTCGTACTTCTGGCGGGAATCGTAGATCCCCATGGAGAGGCTGAAGAGAGTGTTGAAGACCCGGGGATCGGTGAAGGAGAGCGCGTAGTTGTGACTCTTCTGGCCGTAATCCAGGGTCAGGGATCCGGCGATCCCCGTACCGAAGAGGTTGCGCTCGGAGACGCTGGCGTTGATCATGAATCCGTCATAGCTTCCATAACCGAAACCTCCGGAAAGACTACCGGTCTGGGCTTCGGTGACTTCCACGACCAGATTGATCTTGTCTTCGCTGACCCGCTGGGGTTTGACGACGACCTTGTCGAAGAACCCGGTCCGCTGGAGCTCCTTCTTGGTATCCTGCAGATCGGTATAGTTGTAGAGATCTCCGGGAGCCAGATAGATGTAGCGGCGGATGACGTAGTCGAGGGTCTTGGTGTTCCCGGTGATGATGACGTCGTTGATATAGACCTTCTGGTGAGGGTTGATCTTGTAAGTGATGGTGACGGTATGGTTCTTGGGATCTTTCTTGAAGACGGGCTCGATCTGGGCGTAGGCGTAGCCCAGATCTCCCACCTTCTCGTTGAGAAGCTTCAAGTCTCTTCGGAGTCTCTTGACGTCGAAGACCTTGCCGGGCTTGAGATGGAGCTCCTCCTGCAGTTTCTGGACATCCAGGCCGGGGACCTTCCCGGCGATCTTGACAGATGAGACCTTGTACTGCTCTCCCTCTTGGACTACATAGGTGACATCTGCCTTGTAGTTGCTGAAGTCGATCTTCATCAGGGGCTCGCTGACCTTGGCATCCAGATATCCCCGCTCCAGGTAGGCTTCGCGGATGCGCATCTGATCGTAGGGGAGCTGCTCGGGCATCGCCGTACCGCCGCCTCCACCAATGATGGGGATCCAGCTGAACCAGCTGCCCTCTTTGTTGACCAGGTTCTTCTCCAGGTCGGAGCTGTCCACCTGCTTGTTGCCAACAAAGGTGACCTTGTTGATCTTGATCTTTTCACCCTTGTTGACATCGAAGGTGATGGCGACGCTGTCGTTGACCGGTTCCACCTCGGCCTTGACCGTGGTCCCGTAGAGTCCCTGGGCTTCCATCGCCTTGATGATAGCGGCCTTCGCCCGGACGACCTTGTCCGGAGAGTAGCGGTCCCCTTTCTTGATCCCGAGATGCTCCATCAGTTTCTCGGCATCGTCGATCCCTTTGATTTCGATGTTCGTGATCGGCTTCCCGGAGAAATTCGCCGCATTCAGCGTCACGACCGTCAGACTCAGGAAAAGCGCCAGCAGAAGCTTTTTCAACATATTCACCACCTTTTGATTCCCTCATAGCGAAGAGAAAGATTTTCACGGATATAATACCTTCATTTATCTAAAAGCAAATTGATAAATGATTTACTATTAAATAATATACAAAAAATTAACGAAAAAATTAAGGATTGGACTATGAATGTCGGAATAATCGGCCTGGGACTGATGGGGGGATCCTTCGCCCTGGCCATGAAAAAGGTGTACGAAAATTGCCGGGTCCTGGGCTACGACCACAACGACCAGCACTGCATCGAAGCCCTGGAATTGGGAATTGCGGACCGGATCACCGACGAGCTGGAGGAGTTCTCCAATCTCGACCTGATCGTCCTGGCGATCCCTGTGGATGGAATCGTCGCCGTCCTTCAGGAACTGACCTTCGTATCCGGACACACGACGATCGTCGATCTGGGGAGTACCAAGAAGCTCATCGTCGAAAGCGTCCCCCCCTCCATCCGGAAGAACTTCGTCGCTGCCCACCCGATGACGGGTACGGAAAAGTTCGGTCCCGGCGCCGCCCAGGAGGATCTCTACCGGGGAAAGGCCGTGGTGCTCTGCGATTTGGAAGAGAGCGGAGAGGAGCAGCGAAGTCTGGCCAAAAAGCTCTTCGGCGATCTGGGAATGAAGATCTTCTACATGAACGCCGAAGATCACGACCGCCATGCCGCCTTCATCTCCCACATGCCGCATGCCCTGAGCTACTCCCTGGCCAACGCCGTCATGAAGCAGGAGAATCCACGGGCCATCATCGCCCTCGCCGGAGGAGGCTTCAAGGACATGAGCCGGATCGCCAAAAGCTCCCCCAATATGTGGACCGATATTTTCCGACAGAACAAGGAGAACCTCATCCTGGCCATCGAGTGTTTCAAGGGGGAATTGGAGCGGTGCGAAGAGTTGGTGATCCAGGAGCGTTGGGAAGAGCTCCATCAATGGATGGGAAAGGCCAACGGTTTGCACGAAATCCTATAAATGAGCAGAGAAGAGGAAATCACAGAACAGATCAGTAAAGCTGATCCTTTTCACTAGGAATAATCTAATATTCTGATGATATAATCTTCCCCATTCCATAAATTCGGAGGGAAATATGTCCGGAATCAAAAAACTCGCGCTGGGGATCGTTATTCTCTCGGCAACTCTGTTCGCCCTACAGATCGATCCTTTTCCCAAAAATGGTACGCTCAAAAATGTCTTCAACACCAATTGTCTGCAGATGACCCAGTCGCAGCAGATGCTCAAAGCCTACATCATGAAGGGCCTCCACAGCACCTTCGACGATCCCGAGGGGAGCCTGAAGCGGGCGATCCCCGCCTACGACAAGCGCTTTCGTGAAATCAAGGAGTACTTCCAATCCCGCCTCAAGGACAATCCCGGTGCGGTACAAGCCTTCGACCAGGCCCAGGCGATCTGGGACGAGAGCAAAAAGATCCTGGAGGCACCCCCGACCAAGGAGGGAGCCCTGAAGCTCCGGGCCAATTTCAAACAGATGATCCCTCTCCTCCTCAAAGGCTCCAAGCCGGCGGCCAACGGAGGCCTCGAACTCCTCTCCCTCACAGGGAAGCTCTGCCGGGGACCGATGAAGATCACCATCGATTATCTGTTGAAACTCTGGGGGGCCGAGATGCCCGATTACGAAGCGGACATCCAGGCGATTATCGACGACTTCCACAAGAACCTCAAAGAGCTGGAGGCCAATCCTCTCAACAACGACAAGACCCGGGCCCTTCTGGAGAAGGCCCGCAAGGGATTCATGTTCTATGAGATGATGTACAACTCCAAATCCCGGTTCATCCCCAACCTACTCTCCCGCAAAGCCGACGACAACTTCAAGATCATACGCCAGATCAAAGCGGAATACAAGAAACAGCTGAAGTAGACTACTTCCCTTCCTCCCGATCGTAGCGGGCGGCCAGGCGATCCAACAACCCTCGGTCGAGATCCACCTTTTCCCCCGCTTTGATCCGATAGAGTTCCCGTACCATCCGCTCCGCCTCCGGATCCTCGTTGATGTGGGGATAGAGGATCTTCAACGCCTCTTCATATCCATAATGACGCCGACGTACGATCCCTCTGCTACCTCGAGATAGGCGTCGGTAGACCCAAAGGATAAGGAACGTCGATGCAACGCCTCCCAGATAGGCGATCAGCAGGTACCAGGGGAGCTTCGCCGCCTTCTCTTCGTAGGCTCTCTTCGCGTAATAGGCTTCATCGCTCAATGGGTTTTCCGTCCGCTTCTTCGCCGTTGCGATGGGTGTGCCGGATTTTCCAGCTCCCTGTGCCGATTGCTTGACACTCGACGCCTTGGGCTGCGCTCCGGATGTGGCCCGCCCCGTTCTCGGCGCCGATGCCGCGGCTCCTCCCTCAACCTGAATCGGGATCTCCCGGGTCGAGATGCTTTGCACCTTTCCGCTCTTGGGATCGAAGACCTTGAGCTTCAAAGAGGGAATCGTGAAATCCCGATCGGAGATGAAGGCGTAGCTCTTGACATATTTGCTCTCCAGCTTTCCATTGACGATCCGGCTCTCCACCTGGGCATCGTCGCTGTAGACCGTCACACCGGGAATGTCGAAGACCGGATCCGCCAGATCCTCCAAACTCCCCTCCCCCGTGATCGTCAGAGTATAGTTCACGGGCTTGTTGGCCTGGACCTTGCGTTTGTCCACGCCTCCCTTGATCCGGAAGGAGCCCACCAGGTCCACTGCCGCCGGCAACGGCTCCACCTGCAGGTGCAGGGGGACCGAGCGGATGGCGTACCATTTGACCGGAGTCCCGAAAATCCCGAAGGGGTCGCTGACCGCATGGAGATCCCGGATCCCGACCCGCACCTGGGCGGGAGGGATGGTGATGGTCCCGGCCTTGTTGGGGATCAACAGGTATTTGAGCTCGTGAATGGTCAGATCCCCTTTTCGGATCTGATTCTCCCCCCCAAGAGGCTTGACGAAGAACTCCTTGAACTCGGGGGGATTGTACTGCATCTGCACGATGGACCCGTGGATCGGCTCCGCCGCATCCACGGTCAGGATCAGGGGCTCTCCCACATAGACCCTCTTTTTGTCCAGGTGCATCTGCAGGGTGAACCCTCCCGCGGGTCCCACTCCCTTGCCGGCACCTCCTTCGACCACCTTGATCGTCACTGGTTTGGTCTGCAGTTCCTTTCCATCCACCAGCACTTTGAAGGTCGGGAGTGTCACTGTTTTCTCGGGATAGAATTCGAAGGAGAGGATCTTTTTGCTTCGGGTCGAAATGTTGCCGTTGACGATCCGGGTCTCGATCTTGCTGCTCTTGCGGAGATTCTCCACCGGATAGTTCCCGATGGACCGGATCACCGGGAATTCCACCTGCCGGCCCTCGGCGATGATCTTCACCACCACGTTCTGCCCCTTGGCGATCTGGGTGGAACTGAGTTGGACCTTCACATTTCCTGCCAGCACCATTGCACCGACGAAGAAAAGTCCGATCCAGAGTCGTTTCAATAATCGATGGAGTGTTCGCATTTATCTTCCTTCTTCCTACTTCTTTTCGTTTCGCCTACCATGGGTTTACCTGCATCTGGGGCGTCGCTTTTCGCCCCTCTCCCGCCTGATACATCAGGGTCGGCATCTTCTGGCCCCCCATCTTCTTCATCAGGCGACGCAGCTCTTTGGCCTGCACCGACTGCATGCGGCGCATCTTCGCTTCCCCGCCCTGCGACCGCTCTTCTCCCCGTTCGCTCCCCTGGGGCTGTGCCGGGCGGGCCTCTTTCTTCTCCTGGGGCTTGGGTTGGGGTTTGGGCTCCTGTTTTTTCTTTTCCTGAGGCTTCATTTTCCCCTTGCCCAGATCCTTCTTCTGCTGCTCCCCCTTGGGCTTCTGCCCCTCGTTGCGCTGGGAGTTCCTGGGCTGCTTTTGGGACTGCTTCTTCTGCTCCGCCTTGCTTCCGCTCTTGGGCTTTTGCTGCTCCTGCTTCTGCCCTTCTCCTTTGGAGCCCTGGTTGTTCTTCTGGGAAGAGTTCTTCTGCTTCTGGGAGGAGTTTTTCTGCTCCTGCTTCTTCTGTTTCGACTTGGACTGGGACTGATTCTGCTTCTGGTTTTTCTTTTGGTGTTTCTGATTCTGTTTCTGCTGCTTCTGATTCTTCTGCTGCTTCTTTTGCTGTTGCTGTTGTTTTTTCTTTTTTTTCTCCAGCAGCTTCTTGGCCAACTCCAGGTTGTATCGCGTCTCCGCATCCTCCCGAATCTTCAGGGAGGCTTCGTAGGCGGCGATCGCCTTCTTCAACTGTCGCGCCTTGAAATAGGCGTTTCCCAGATTGTGCAGCCGATCGTGCTCGTCCACTCCCTCGCCTTTGGCCCGTCGATAGAGCCGGATCGCCTTGTCGTACTGTTTGGCCTTGTAGTAGGCGTTGGCCAGGTCGTAGTTGAGAGGAGCCTCTTCCCGATCCAGTTTTTTCAGGAGTTGCACGCTTTTGTCGTACTGCCCCGTTTCGTAGGCCTGGCGTGCTGCTTCGATGATCTTGAAGTCGTGTACACCCGCGAACGACAGGCTGGAAACGAAGGCCAACAGAGCCCAAATCACGATGCCTTTCATGCGCGCTCCTTTCGTCGCCGCCGGCCGAATCCCTCTCCGGCCCGGGGCATGGAGCTCAGACCCATAAGCAGCAAGAGAACCGCTCCGGCCAAAGGATAGACGAAGAGTTCGACCCGTTCCTTGATCCGGACCACCCCCTGACTCTTGCCAGAAACTTTGCCATGGATCCGTCGGGCCAGCCACTCCATATCCGATTTCCCATATCCGGCGATGATATAGTCGCCCCCGCTCTCCCGTGCGATCTTCCCGAGCTCCTCGTTGAGTTGGGTGATGGCCAACTCTCCGTTTCTCTTTTTCAGTGGTCGCCCCTGCTCGTCGAGGACCGGGGCCCCTTTCTGGGTACCGATCAGAACCGCATAGAGGATGATCCCCTCCTTCTTGAGCGTCTGGGCCAGGCCCTTCAGATCCTGAGGCTCGCCCCCGTCGCTGAAGACCACGAGGATCTTCTCTTTCTTGTCCCGCAGAAGCCGACCCGCCAGATCGGCCATCGCCGCGAAGTCGGTGGAGGCCATGTTGATATAACTCTCGTCGACTCCCTGGATGATCTGCTTCAGGGTCGCCTTGTCGCTGGTAAAGGGAGCCAGGACGAAGGAGTTGTGGGCGAAGGCCGTCAGGGCGACGGCATCCCCGGGCATATCGTCGAGCAGCTCACTGAGCTTTTTCTTGGCGAACTCCAGACGGTTGGGGTAGAGGTCCTTCGAACGCATGGAGCCGGAGATATCCAGAGCGACGACGGCGCTGATCCCCTTGAGGCGCACCGTCTTTTCCCCCGTTTCGATCACCGGGCGGGCCAGAGCCACGATCATCAGGAAGACCGCGGCGAAGAGCACCATGTTCCGCAGGCTGTTGGGCAGGGCGTCGCTGTCGGCACGCAGGCGCTCCAGTACCTTTTCGCTGAAGATCCGGGAGACACTGTCCTTGTTGGTCAGAACCAGAAAGACGAAGATCACGAAGGGGACGATCATTACCCAGAAAAACTGTGGATGGACGAAATGCATCACTCCACCCCCTTTGCCGTACGAAGATAGATAAAAAAGAGCAGCGCCAGGATCGCTACGAAGAGCGGATAGATATAGAGATACTCATGCTGAACGATCTTCTTGCTCTTGATCTTGCTGGTCTCGAGTTTGTCGATATCGGCGTAGATCTTGGCCAGGGCCTGCTTGTTGGAAGCGGCATAGAACTTCCCGTGTCCCGCCTGGGCCAGCGCCTTGAGATAGGGGGCATCGAAATCCCGATAGCTGCCGATCCCGATGGTGTAGAGCTTGACGTCGCTCTTGGAGATCAATTTGAGGATATCCTCGTATCCGATGCGGCTCATATTATCGATGCCGTCGGTGAGCAGGATCGCCACCTTGGTCTTGGCGTCGCTCTTGCTCAGGATGTTGTAGGTCTGCAGCAGAGCGTCGTTGATGGCGGTGCGCTTGCCCGCGATCCCCAGCTGCTGCATCGCCACGATCTTTTGCAGGAACTCCTTCTCGAAGGTCAGGGGCGAAGCCACGAAGGCGACGCTGGCGAAATTGATCAGGCCGATGCGGTCGTTCTTGCGCTTGGCGATGAAGTCGTTGACCACCTCCTTGACCACGTCGAATTTGCTCTTGTAGGGGTCGGTGGGGTCGAAGC
>JALWPZ010000129.1 GCA_026994745.1 Campylobacteraceae bacterium | reverse complement strand
GCGCATCCTTCGGGCCATCGCCAAAGGGGAGGAGATCAAGCAGGATATCTCCACTCTGGAAGATCCCTCCATCGTTCAGAAGATCCAGGACGCCGTCAGCTGCGCCGGCTGCTGATCCTCTGAGCTTATGTACCCATAGGCTGCCTGATGAGGCAGTCTATTCCCCAGTTTTTCCCTCTTGTACTTGCGTGACTCCCACAAAAAACAATCGCCGGAATCACTCCTTGCTCCGCTTCCCAATATAGTGGTCCACTACCCATTCGCTGAAGGGGAAGGCGCAGGTGAAAGCAGGGGAGACGGCATTGAGGATATGCACACTCCGCTCGTCTCCTTCCACGACGAAATCCTGGACCAGCTCCCGGGACTCTTTGTCCAATAGCTGAGCCCGAATCCCGGGACGGCTCCACTGATCGAAGGCGTCGATGTCGACCGAGTGCACCATCTCGGAGGCGAGCTTCGCCAGGTGCCTCTTGGAATATTTCCGCAGCTCTTCGAAAGCGAGGGTGCGAAAACCGAAACTGTTGCGTAGAAATAGCTCCGCCTCCCAACGCAGGATCTGCGCCATCTCCCCCGAATCGAAGCGATCCAATCCCCGATAATTCTCTCTCCAGAAAGCGGGGATCGCCGTCGGTCCGATCTTGACGGCTCCATCTACTGTAATGGTGTAATGGACTCCGAGAAAAGGATTCTTGAGATTGGGAACGGGGTAGACATTGGTGCGTACCGGGACGGTCCTCCCGCCGTATTTGAGATAGACTCCCTTGAAGGGGATGATGGTGTAGTGCTCGCCAAAGCCGAAGGCGTGAGCGATCCGGTCGGCGTAGAGTCCGGCAGCGTTGATCACGACCTCTCCTTGGATGACTCCATTCTTTGTGAGAATATTGTTGTTTCCCAGGTATCCCCGGTAGGGAGTTTCCATCAAGAGTTTCACACCCAGATCGACGACCACGTGACGCAGTCGTTGCACCAGTTCCAGGGGATCGACCGTCGCTGAGCTGGGGCTGAAGAGGGCTCGACCATGGGTGCGTACGTTGGGATCGATGGAACGGGCCTTCGTTTCGTCGATGAGTTCCAGCTCCACTCCATTGGTTTTTCCCCGCTCTCTGAGGGTATGGAGGGTTCGCAACTCTTCTTCGTCCCGGGCGACGACCAGCTTTCCGCTCTCGTTGAGTCGGAGTCCGTATTCTCGACAAAAGGCCTTCATGCGAGCGTTGCCTTCCCGGGTGAAACGTGCCTTGAGAGAGTCGGCACTGTAGTAGAATCCGGCGTGGAGTACCCCGCTGTTTCGTCCACTGGCGTGCTCTCCAACCCCTTTCTCTTTTTCCAGAACGACAACCTGTTTCTGTGGATAACGTTCTTTGAGAGTTTTGGCGATACCGAGGCCGATAATCCCCGCTCCGATGATCAGGTAGTCGCATTCCATTCGTGTACGATCCTTGTCAATTGATTGCTCGATCTACCCATACTCCAGTATATAGTGAGTTGACATGTTCAGCGCTGAACTTTGTTCCCACCTTTCTTCGTGGGTGTTCAGAGCAACTCGACCGGATCGAGGCTGAAGAAACAGGTCGATTGCCAATCCTCCTGAAATCCGGAATAATACCGCTCAAGTCTACCATAAGGATCGGTGTGGGTTCGGTTGTTTCTCTGCTTCTTCTCTTCGCTCTGGCCTTCCTTTTGAAGCAGCGTCTGTCGGAAGATCGCTCGGAGTATTGGAGCCTTCTGCTGAACCGCTACGTCATCTACGTCGCGCTGCCGGCTCTGGTCCTGGTCTATATCCCCAGGATCCATTGGAGCGCAACGGCATTAGTCCCGGTGGTCAGTGCCTGGGGACTCTTCGCCCTCTCGTCGGTCCTGGTACTCCTGGTCGCCCGACTCGCCCACTGGAGCAGGGGACTGACCGGGGCGCTGCTCTTTACCGTTCCCTATGGGAATACCTCCTTTCTGGGGGTTCCCTTTACCATGGCCCTCTATGGAGAGGGGGCAATCCCCTATACCCTGATCTACGACCAGATGGGCTCCTTCCTGATCCTTTCGACCTTCGGGATCGTGACCCTGGCCTACTATACCGGGGGAGAGTTCCGCGTTTCGGGTATTCTCAAACGGATCTTTCTCTTTCCCGCTTTTGTGGCGCTACTCTTTTCCCTGATGATGGTTGGAACCCGTTGGCCCCACTGGATCGGGTTGCCGCTGGAGTGGCTAGCCTGGAGCCTAGCCCCGGTGGCGATGTTCTCTATCGGACTGCAATTGACCCTGCGCTTCGCGGAAGGGGAGAGGCTTCCCTTCCTCTTCGCCATGGGGGTCAAGCTCCTGCTGGCACCACTACTTCTACTTCTGCTTTTCCTGCTCCTCGGACTGGAAGATCTGCCAGCCCGGGTCTCGATTCTGGAAGCGGGGATGGCGCCGATGGTCTCTTCCTCGGTATTGGCGATCATGGCGGGGCTGGAGCGCCGTTTCGTCGCCTCGGTGCTGGGGTATGGGATCGTACTGAGTTTTTTGACGGTCCCGACGCTTTATTGGGTGATCGAACGAGCGATGTGAGTCAGTGGGAATTCCTTCCCACTCGGCAGGATTGAAATCCCTCCGTCCATAACCCTTTTTTCTGGGCTTGCCGTTTGTGAGATCACTGGGAGCCCGGCAGTGTAATATTTAGAAATATTACATCATGGTCACTTTCTGTATAGCGACTACTGAACTGAATTAGTCTCCGATGAGCTGGGCGCAGAGCTCGAAGCGGTTGTGGGTCATCAGGTGGACCTTGGGATGCAGAGCGAGGATCTCGTCGAAGATTCGTTTGGAGAGGGTGAAGCCGATCTCCCGCTCTTTCTCCGGGCCATCCATGGCTGCCAGGTTCATTTCGTCGATGATCTCCTTGGGGACGCTGATACCAGGAACTCTGTCGTCGATGAAGGTGGCGGTGCGGGCGCGGATGACCGGGAATTGTCCCAGGACCAGCTCCGCCTCCTTGGCGGTTTCCCGAATGCTTCTGGATTTGGCTTCGTCGAAGATCTCCAGCAGCTCTTTGGCGTTTTCCCGGTCGAAGACCGGTTGGGTGATGATAGCCCGGGCACCGTAGTCGAGCTTTTTGACCATTCGCTTCATCAGCTGCTTCATATCCTTGGCGTAACTGTTGCTGACGGCGAAGGGGTAGATGGGTCTTGGTTTGGGGTCGAGCTTCTGCCCGGAGTAGTCCACGCCGTTGTTGAGGCGGTAGATGATGCTCAGCAGCAGGGTACTGTCCCGTTCCAGAACCCCCTTGACCTCGGGCTGGTCGCTGTATTTGGCGGGATCGCCGGTGAGGGCCAGGATCAGACGGATATCGAAGTCGTTGGCGCCAAGCAGCGAAGACTGAAGGGAGAGTTTGTTCCGGTCCCGCATACTCATCGTGGCGATGACCGGTTTTCCGAAACGCTGTTGGGTCCGGATGGCACTGAGGATGGAAGACATCTTGAGCTTGGCCAGGGGGTTGTCGGTGACGGAGAAGCCGGTGACCTTCTCGTGGATCTCCGAGCGCTCGATCGCCTGAAGGATCGGCTCCATGGAGGCACCATGGGGAGGGGTGATTTCGACGGTGATGAAGGGTTCCCGGCTGTGAAGCCGTTGACAGAAGATCTGAAACATGGGGAGCTCTCTTTGGCGTTTTGGCTATAATTCTAGCAGAAAAAGGGCCCCACAGGCGGCCTGTAGGCAGGGAAAGAGATGCAGAAACTGGCCGTCTTCGACTTCGACTCGACACTGATGGATGGAGAGACCATCGACTATCTCGCCGGGGAACTGGGCCTGGAAGAGGAGGTGGCGGCCATCACCCGTCAGGCGATGGAGGGGAGGCTGGATTTCTTCAAATCCCTCCAGGCCCGGGTTGCACTGCTGGAAGGGCTCCCCCGGGTACGGGTCGAAGAGATCTGTGAGGGGCTCCCTCTGATGCCCGGCGCCATGGAAACGGTAGGAGGACTGCGGAAGAGGGGGTACAAGGTGGTCTGCTTTTCCGGTGGTTTTCGGGTCGCGACCTCCCATTTCGCCCGGGTCCTGGGGCTGGATGCCGACTTCGCCAACATTCTCCACGACGACGAGGGGATCCTCACCGGAAAGGTGGGGGGTGAAATGATGTTCGGCGACTCCAAGGGGCGGATGATCGTACGGCTTCAGAAGCTCCTGGGAGTATCGACTGAGAAGACTCTGGTCGTCGGGGACGGGGCCAACGATCTGAGCATGTTCGAATTCGCGAAGACCCGCATCGCCTTTTGTGCCAAACCGGTGCTCAAAGAGGCGGCGAGCCATGTGATCGATGAGAAAGACCTTCGTCTGGTTCTTCCCATCGTCGACAAGATGGAGGCGGGCGGCGCTTCGTGAATTTCCGAACCTGTCGCATCGCCGATCTGCTTCGACGTACGTTGGAGTATCGCAGCGCATTGATCCGGGGGAACCTGGCCGCGGTCTTGGCGACAGTTCTGACTGTGATCATCCCTCTCTTCATCCCCATGCTCGTCGATGAGCTGCTTTTGAAAAAGAGCGATACCCTCACCTCCTGGGTGGCGACCCACATCATGCCCATGAGCCTTTCGGGCTATGTCTTTTTCTTCCTGGCCCTGGTGATCGTGCTTAGAGGGTTGGGTTTTCTCCTCAACACCTACCAGGTCAAAACCTTTCTGGGGATCTCCAAGGACCTGGCCTACCGTCTGCGCCGTTCGGCGACGGAGCATCTGGAACGGGTCTCGCTCAAAGAGTACGAGACCAGCTCCTCGGGGGCCATCGCCTCCCGCTTAGTGACCGACATCGCCACCGTCGACACTTTCATCGGGACCACGGTGAGCAGATTCTTCATCTCCATCCTGACCCTGCTTTTTACCGCTGTCGTCCTGCTGATCATCAATTGGCAATTGGCGCTCTTCATCCTCGTCACCAATCCCATCGTCGTATTCTTCACCGCCAAGCTGGCGAGGAACGTAGGGCGACTCAAGCGGGAGGAGAACCGGGCGGTGGAAGCCTTCCAGTCGGCTCTGACGGAAACGCTGGAGCTCTTCCATCAGATCCGAGCCGCCAACAAGGAGCGTCACTTCTTCGGTCGGATCATCGACGAGGCGAGGGGATTGCGGGACCGCTCCATCGAATTCAGTTACAAGAGCGACCGGGCAATGCGGCTCTCCTTTCTGGTCTTTCTGGGGGGTTACGAACTTTTTCGCTCCGTCAGTATCCTGGTGGTGGCCCATGGAACCCTCAGCGTGGGGTTGATGCTGGCGGTCTTCGGTTATCTCTGGATCATGATGACCCCGACCCAGGATGTGATCAATTTCCAGTACGCCCTGGCTTCGGCGCGGGCCGCCTGCCACAGGATCGACGGGATCTTCCAGATGGAGCGGGAGCCGGAGGTACGCAGCGGAGAGGATCCGTTCAAGGGGAAAGAGGCGGTCTCCGTCCGGGCGGAGGGGCTTTCGTTCTCCTATCGGAAAGGCCGACAGATATTAAAAAATATAGAACTGGAGATCCCCGCCGGGTCCAAGGTGGCCATCGTGGGTCCCAGCGGCAGCGGGAAGACCACTCTCGCCAACCTGATCGTAGGCTTCTACCCGGTGGAGGAGGGGGCCCTCTATTACGACGGGGTGCGTCACGACCGGATCGAACTCTCCACGATCCGCTCCCATGTCCATGTGATCCTTCAGCACCCCAAGCTCTTTAATGATACAATGCTTTTCAACCTCACGTTGGGGAACGAGTATCCTGCGGAGCGGATCGAGGAGGCGATCCGGATCGCCCAGTTGGAGGATGTGGTGGCGACCCTGGAAGAGGGATTGCAGACCCAGGTGGGACGCGACGGCGTACGTCTCAGCGGGGGGCAGCGTCAACGGGTGGCCATCGCCCGGATGATCCTGCTGGATCCCGAGGTGGTGATCTTCGACGAATCGACCTCGGCGCTGGACGTACATACCGAGGCGAGACTCTTTGGCGAGTTGCAGGAGTACCTGCGTCCCAAGACGGTGATCACCATCGCCCATCGCCTCAGCACCATCGAGAAATCCGAGTACATCTACGTGCTGGAAGATGGTCGGGTGGCGGACCGGGGGACTCCCCGGGAGCTGATGGCGAAGGAAGAAGGGTACTTCGCCAGAATGATCTGAATCATTCTGGCGAGTGAGGAGTGAGGAGTGAGGAACTGATCTTGCCAATGAGAAATGAGAAATGTATGAGAACTGCTGACGAGGAACGAGCAACGAGTAACCAACAAAGAGTTTTAGTACAAAATGCCCAAAACGCAATGTCCAATGTCTTACAATTCCTGGAATATATCCCCAATGACCAATACACCAATACACCAATGACAAGTATTCGCCAATGAATTACTTCCAATCCATCGTCATCGGGATCATCGAAGGTTTCACCGAGTTTCTTCCCATCTCTTCCACCGGGCATATGATCGTAGCGGAACACTATCTGGGGATCGTGCAGAGCGATCTGACCAAGGCCTATGACGTGATCATCCAGTTCGCGGCGATCCTGGCGGTGATCCTGATCTATCGAGACAAGCTCAGCCCCAGGAAGATCGTGCTCTGGCAGAAGCTTCTGGTGGCTTTTCTTCCGCTGGGGGTCATCGGCTTTCTGCTGCGCCACCAGGTCAAGGAGCTCTTCAGCGTGCAGGTGGTGGCGTGGATGTTCATCATCGGAGGTGTGGTCTTTCTGATCGTGGAGTATTTCTATAAAGAGGAAGCCAAAGAGCGGGTCCACGACGTGGAGCAGGTGAGCTGGATGCAGGCGGTGGCCATCGGTTTCGCCCAGGTCTTCTCGCTGATCCCCGGGACCTCCCGGGCGGGAGCGACGATCATCGGCGGATTGCTGGCGGGATTGGACCGAAAAACTTCAGCGGAGTTCTCCTTCCTGTTGGCGATCCCGGTCATGGCGGCGGTGAGCGGCTACGATCTGCTCAAACACTATCAGGAGTTCGCCGGGGCCTCGTGGGGCCCCTATCTCGTGGGCTTCCTCGTCGCTTTCGTCGTCGCCTGGCTGACGATCAAACTCTTCCTGGCCTTTCTGGCGCGATTCACCTTCGTGCCCTTCGGGATCTACCGGATCCTTTTCGGAGTGTTTCTGCTCTGGAGCATGGGAAATTAGTGAGGAAATTAATGGAAACTAGTAACGAGAAACTAGTAACTAGAAACCGAACAATGGACAATGGTAGGAACAGATACGTGGGGCTTTCAAACTGGAAGGCCCGTACTTTCGAATTATGACTACGCCTTGAGCATCTTTGTATCTTCTGAATCACCTGCGGGGGATTGAGACGGTTCAAAGACTTGGCATGGCGCCGAAGAACGGACTTTGAACGAACGAATAGGGAGGTGACGAGCCTCCAGAGGAGAGTAGAACCATGACATTCAAAGATTTTGATCTGCATCCCGAGGTGGCGAAGGGGATCCGCATCGCGGGTTTCAAAGAACCCAGTCCGATCCAGAAGGAGGCGATCCCCATCATCCTGGAGGGGCGTGACCTGGTGGGGCAGGCCCATACGGGAACCGGAAAGACGGCGGCCTTCGGCCTGCCGATCCTGGACCGGATCGCCCGGGGGGAGATCGAGCGGGCGCTGGTGATCACGCCGACCCGGGAGCTGGCCACCCAGGTGAGCGACGAGCTCTACCATCTGGGGCGTTTCGCCGGGATCCGGACCCTGGCGGTCTACGGCGGGGTAGGGTATGGGCGACAGATCGCCCTGATCCATCGGGGCGTTCAGATCGTCGTAGCGACCCCGGGCCGCCTCAAGGACCTCTATCGAAAAGGAAAGATCGACGTCTTCAACCCGGAGATCGTCGTTCTCGACGAAGCCGATGAAATGCTGGATATGGGCTTTCTGGACGATGTGCGGGAGATCTTCGAATTCATTCCCCAGAACCGGCAGACCCTGCTCTTCTCCGCGACCATGCCCGATCCCATCAAGGAGTTGGCCGATACGCTCCTCTACGAGCCGGAGTTCATCTCCGTCGTGGGAAGCGAGACCACCAAGAACATCGATATCGAGCAGCTCTACTACGTGATCAACGAGAATCAGAGAGACGAGGCGATCGTACGCCTTCTGGAGACCGAGGAGTACGACAAGGTGCTGGTCTTCTGCCGGATGAAGCGGGAGGTGGACCGCCTGGCGGAATATCTGCAGGAGTTGGGCTTCAATGCCGCCGGACTCCACGGCGATATCGAACAGATCGACCGGGATGCTATCGTCAAGTCCTATCGTCGGGGAGAGACCCGTATCCTCATCGCTACGGATGTGGCGGCACGGGGCCTGGACATCAAAAACGTCACCCACGTCATCAACTACCATATCCCCTTCGACCCCCAGAGCTACGTCCACCGCATCGGTAGGACCGGTCGGGCGGGCAAGCATGGCCGGGCGATCACCCTGGTTTCCACCGAAGAGTTCCGGGAACTCCAGCGGATCCGCAAGGAGGTGGGAGCGAACATGCAGATCGCGACCCTGCAGATGGAGGGTGGGGAAGTGGACAACGAAACGATCCGCCTCCTTCACGAGCGGCTGGACGAGACCGCTATCCATCCCCAGATCGACCGGGTTCTTCAGGGCTTCACCGATATGGATCAGGTCACGTTCGTGAAAAAGGCCCTCTCCTTCATAATGGAGTGCGAAAATTTCGAAGGGAGGGGCACCCATCGCATCGGTTACAATGAAGAGGAGCTGGAAGCGATGCTGGAAGAGTATCAGCGGGAACAGAAGCAGAGCCCATCGGGAAAACGGAGGAAGCGTCGTCGATAGGCTGACGATTTTATGCCCATGCAAGCTAAAGTGTTTTAAAATTAAGTATCCAAGCAGAGAGGAAGCTACATGGAAATAGATCTCGTAGGAGAAAGCATCAAATTCATGATCCTGGGGATGACGGTGGTCTTCGTTTTCCTTATGATCCTGGTGCAGTTCATGAAACTGCAGGCATATATTATCGGCAAATACTTTCCCGATCCGGTTGCTACTCCAGCGCCGACTTCTCCCAAAGGACCTGCAGAAGATGAACAGGCACGGGTGGCGGCGATCATCGCGGCGGTCACAGAATTCCGCAAAAGCAAATCCAACTCCAAAGGTTGATCATGGCAAAAAAATATATCGATATTATGGACACCAGCTTCCGGGACGGCTTTCAGTCGGTCTTCGGAGGTCGGGTCCTGATGGAGGATTTTTTCCCTGCTCTCGAGGCCGCCAAGGAAGCGGGCATCACCCACTTCGAATTCGGAGGCGGTGCCCGCTTCCAGAGCCTCTTTTTCTATTTGCGGGAGAACGCCTTCGAAATGATGGACCGCTTCCGGGAGATCGCCGGACCCGAAGCTAATCTGCAGATCCTGGCCCGGGGGATCAATACCGTGATGCTGGATACCGGCAGTCGGGAGATGATCGACCTCTTCGCCAAACTCTTCGCCAAGCACGGGACGACGACCGTGCGGAATTTCGACGCCCTCAACGATGTACGCAACCTGGAGTACAGCGGCGAGTGCATCAAGAAATACGGGATGAAGCACGAAGTGGTGGTTACCATGATGGATCTACCTCCCGGATGTGAAGGGGCCCATGACATTCCGTTCTACAAGAAGGTCCTCAAGCAGATCCTCGACAGCGGGATCGAATTCGACAGCGTCGCCTTCAAAGACGCCAGCGGCACCTCCAACCCCAACAAAGTCTACGAGACCTTCAAAATGGCCCGAAAAATGCTGGGCAAAGATGTGCACATCCGCCTCCATACCCACGAGACCGCTGGGGTCAGTGTCGCCTGCTACCTGGCGGCTCTGGAGGGTGGAGCCGACGGGATCGACCTGGCGGCGGCTCCCGTCAGCGGCGGTACCGCCCAGCCCGATATTCTGACCCTGATGCACGCGGTCAAGGGGACCGATTACGATCTGGGAGGCCTGAAGTTGCACAAGGTGCGTAAGTACGAGGCGGCCTTCAAAGAGGCGCTCAAGGACTACTTCATTCCCCCCGAAGCGACCCAGGTCAATCCCATCATCCCCTTCGCACCTATGCCGGGTGGCGCCCTGACCGCCAATACCCAGATGATGCGGGACAACGGCAACCTGGACAAATTCGACGAGGTGATCGAAGCGATGACCGAAGTGGTGGAGCGGGGAGGTTACGGAACCTCGGTGACTCCCGTCAGCCAATTCTACTGGCAGCAGGCTTACGCCAACGTGATGTTCGGCCCCTGGAAACAGATCGCCCCGGGATACGGTCGGATGGTTCTGGGGTATTTCGGACGTACCCCGGTGGAACCCGACCCCGAAATCGTCAAACTCGCCAGCGAAAAGCTGGGGCTGGAGCCCACCACGGAGAATCCTCTGGACATCGCCGATCGGGATCCCAACAAATCGATCGAACACTGGACGAAGGTGCTGGAGGAGGAGGGGCTGGAGACGACGGAAGAAAACATCTTCATCGCCGCATCCTGCGACAAGAAAGGGATCGCCTTCCTCAAGGGAGAATCCCCTCTCATGGTACGGAAGATCAGTGAAATGGAAGAAGAATGCAAGGAAGGAGAAGCAATGGCAGGTAATTACACGGTAGTGGTCGACGGCAAGAAGTACAGCGTCCAGGTCGCGGAGGGCGATGCGGAGATACAGGTCAGTGAAGTACCGGCGACGGCGGAGAAGCCTACTGCGGTGGTCAAGGAGCACGGCAAAGGGGCGGTCGAGATCCGCTCCCAGACCCCCGGCAATGTCTGGAAGATCCTCAAGAATCCCGGCGACAGCGTCGAGGAGGGGGAGGTGATCATGATCCTGGAGGCGATGAAGATGGAGATCGATATCGCCGCGCCCCAGGCGGGCACCATCGCTTCCATCGATGTAAAGGTCAACGATGCCGTCGAGGATGGCCAGCTGCTGGCGACGATGAACTAGGGATGACCATGAAACGGATCCTACTGGCGATGATGATCGCCCTGTTTGCCGCGGGAGCCGCCGCAAACGCTTCGGGAACTACCGAAGCCAAGAGTGCAGTGGTGACCCAGGAGCAGCTCAAGGCTGATGAGGCGGCGAATTTCGAGTCCAAAAGTGTGGGTCATCTTCTGGTGGACTTCTTCAAGGAGACCGGAATCTACGCCATGCTCAACCCCTCCCCCGACGTGGTCAACGGGGACGGGGAGAAGATGAGCGCCTTTGCACAGAGTTGGGGAAGGGCGATCATGTTCGTGATCGTCTTTATCCTCTTCTATCTGGCCATCGCCAAGGGCTTCGAGCCTCTGCTCCTGCTTCCTATCGCCTTTGGCGGCCTCCTCGCCAACATCCCCATCGCCAACATGACCGGCCCCGAAGGGATGCTGGGAATCATCTACAATATGGGAATCGCCAACGAATTCTTCCCGCTATTGATCTTTATGGGGGTCGGTGCGATGACCGATTTCGGCCCCTTGCTCTCCAATCCCAAAACGGCTCTGCTGGGCGGGGCGGCCCAGTTCGGGATCTTCGGCTCTCTGGTGGGCGCGGCGGCACTCTCCCAATATACAGGAATGGTCGACTTCACCCTCAAACAGTGCTCTGCCATCTCCATCATCGGGGGGGCCGACGGCCCGACCTCGATCTTCATCGCGACGGCACTGGCCCCGGAGCTGCTGGGAGCCATCGCCGTGGCGGCCTACAGCTACATGGCGCTGGTCCCGGTCATCCAGCCTCCCATTATGAAGGCGCTGACCAGTCCGGAGGAGCGCAAGATCGTCATGACCACCAGCCGGAAGGTCCACAAGCTCGAAAAGCTGATCTTCCCCCTGATGATCATCATGCTGATCGCTCTGCTGCTTCCCGAGGCGGCTCCCCTGATGGGCGCCTTCGCCTTCGGGAACTTCGCCAAAGAGTCCGGAGTGGTCGACCGCCTCTCCAACGAGATGCAGAACTCCCTGATCAACATCACGACGATCTTCCTGGGACTGGGGGTCGGCTCCAAGCTCCAGGCGGACAAATTCCTGGTCCCCGAGACCCTGGGGATCATGATCATTGGGCTGCTGGCATTCGCGGCGGGTACCGCGGCGGGTGTACTGATGGGGAAACTGATGAACCGCTTCTCCAAAGAGCCCATCAATCCCCTCATCGGTGCGGCAGGAGTCTCCGCCGTTCCCATGGCGGCCCGGGTCGTCAGCAAGGTGGGTGCCGATGAGAAACCGGGGAACATCCTGCTGATGCACGCGATGGGTCCCAACGTTGCCGGCGTCATCGGCTCAGCTGTGGCAGCGGGTGTGCTGCTCTCCATATTCAGATAAGAGAGGAAATCAATGAGTACCATTCAACCCAAGGGCCTGGAGAAACTGGGGATCGAGGAGATCGCCAGTGTCATCTACAATCCCGACTACGCCCGCCTGACCGAAGATGAGAAAAAGCGGGGCGAGTGTCGCTTCACAGACAATGGAACCGCCATGGTCGATACGGGGATCTTCACAGGACGCAGTCCCAAGGACAAGTATTTCGTCGAGCAACCTCCCTCCAACGAGCACATCGCCTGGGGATCGGTCAATCAGCCCGTGACCCCCGAGATCTACGAGGAACTTCGGGAGACCACGATGAAGCAGCTCTCGGGCAAGGAACTCTACATCGTCGACGCCTTCGCCGGAGCCAGCCCTGCCAGCCGCAAGGCGATCCGCTTCGTGACCGAGATCGCCTGGCAGGCCCACTTCATCGAAAACATGTTCATCATGCCTACCGAGGAGGAGTTGGAGAATTTCGAACCCGACTTCGTTCTCTACAACGCATGCAAGACCAGCAATCCCAAGTTCAAGGAGCACGGTCTCAACTCCGAGGTCTACGTCGTCTTCAACATCGAGCGCAACGAAGCGATCATCGGTGGTACCTGGTACGGCGGGGAGATCAAGAAGGGGATCTTCACCATGATGAACTACTGGCTCCCCCTGGAAGGAAAACTTTCGATGCACTGCTCCGCCAACGTGGGTAAGGAGGGGGATGTCTGTCTCTTCTTCGGTCTTTCGGGAACCGGCAAGACCACTCTCTCCACCGATCCCAACCGCGCCCTGATCGGTGACGACGAGCATGGCTGGGACGAGCACGGGGTCTTCAACTTCGAAGGGGGTTGCTACGCAAAAGTCATCAACCTCGACGCCGAGAGCGAGCCCGAGATTTTCAACGCCATCCGCCCCGGAGCACTGCTGGAGAACGTTGTCGCCGACGAAGAGGGGCATGTGGATTACTCCGACGCCTCCAAGACCGAGAATACCCGGGTCAGTTATCCCATCGAGCACATCGAGAATCATGAATGTACTCTGATGGGTGGCCACCCTCAGAACATTATTTTCCTAACGGCGGATGCCTTCGGGGTTCTTCCTCCCGTCAGCAAATTGAGCAAAGAGCAGGCGATGTACTACTTCCTCAGCGGCTACACCGCCAAGGTCGCCGGTACTGAGCGGGGAATTACCGAGCCCGTCGCCACTTTCAGCGCCTGCTTCGGGGAAGCCTTCCTCCCCCTGCATCCCACGGTCTACGCCAAGCTCCTGGGAGAAAAGATCGATCAGCACGAGGTACACGTCTATCTGGTCAATACCGGATGGACCGGTGGCCCCTATGGAGTGGGAAAGCGGATGAGCATCAAAGACACCCGTGCCTGCATCAACGGCATCCTCAACGGCTCCATCAACAACGCCGAGTTCGAAACCCTGCCAGTCTTCGATCTTCAGATCCCCAAGAGCCTGGAAGGGGTAGCCGACAACTCCATCCTCAACCCCCGGAATACCTGGGCGGACAAAATGGCCTATGACGAGCAGCTGCGCAAGCTGGCCGCCATGTTCATCGAAAACTTCGAACGCTACAACGACCGCGGTGCCGAATTCGACTACTCCTCCGCCGGCCCCAAACTCTGATCCTCCCCGCCGGTGAATTCTGCCGGTACCTCTCTTCGTTTTTCAGTCAATTCGCAATATACTTTCCTCATAAGAGTGTTCCGTCTCGAAAGGGTCCGGAATATCAGCAAAAAGGTCGAAAGATTGTAGGAGAGAGGGGTGGAGAGTTATCGCTTTGTCGTGAGGGGAAAAGTGCAGGAGGTCTTCTATCGGAAATTCGTCGCACAGAACCTGCGGAAGCTCGGGATCCAGGGATATGTTCGCAACCTACCCGACGGTACGGTGGAAGTGGTGGTCCGGGCGACGGAAGAGGAGCTGCCTGGGATCGAACGGGTGCTCTACGAAGGCTCTCCGATGAGTGAAGTGGAGTCGGTGGAGCGGGAGAGTCTGGAAGAGGACGATCTGCTCTTTGACGGTTTCGAGATCCGGTACTAGGAGGGAACGATGGCTAGTGGATGGGGGTGTCAGCATCAGACGACCCACGAGGGAATCGCCGATTGGTGTCGGTTGCTCTCGCATCCCTGCGATCCGGGATGCAAGGGGTGCGTGCTCTTCGGCTCGGGATATTTCAGTGTGACGGAGACGCCGTCCAACGCCGCCTTCGAGCGCAGGAAGAAAAAAGAGCGCAGCGACGCGCCGTTGGGTGAAAAGTGAGGTTCTTTTGAAGTTCTCCATGCAACGTCTGCTTCTGGTTATGATCGGGATCGTCATCCTTTTCACAACGATCGTAGGCGTAGTGGAGATCGGAACGCTCAAACGCCATTTGGAGGCACAGATTCAGAATCGGATTGCCATCGAATCGATGAAGCTGGACGAATTCATCGTCAGTTCCTATGAAGCTTTGCAGTTTCTCTTCTCTAGTGCCGAGGATGAGGACGAGGAGAACCTCGATCGGGTCAAAGCGTACCTCGACCGGATGGACAAGCCATTGAAACCCATCAAGGAAGATCTGGATCGACACGCGATTTTCGGTAATTACGACATCTATCTCATCGGAAAGGATCGCATCGTCCATCGCAGCACTCTGGCGATGGACGTAGGCCTCGACTTCCATGATTTCCCCTATGCCATGAAGATCTTCGATCAGTTGGAGATGGGAAGGATCACCAGGCACATTTCCGCTCCCTTCTATATGCCCCTGACCAATGATTTCCGGCGCTACCTGCTTGCTCGCTCGAAGGACAGCAGTTTCTTCGTCCAGATTTCCCACAACTTTTTCCCCAGTCAGGGCTTCGCGGAAAAACTGCGACGGATCAGGGAACGCAGCCCCGAGGTCCGGGAGATCGATGTCTACTTCCTCGCCAACGGGATGCTCAACTCCGTGGGGAGTCGAAAACTTTTCAAAGACAAAAAGCATTACTTCAAACAGATGAATCAGCTCAAGAGGAAATTCCTGGAGCGTTTTCAAAAAGAGACCGGCGTCACGGTGGACCTGAAGCGTGCGATGGAGGATCCCGACTATATCCACGATCTTTTCCGAAGGTCGAACAAGCTTCACTATACACTTCAACCGGAGCGCAAGAAAGTGGTGCTCTATTACGCCTCGGAGAACAGTTTCACCAGAAGGATCAATCAGGAGACGATCATTATCCGGGAGGTCTATGATGTCGCAGAATTGTACCGGGAGTATTACCGGAACCTGAGCCGGATCCTTTTCGGTTTAATGATCATGGCGCTGTTGTTGCTGTTTCTGATCTGGACCGTGAAATTTCTCCTGGCAGACCGAATCCGGGGGGTCGTCGAATCCCTGGAGAGGGGAGAGGCTCTGGAGCAACCCTGGCCACGGATCGTGGAGTTCGAGCGTCTTCAAAAGGCGATCGAAGAGTACCGAAACGCACTGGCCCAGAAGAATCGGGAGTTGGAGCAGCTCAGCTATCTTGACCCTTTGACAGAGAGTTACAATCGGCGATTCTTCAACAAAATGCTGGCGGAGAAGATTTACTCTTGTGAACGATACGGAAAGAATTTCGCTCTGTTGATCTTCGATATCGACAATTTTAAGACGATCAACGATCGCTATGGTCACGATGTGGGCGACCGGGTCCTCAAGGAGTTATCGGAATTTGTACAGAAAAAGATCCGCAAAAGCGACCTCTTTTTCCGCCTGGGGGGCGAAGAGTTCGCCGTGATCTTCTCTCCGATGGATTCTCTGGAGGATGCGGTGGAGAAGGCGGATGAGCTGCGGAAAGAGATTGCCCGACATCACTTCGGTTTGGGCAGAGCCTTGACCGTAAGCATGGGAATTTCGCTCTGCGTGAAGGGGGACGATACGGAATCGATCTTCCGCCGGGTCGATCGTTATCTCTACCGATCCAAAGAGAGGGGGAAGAATACCGTCAGCTCCGTTCTCAACGACAAGAGTGCGGCCATGGGCCCTTACTGTTGATGGATGGTGTCAACAGAAAGTATGGATCTCTATAGTGTTGGATGACCCGTAGTTAAAAAAGATGGAAGGATCCCAGCACTCCGACGAGTGGTGGAGAGAAGGGGGGCGCGTCGGGAAGTAGTCAGCTCTGGGTGTCCTTTTTCGCGGCGCGGGAGAGGCTCAGCAGCATGACACCGTCGAAGAAGAGGCTGATCCCAACCAGCATTCCCACCAGCCAGAGAGTCTGCAGCGGGTTACCGATCGCCAGGGTGAAAAAGATCGCGATCCCCAAAGAGAGCAGACCGTTGAGCAGAGCGACCCACCAGTACTGCGCGGGGCGGAGCTTGAATGCCAAAGCGAAGTTCGTCGCCGCGTCCACGACGAAATAGGCGGCAAAGATGATCCCCAGGGCGATGACGCCGGGCAGAGGGTTGACGATGACCATGGCGCCGGTCACGGTGAAGAGGACGGTCTTGAGCCAGCCGATCCAGTCTTTGCGGTTGAACTGCCAGGTCTGCATCCCCACCAGGAATCCGCTGAAAAGCAGAAGCCAACCGAAGAAGATCGCGGTGGTGATGGACATCAGGCCGGGGAAGAAGATCCCCACCAGACCCAGGATCAAAAAGATCACCCCATAGATCTTGCTGTATTTGCTGAATTTCTCCAGCATCTCCTGATTGTTCTCGAAGGTTTTGAAGTTGAGCATGTTCCATTCCTTTGTATTGTTTTGGGTATTGTATCCGTACTGAGTAAACGCAATGGCCTTGAGAGACACCAAACGCGTCTCCCAAGGCCATTTGGATAGAGGGTCGGGGCATTCTCGATATGTTGCCCCGACTCTCCCTTAGAGTGTCAGGTCGACGATGCGCTCGGCCTTTTCGATGGCCTCTTTGTTGACGCGCCGCTTCTCTTCGTCCACCTCTTTGATCACTCTGGCCAGAACCACCAGGATGGCTCCGGTGATCTCGGGGAGTTTGGCTTCCAGTTCCGCTGCCAGCGGGTACTTCAGAGGAGGAACGGTGGTCAGGTAGTTCAGGACGTCCTGAAGATCGATCTCTTCCTCCAGTTTTTTGAAGGCGATGATGGTCTCCTGCAATCCTTTGGTGATGGGGAGGTCACCCTCCCAGATCACGTCGCGGCCGTTGAGATTGGCGTCCCGCTCGCCTGCGATGAGCAGGTCGACCAGCTTTTTCTCCACAATGCCGGTGATCTCCTTGGCATGACTTTTGTCGATATCCAGGGATGCCGCCTTGCGGAAGAGCGCTTCGAGTTTCGTGAATCCGATGATTGCCATTGTTGATCCTTTGTTTCTAGTGTTCTTTGTTTGGCCGGATGGACCGGCGGGAATCGTTTGCTTCGGTCTCTTTACTTGTGGACCGATTTGACGGCCTTGTCCGCGAACTCCTTGAGCTTGACGATCAGCTCTTTGAAGAGGCCTTCGGACTTGTTGGCACCCCGGATCTCATCCTCGACCTTGTTGATCGCGTCGTTGAGCATTTTGTAGGTGGTGTCCGAGGTGCTGGTGTATCCTAGCGCCTTGGCCTTCTTCAGGGCCGCTTTGGCCGCCTCCAGGTGCGCCAGGGCCAGCTTTTTGTCGCTCTGGGCGACCTTGCTGGCCGCGGCGATCAGATTCTGGGCCTCCAGGATTCCCAGAGGAGTGACCACATCGACCTCCACGAAGGTATTCAGTGCGGTGGCCAGGACCTTGCGGGCCTCGTCGATCTTGTCCTCGTGCAGGAACTTCGCTGCCAGCTTCAGAGCCGCCGGGTAGGATGCCAGAGGCATGTTGATCGTTACCAGATCGACCTCGTCCTTGAGGGTCTGAACGATCATTCGAGCATCCTGTACCCGGCTCTTCTGGAGCAGGGCGATGCTGGTGATCACGGCGTTCTGTACATCGTAGGCGCTCCCGGCGAATTCGCTGACGATCACCGATGCGTCCAGAGGGATCAGGGCCGGTGCCTTAGGATTGCTCATGACCACTTCCATCTTCCCGATGGCTTTCTCCAGGGCCTTGATCGCTTCGTCCTTTTTCTTCTGATTGAGGGCTACGAGCACTTTCTGGGTCAGTTGGACCGCCTCGACGGCCTCTTTGACGATCTTGACATCGCCTTTGGCCTGCATGGCGTTGGCTTTGGCGTTACGTACGGCCGCTGCGCTCACGCTTTTGCTGTCCGTGCTTTTCTCGGCAGCCATTGCTCCCGTCCCCAGCAGGGCCAGTGCTACGACAGATGAGAGAAGAACCTTTTTCATGGATGAACCTCCTTGCTTTCTTTTAGTTATTTCACGAAGAGAAATTTAGCGTAATCCTATCAAGGTAAAATGCTACTTTGGTAGCATTGACGACAAATCTGTCGAATGATTCTCCGGGAGCACTTGGTCATGAGGTCAAACGATAATTCCGGGAAATATGGAGTATAATTGAAAAAAAAAGGGAGATTTCGATGATCGATTTTTTGAAGAAGATGACGGAATGGATTCTGCAAAGAGAGGAGGAGATGGCGAAAAACTGTGCCATTCCCATCGATCAGATCGATAAACAGATCGAAAAGGTGGAAGAGAAGAAGCGCAAGCTCGAAGCGGAGTGTCGGGAAAACATCGCCGAATTGGAGAAGATCGTCACAAAGCTTAAGTGGATCAAGAGTGAGGAGCTGGCCTGTCAGCGGGAGCGCCAAAGCAAAGAGGAGGAAGGAGAATAGATGCAGGAAGTCTATGGAATTTTTCATCGGAGTATCCGGGATCTGGTCCGCTGGGAGGTGTTGCGGGAAGTCCTGGTGACCGGGATCCCCATGCTCTTCATCTGGATGGGGATCGGTTGGGTCTTCTGGGACGAGTTGCTCAAGTGGAGCACCTGGTTGATCAACTGGGTGCCCTTTTCGATCGTCAAAGCCAACGGGGCGATGTTGGTGCTTTTTCTTTTATGGGCACTGGCAGTGCTGGTCTCCTACGCCTTTCTGACGGCGATCATCGCTCCCTTGGTCTTTCGGAAGATGAAGAAGGGGTATTACTACTACTCGTTTACCACGCTTCTGGGCTTCGCGATTCTCTGGGGTTGGCTGATGATGCTCAACTGGGGGGTTCTGGAAAAGTGGATCGCCAACAAGCTTCTGGTATGGTTGCCCTTCCAGACCGTCGCGGAGGGGAGTGCGGTCCTCCTGAACGTCTATGTCTTTTACAGCTTCTACGTTCTGAGCCTCTTCCTGGTCCTCTCTCTCTATCGCAAAGAGTTCCTGGAGACCATTCGGGAGATCGAGTACCCCGACGTGGAAATCGCCACGGAACGGGTCAAGGCGATGCATTTTCCCGTGGCTCTGCGGGATTCTCTGCTCTTCATCGTTCTGACGGTGCTCTTTTTCCCATTGCTGATGATCCCCATCGTCAACGTGCTGATCCAGCTCTTTCTCTGGGCCTGGCTCTATCGGGACGCGAATTTCCGGGCCACCTGCCAACTCTACTGCTCCAAGGAGGAGTACGAGCGGATGCGACGGCATCGGGCGGTGATCTGGAGCATCGCCTTCTTCGCCTCCCTGCTCAATTTCGTTCCGATCATCAATATCTTCACCCCCTTCTTCGCTCAGCTGATCGTATTCCATTGGATCATGCAGGAGAAAGGAGTGGGCACCGGGAATCAGGAGCGTACCACGAAGACAGCAAAGGAGAATGAGTGATGGAAACCGAAAAACTGATGGAAACAGAAAAGAAAGAAAGGGTGGTTCTGGCCGGTTTGGACGTTCCCTTCTGGGATCTGGTCTGGTTCATGGTGAAATTCGTCTTCGCCTCGATCCCGGCGATCTTCATCATCTATGTGATTCTTTTCGTCTTGGGAATGGTCTTTACCGGATTGGGCAACGTTTTTATGCCGACACCCGGCGGAATTTGAGAAGAAAGGAGATCTGATGAGTCAACGAAGGATCCTGGCACTATGCACCGAGTTGGATCAATTCGACGGTGTCGTCCAGAGTGCCGAAACGCTCTC
>JALWPZ010000128.1 GCA_026994745.1 Campylobacteraceae bacterium | reverse complement strand
GTCTGTAAGGAAGATGGTTGAAAATGATTCCAAAAATTAAGAAGTGTATTATAGCGTATCTCGCTTTTGCGCGCTTTTATAAACAAAGGCCAAGACAAGAGAGGGAAAGACGACGTCGCTGGAGGCTCAGCTGCCCGACGGTACGCCGATCGTGACACTCGTGACGACCCTGCCGGGTTCGGCGGAGGGAATCCCGCCACCGCCGCCGGAGGCGCCTGCCGGTGTGACGGACTTCCCGGTCGCCATTACCGGCGAGAGCGGGAGCCAGACCGGCTTTACGCAGGTCGTCAGCTTCCACCTGCCTGCAGACAGTACGGAGGTGTATGTCGGGTTCTGGAAATACGGTCCGACGCATGCCAATCCGGACGTACATTGGTACGACTTCGGAACGTACAGCGCCGCGACGGGAACGGGGTACGAGATCCTCGACAACGGCAAGACACTCAAGGTCTATCTGGTCGACGGCAAAGACGGGGATGACGATCTGACCGCCAACGGTATCGTAGAGGACGACGGTTTTCCCATCATTCAGAATCAAGCGGCACCGGCACCGGTACCGGTGCCGCTGTCGGGTCCAGCCAAAGGGCTTCTGGCATTGTTGATGACACTGGGCGGGATGTTCCTACTTGGCCGCAGAAAGAAAAAGTCCGTTGCCGGCTGAAAAACCGGCGTCCGATCGGGCGCCTGATCGATCCATCGGGCTGGGAAGCGTCTACACCTCCAACTTCCCCGATATCCTGAAACAGCTGCGCTGTTCGCTCGTCGTATCGACCTATCAGGCGGGAAAACTGGTGCTGGTCCGGCCGGAAAACGACAAGCTCAACACGCACTTTATCGGTCTGCAAAGGCCGATGGGGGTCTGGTCGGGTTTGGAGCGGATCTTCGTCGGGACGCGGCAGGAGATCATCGAGTACAAGAATATGCCCGCCGTCAGTGCAAAAATGCCATCTCCCAACCTCCATGATGCCTGCTTCGTCGTCAAGAACCGACACTACACAGGGGATATCGACATCCATGAAATGGAGTATGCCGACAACGAACTCTGGTTTGTCAATACCCGTTTTTCCGCTTTGTGCACGTTCGACCGCGATTCGAGTTTCATTCCGGTTTGGATGCCGGATTTCATTACGAAACTCGCGCCGGAGGACCGGTGCCATCTCAACGGCCTGTGTATTGTCGACAACCGTCCCAAGTATGTAAGTGCGCTTGGGAAAACCGATACAAAAGGCGGCTGGCGAAAAAACAAACGCGACGGGGGCATTCTGATCGATGTGGAAACGAAAGAGATCGTGATGGAAGGTCTGAGC
>JALWPZ010000127.1 GCA_026994745.1 Campylobacteraceae bacterium | reverse complement strand
ATGCTCTACGAAGCATATGTAGACAGAATCTTCAGTTACGTCTACTACCGCACCGGAAATCTCTACGACGCGGAAGATTTAACCGCTCGAGTTTTCCAGCGCGCGATGAAGCACATCGTCAACTATCAAGATAGGGGCGTCCCCTTTTCCGCGTGGTTGTACCGCATCGCGCATAATTTGGTCGCCAACTGGCATCGAGATAGAAGCCGACGCAAAGAAATCCCCATCACCGAAGCGATGTTCCTCACCTCCAGTACGGAACATCCCGAAGCGGCGATCGTTCGAACCGAAGAGCAAGAAGCCTTACTGCGAATCATCCGCACCTTGCCGCCCGATAGGCAGCATCTCCTCATTCTCAAATTTGTAGAAAGGCTTTCCAACGCTGAAATTGGCAAAATCATGGGACGAAGCGAAGGCGCAATCAAAAGCCTCTATCACCGCACCCTCCTGGCGCTGCGAGACCAAGTGAGCGATTCGCTCGAACTCGAAGGAGATTGACCCATGCTGCACATCGTCACCGACGGCACCGCAGATATGCCCTCCGACTGGAAGGATGCCTACGAAATTCACATCCTCCCGATTTCGATTCGTTTCGGAAACAAGACCTATCTGCAAGGCGTAGATATCGACGCCGAAGATTTTTATCGTCTCGTAGAAAAAACGGGCATCATCCCAAGCACCTCGCAGCCCAACCCGCACGAATTCGTCGAACTTTACGAGCGCATCGCCCGCCCGGGAGATACAATCCTCTCCATGCATGTGACGCGAAAACTTTCCGGCACCTTTGATTCCGCGGTGCAAGCCGCGAAACTCGTCGCGGATAAATTTCAGGTCTTCCCTGTGGATTCCATGAGCGGTTCCGCCGCGTTGGGGATGATGTGCCGCGAAGCCCGAATCATGGACAGCGCGGGAGAAAGCGTCGAACGCATCCTTGAACGGATGGATTTCATCCGAAAAGAGATTCGCATCGTCTTCGCGATGGATACGCTCCGCTTCGCGCGGATGAGCGGGCGGGTGAAAGCCACCAAAGCCATGCTCGCCTCTGTCCTTCGGCTCAAACCCATCGTCTGGCTGCAAGACGGCATGTTGTACATGACCGACAAAGTCCGCACCCGAAACGCCTCGCTGGAAAAAATCATCTCCGCGTTCAAAGAAAAACTCAACGGAGAGCGGCTGCATCTCGCGGTCGTCCATGCCAACGACATTCACACCGCAAAATCTGTATTTGCAAAAGTGCGGGAGCGATTCAACCTCGAAACCTCGTTCATCACCGACCTGTCCATTTCCCTCGCAGTCCATTTTGGACC
>JALWPZ010000126.1 GCA_026994745.1 Campylobacteraceae bacterium | reverse complement strand
GGATTGTGGCGTACCCCCCGTCGTCGACGAAGAGTTTCCGCCGGGAGATATCGTCCACCGCCGCCGCCAGTTGACTCCACTGCTCGTCGGTCAGATCCCCCACCCGCAGGGACTGGAGCGGGATCGAAGTCTTGGCCGAGAGCATCCGTAGCATCAGCTGCTCCGCCGGCATCTCCAGGGAGAAAAAGGCCACCCCCTCTCCCCGCTCGATGGCTTTGAGGGCCATGTTGAGGGTCAGTGCCGTATTGTGGGTGACGGTCATATCTTCCAGGAGGAAAAGGTGGTTGCCGTCGAGCACGAATCCGTAGTAATCATCCACTTTGTCGGGTTCTATTCGGATACCTGTATGACGCACATCCCTGGCGGCTTTTCTGGGTCGCGGCTTTTTCCTGGGGACTTTAACGGGAATCTCGTCCAAATCACCGACGATTCTCACCCGATAAACCTCACTCTCATATCCGCGATCGTGAATCGAAGCTTTTTTTGCTACCAGCGAAGTACGAAAGCCTAACGTATCGGCCAGTAATTTTATATCTCTGGCCAGTTGTCGGTTCTTTTGGATGATTTCGATCACATGGTATTTATCGTCATAATATCCGTCACTATCTACCAGTCCCGCAAGCAGCTCAAGCCGTACCCGACGATCGTTGGAGATATAAAGTTGCGGAATGCGCTTGAGTTCCAGCAGCCCCATATCCCTGAGCACTTTCTGCAGGGAAAAACTTTGTCGCACGTTGATGTGTCTACCGTTGGTAATGGCGTAGATCGGGCATTTGTCTTCATAGGTATAAACCTGAAGGCTCAGTCCGATCTTGGCGGCATATGCTTCAAGATATTCGACGATCTCTTTGTCCTCCGTGGCGATTCGCACATCGTCACAGCGTCCGTCTCCCAACCAGATACCCAGAAAATAGGGATCAATCGGCACCTCTCTGGCCGGAAAATCGACGGCGACCTTATAGCCTTTATAGTTACTTTTGAATTTGTCGCTCTTTTGCAGATACTCTTTGACGGGGATATTGAGTACTTCGCCGTGTATGTGTCCGCCCTCGTTGCGACTTCGCTTCAGTGACAAAATATGGCTTTCGTTCACGCGATAATCGATCCCTTTGTTCTGGCGAACCCAATACATCATCTCCCGTCCCCGTGCCAGTGACAGCACCCTTCTGGGAGTGGAATCGTCTCCCATCAAAAGATCGCCGACCTTCACCTCTTCGACCTTTTTGATGGTACCGTCGAACATCATAATTCGGGTCCCTTTTCCCAGGCATTTCCCCATCGCCGGCCTGGCGGCGACGATGACCAGGTCCCCCTTGCCGAAACCGCTGGTCTTGTCGTTGAGGTTGCGAAATCCCGTATCGACGCCGATGAGCTTGGAGTTCCCCATGGCCTTGAGGCGTTCGATCTCTTTCATCATCGCCACGGTGATCTCGGGGGAATCCCGGAAATCCTCGCTGACGCTTTCCTGGGTGATCTCGTAGAGCTTCTGCTCCACCCGGTCCATCACTTCCATCGCCTCCAGGTTCTCTTCGACCGTGAGCTTCTTGATCTCCGTGGCCAGGGTGATCAGGGAGCGTTTGGAGGCGAGGGCCTTGATCTCTTCGACATAGGCTTTGGTATCGGTGATGGGGTTGGCCGAGAGCACCTCCACCATGGAGAGCTCCTCGAATTTGCCCATTTTCTGGAGCTCTTTGCGCAGGAACTCCTCGTCGATGGGTTTTTCGTCGTTCATCAGCCGCTCCATGGCGCGGAAGAGATGCTGATGGAAAGGGAGATAGAAGTCCTCGGGATTGAGCCGGGCGGCGATCTCTTCGAAGATCTCCGGGTCGAAGATGATGGCGGAAAGGACGGCTCGTTCGATGTTGAGATTGTAGAGATTTTCCATCAGCGAAACTCCTTTGGAGTTTCGAATGAGAAATGAGAAATGAGAAATGAGAAACTATTGTATGTTTTGCTCGGCAAAACTTTTCCTTTTTATAAAAGCTTTTCAGTAGAAAAGCATACCTCAACTATTCACCATTCACCATTAATCATTCACCCTCTTGAAGCTGCGCGAAGCGCTCGACTTCAAGAACGAATCGATCCACGAGCTCCTCTTCGGGCAGTCGGGCGACCACCTCTCCCTTGACCATCACCAGGCCGGCTCCCTTGCCGTAGGCGATGGCCACGTCGGCGTGTTTGGCTTCGCCGATGGCGTTGACGACACAACCCATGACCGAGACGTTCATGGGGGTCTTGATGTGGGCGGTGCGCCGCTCCACCTCGGCCACGGCGCTGACCAGGTCCGCTTCGATCCGACCGCAGGTGGGGCAGGAGACGATATTGAGCCCCTCCTTGGCCCGGCCCGAATCCTTCAGGATCGCCCGGCCCACTTCGATCTCCTTCTCCAGTTCCCCGGTGATGGAGACCCGGATCGTGTCGCCGATGCCGTCGAGCAGCAGGGAACCGATTCCGATGGCCGACTTGACCGTGGCGTGAAAGAGGGTTCCCGCCTCGGTGACCCCCAGGTGGAAGGGGTAGTTGTTCTTCGGGCGTAGCATCCGGTAGGCGTCCACGGTGCGCTCCACGTCGCTGGCTTTCAGGGAGACCTTGATATCGGTGAATCCCAGGTCCTCCAGGAATTTGATGTTGTACTCGGCGCTGGCCACCATCCCTTCGGCGGTGGCTCCATAGCGATCCTCGAACTCTTTTTCCAGGCTCCCGGCGTTGACACCGATGCGGATCGGGAGTTGACGATCCTGACAGGCTTTGACAATCTCCCTGATCCGTCCCTTCTCCCCGATATTCCCCGGATTGAAGCGGATGCAGTCCACCCATTTGGCCGCTTCCAGGGCCAGACGGTAATTGAAGTGTATATCGGCGACAACCGGCAGATTGACACGGCTGACAATCTCTTGGAGGGCCAGGGCGTCCTCCATCTCCGGCACCGCCACCCGCACGATATCGCACCCGGCGAAATGGAGCCGGTTGATCTGTTCCACCGTCGCCTCCACGTCCCGGGTATTGGAGAAGGTCATGGATTGCACCGGGATCGGCGCGTCGCCACCGACGGGAACGTCGCCCACGAATATTTTTTTCGTCGGAAAGCGCTCTTTCATCGAAGTTCCTCCGATGAAAACGGTGAATGGTGAATGGTGAATGGTGAATGGTTCTGGAAACGTTGCCTTGCAACGATTTTTATTTTGATTTGTAAGTTCATTGTAGATTCTTTTTGCTGGTGTTGACGATACGTGTCAGAATTCGAATGATACTTTCCAATTCCGACAATAGGCTGCTGAAAAGACCTGGATCAATATAGCCGCTATCCCGCAGGAGGCGCAGCCAGTATCTTGTTTCGTTGGCCTCTTTCAATGCGATCTGGAGTTTGTGGATAAAGTCAGGCTTTGATTGGGCATATTGCGCTTCCGCAGTCAATGCACCGATCGCGGTGCCGGAACGAAGTATCTGTTTCGAAAGAACATAATGGTGCTGACGATGAAGCTCTTCATTCAGCTTTACTATGCGCAATGCAAAGCGATAGCTCAACTCTTCAATACTCGTCTCCATTTGCCCCACAATTCAATTTAATATAAAAGCTTTTCGAAGAAAAGCAAACCCAAATCATGCACCATTCACCATTAACTATTCACCTAAAAAGTTGGCTTTTCGAAGAAAAGCATACCAAAACCATTCACCATTCATTATTAACCATTCATCACCCGGTCGAATTCAGGAGAATTCGACCGGGTCCATATCGATCTCGATCCCCTGCTCCTTCACGGCGTGAAGAGCCCTCAGCAAGGCTTTGCGGTCGTGGGATCGCAGCAGGATGGTGTAGCGGTATTTCCCGGCGATGCGTTCGATGGGGGCGGGGCCGGAGCCTACGATCTCGATCCCCGGGAAGCCGCGTAAACGTTCGGTGAGTTCCCGGGTCTTCTTCGCGGCCTTGGACTCCTCCTTGTGGGCGACGAGGATCCGGGCCAGGTGGGCGAAGGGGGGATAGTCTCCCTGGCGGCGGAACTCCGCTTCCTCTTTCAGGAACACTTCGTAATCCTCCAGGTAGGGTTCATACTCCTCGGGGCGGGAACTCTGGATCAGGATTTTGGCGTCTTTGCTGCGCCCGCTACGCCCGGCGATCTGATGCAGCAGCGCCACGGCCCGCTCCCGGGCCCGATAATCCCCCATCCCCATCAGATAATCCAATCCGGTGATGACGCTCAGTGTGATATTGGGGTAGTCGTGCCCCTTGCTGAGCATCTGGGTGCCCACGATGATGTGGCTTTCGACCTTTTCGATGCGTTTGAGTGCCTTTTCCAGTTTGCCGGGGGTGGTGATGGCGTCCTTGTCGAACTGTTCGATCCTCGCCTCGGGGATCGCCCGCTGGATGATCTCGATGGCTTCCTCGGTTCCGATCCGGTCGCTCTTCAATGGCGCGTGGCCGCAGTGGGCGCAGCTTTCCCGGATCGGTTCGGTGTAGTTGCAGTGGTGGCAGCGCAGATGCCGCCGTCGCCGGTGCAGGCTCATCCCCACGGAGCAGTAGGGGCAGAGATGGGTCTGTCCGCACTCCTCGCACCAGAGGTATTTGAAGTTGGCCCGGGTGGGAACGAAGACCAGGCTCTGCTCCCCTTTGCGGAAATTCTCTTCCAGGGCCTTGAGGATCGTGGGTGTCAGGGTATCGCCCGGAATGAAGCGATACTCCTTCTTCGTCTGGACATAGGGTTCCTTGAGGCGGACCACGAAATGTTTGACATAGCTGGATACCGAGGGGGTGGCGCTGGCCAACCATACCTGCGCCCCCCGTTTCTTCCCCAGATAGAGGGCCAGATCCCGGGCGTGGTAGCGGGGGCGGGTCATGGCTTTGTAGCTGTCGTCGTGCTCCTCGTCCACGATGATGAGCCCCAGATCCCTGAGCGGAACGAAAAGCGCCGATCGGGCCCCGGCGACGATGCGGATCCGCCCTTCGTGGATCCCCTCCAGGATCTCCTCTTTTTTCTTCTTTCGCAGGCGGGAGTGCCAGAGGGCGACGGCCTCGCCGAAATAACGTTTCAACCGCTTCTCCATCTGGGGGGTCAGGGCGATCTCGGGCATGAGCAGGATCGCGCTCTTGCCCTCGGTCAGGACCTCCGCCATTCGGGTGATGTAGAGTTCGGTTTTGCCCGAGCCGGTGACCCCGAAGAGCAGGGCGGACTCTTTGTTCTCGAGTGATTCGTAGGCTTTCCGTTGCGCTGGGCTCAATCGCGGGGCTTCGACGGATTCTGTATTGTCGGGCAGATCGCCCGAGCTACAATCCACGATTGAAGCCGTTTTACCCGTAGCTTGGTCTATTTGTTCAGCGTTCTGTTCCCCGGAGGATTCGGAAGGGACAAATTCATAGGGATGGAACAGGGCGATCGCCTCCCCGAAGGAGGAGAAGTAGTAGTCGGCGATGAAACGGGCAGTCTCCATTTGCCATTCGTGATATCGGAGGGGTAGAGCTTCCGAGATCTCCGATGTCTCGAAATCGGGCTGATTGACTTTTTGTAGAACGACCGCTTCTTTGTGTGTGCTTTTGATCGGTACTCGTATCCGCTGCCCATTCTGCAAAGCCTCATGGCT
>JALWPZ010000125.1 GCA_026994745.1 Campylobacteraceae bacterium | reverse complement strand
TTTACGTTATCCGCGAAGAGATGCAGCCGCTGCTTGGCGTGATAGAAGTCTACGATCTGAGTCACCTTCTCAGTGGCGAATCCTACCGCCTCGCAAAGTTGAGGGACCCGGTCCCAGATCCAATCAGCGCCATCACCTACGACAACCCAACGACAGGCCTTTTCGGCACCTATCATCTTCAAATGGCCGGCAAGTATTTCGAAAGCACGATCACAATCTCCGAGGGTGGCGTCATAGCGCTGGTAACCTCCCTTCATCTTCCGCCCTTTCTCATCAACGGAACTTACAATGATGGCCTTTGGTTCTCTCCATTTCCCCTCAAAGCCGTGATGGCCCGACTTCCTCCGGCGTCCCTTTTTGCGCACTCGTGTACGAAGTCGACCTCCATCCGTTCCAATCAGGAGAGTATGACCTTCAACAAGGGATTGTCGACCTATCGGGCTTGCCTCCATGACCTCTGTTCGAAATCTCAATCCGCGTTCTCCAACCCTGAGAGCCAGTGTGCGAATCTTCTTTCGGTCGAGCTCGATGCCACGGGTGGCCAGGTTCTGTTGAGTTTGTGTGACCGTTCCCAACGCCATCTGTCGAGCAACTTCCGAGGCCACGGCAGGCGTCGCTCGGTCTCGGATTCCCAAGAGCTCAAGAATAGGATAGAGCCCGTTCCCGTTCTTTCCTCTCCCCTTCTTTTGTTTCGGACGACCCCGCTTTTTCTTGGGTCGACTCAGCATGTAGGGCGATGTCAGCACGACCTGGCTACCCCCGAGAAGAGTAATGGCTACCTTCTGGCCTCGGTCTTGGAGCCTCATAGAGGGTCGCAGTTCGGCGAGCTTCGAGGCTCGGGCCACAACCCGCGGGTCGAAATGAGCGGCCTGAACAAGGCGAGCAACGAACAGATCTAAGCAGCTGCTGACCTCTTTATGGATGGATTCCTCAAGCTCTCTCAAAGACTTGCCATCAAGTAGAGTAGAAGAGATCTTTTCCAGGAGCCGCTCTCGAATCTGGCTCAGGCACTCTTCAGCCGCTTCCTGCAGGCCAGCCTTCTCCAGATAGAATTCTTCTCCCAAAGCGGGAATGGGGTGTAGTCTTGCAGTAATCTTCATCGGGAAGCCTCCTCTTCACTAAGAGTGATTTATACAAGGGAGGCTTTCCCTTATTTGGGATTATCCATGCCTATGCGGCGCACCTAAATTGGAATGCGCCCAACTCCAACTGGGCTTTCAACCGGAAGCAATGTCCGGGCTGCACTACAAGCTATACGCTATGGTTACCAACCGAAAGGAGGAAGGGGACGAAATCATTCGTTGGTATCGAGAGCGCTGCGGAAAGAG
>JALWPZ010000124.1 GCA_026994745.1 Campylobacteraceae bacterium | reverse complement strand
ATTACTGGATAAATGTTTTTCTTACTTTAAAAAAGTATAATTTTACTCCGGAAGAGTTAATGAATAAATATTTCTTACAAAATAAAGAAAATTCTAAATGAAAAAGAGTTTTATTTTTATTTTTTTCTTATTTTCTCTTATCTTAAATAATACTTTTCTATATGCAGAAAAATATCCACCGGATATTGAAAAAATCATTAAAAGAGGGAAAATTATTGTTGCTATGTATTATAAAGATATATTTCCCTTTTATTTTCATGATAAAAATGGAAATTTAACAGGTTTTGATGTTAAATTATCTAAAACCATTGCTGATAAATTTGGAGTTAAAGTTGAATTTAACAGAGAAGCAAAAACATTTGATGAAATAATTGAGCTGGTTTCAAATGATACTGCTGATATAGGTGTATCTTTAATTAGTATAACATTAAAAAGGGCAAAGAAAGTTCTGTTTAGCAATCCATACCTTATATTACATCCTGTTATTATTTTAAACAGATTAAAAGCCAATGATTTTGATTATAAAAAAAAGGATTTGTTCAGTGGTAATATTGGTGAGAAAAAGGGGACATCTTATGTGGAGTTTGCAAAAAATATATTTAAAAATTGTAAAATAAAAGAATTTATAACCTGGGACAATACGGTAACTGCTTTGTTAAAAGGAGATATTGATTTGGTTTTAAGGGATGAAGTGGGTGTAAGTAATCTGTTTATGAGTAATCCATCCAAATCAATAAAATTAAAAACAATAGTTCTTAAAAATTATAATGATAATATTGCAATAGCTGTTAATCCTGACAGTAAACATTTGCATTACTGGATTAATCTTTTTTTAGAAACATATAAATATGAGAAGAATATTGATAAAATTATTTTAGAGAATAAAAAAGTTTTAAAATAATTTTTCTATTATTTATTTTAGGTTTAAAACTATAAATATTGAAAGGTTAGATTGGTGAAAAAATTATCTATTTTAAAAAATCCTTTTTTTATAATTGCCTCAATAATTCTTGGGGTGCTGTCGGGGATATACTTTAAAAAATTTTCATTTGATATAAGTATCTTTGGAAGTATTTATCTGTCTCTTTTGAAAATGTGTGTTATCCCTATTTTAATTACCGCTATCATAGCAAGTATAGCAAAATTATTTCAATCTGAAGATGCTAAAAAATATATAATAAAGATTTTATCGATATTTTTAATTTTTATGTTTTTTACAGGTATTATTGCAATAGGTTCAGAGCTTATTTCAAAACCTGGTAAAAATCTTGGTAAAAAAGCAGAACGGGTTCTTGGTCAAATTCTTAATAAATCTGATAAAGATAACAAT
>JALWPZ010000123.1 GCA_026994745.1 Campylobacteraceae bacterium | reverse complement strand
CCATTGTCCTTCCCAGCAGAGCTACTTCTTCGAAGGTCAACAATCTTCAGGGAAAGGAGAGTCGAACGTTTCGTTACAAAATACCGGATCTGCGTTCGGGAGATGAAGTGAACGTGACCCTCCATGCCCGCCTGGCCAAGGAGGAGTGTGCGAAAGCGGTTCATCTTTCGGACCGGAAATTCATGGAATCGATGGTTGTGAAACGGCTGGTCTGGACCGTTCCCTGAGATGAGAGTCTTTCTTCTCCTGGTCTTTCTTTCCCTTTTCTTCCTGCGGGGCGGAGAGGGCCGTTGGTATGGTGACTACGAGCGGGCCAGAAGAACGGCCATCAAGGAGGGGAAAGGGCTCCTGGTCTATCTGGTGGAGCCGGAGAGCGGGCAAGAGTTGATCCGACAGGTCGCATCGGCACCGAAGATCCGTCGGGAACTTTTTCACCGATACGTTCCGGTCGTACTTCTCGCCGTATCGCAGAGCCGATATCCCATCGAACTCTATTACACTACCCAGTTTCCGGCGATCTTCTTCATGGATCCCAAGCGGGAAGTTCCCCTGCATCCCCCGATCAAGGGATTGAAACTTGTGGAAGAGTTGCGAAGGATTCTGAAATAGTGTGTGCGGTACGGTGGTGATCTTGGGTAGTGCTTGAGCCCTCTCAAGAGTGCGTCGATCCATGCATGTTATGATGGGTGACCTCATGCGAAATCAGATAGGTGGAAAGGAGTGCCGTTATGCGTCCTCTTATCATAACTCTGCTCGTAGTCGTCGGGATTCTGACCCTTCCCAGCCTGGTACCGAACAAACCGTTGATCGTACCCGATGACGGGACACTGCGAAAGGAGGCTCTCTCTCACAATATGTTGCCCATCCCAACCGATCGGGAAGGAATGCTCAAGGTGGCCGACAACCCGGAGAATCCGGTGACACCCGGGAAAGTGGCCTTGGGGAAGAAGCTCTTTTTCGACCCACGCCTCTCCCGGGACGGGACGGTGACCTGCGCATCCTGCCACATCCTGGAGGAAGGGGGTGACGACAATCGCCCCACCGCCATCGGCTACAAGGGGCGTGCCAACCCCCATCACCTCAACTCTCCCACGGTGCTCAACGCCGCTCTGGAAAAATTTCAATTCTGGGACGGACGGGTCCATACGGTGGAGGAGCAGGCTGGGGGACCGATCCAGGCTCCGTTCGAAATGAATATGACCCCCGGTGAGGTGGTGGGGCGACTCTCCAAAGATCCGGAGACGGTTCGGGAGTTCGCGAAGGTCTTCGGCGAAAACAACCTGACCTTCGCCAATGTCCGTAACGCCATCGGCGCCTACGAGCGTACTCTATTGACC
>JALWPZ010000122.1 GCA_026994745.1 Campylobacteraceae bacterium | reverse complement strand
CGACCCCTGGAAGAACACCGAAGGCTTTCCCTTCGACTATCTGCAGCACAGCGAACTGCATCCCAACGTCCCCCTCTACCTCTCCCACTACTCCCGGGACGGCAAATGGGCCTACGTCCAGGCGGCCCATGCCGGCGGATGGGTCCATACCCGGGATATCGCACGGGTCAACGACCGTTTCATCAAAGCCTTCAAGACCGGGCGCTACTACATCACGATCCGCGACGACCTCTGGCTCATGAACGGGAAAAAGCGCGTCAGCCTGGTCAAGCTCAGCACCATCTTCCCCATGGACCGAAGCGGCCGCTGGCTCCTGGCCGCCTCCCGGGGGCCCAAAGGGGTGGCACTGCTCCAGCGGTTCAAACCCCCATCACGAAACTATGTAACCCTCAAACCCCTGCCCTTCACCCCCCGCAATGTCGCCAGGATCGCCAAAGAGTTCTACGGCGAACCCTACGGATGGGGCGGCAAGATGATGACCCGGGATTGCTCGGCGACGACCCGGGACTTTTTCGCCGTCTTCGGGATCTTTCTGAAGCGAAACTCCGCCAAACAGGCCAAGGCGGGCCGATCCACCTGGATCAAGGGGCTTCCCAAAGCCAAGAAGAAAGCGACCATCCTACGCAAGGCCCTCCCCTTCCGCTCCATGCTCTATGTCCCGGGGCACATCACCCTCTACCTGGGACAGTACCGAGGAGAGCCGGTGGTCATGCACACCTACTGGGGGATCCGTCTGAAGGATTGGAGCAAATACCCCCTCTGTCGCACCATCATCACCACTACCGAACCGGGCAAAGAACTCCGGAACATCCGGGAGAAGAGCAAACTGATCAATACCTTGCAGAGGATCATCACTTTTTGAGAAGCTCCGTCATTCCGGACTTGATCCGGAATCCAGGGGCACAGCCCCCCAAATCCCTGACAGTTTCAGATCATATCCAGTGATCAGAGATCACCAATATGAATCCTTCTCATAAGAACTTGGATAAAATATCCCATTTCAAACGATGGAGTGGCATGAAAGTAGTCACGGGAGTGGTGGGCAACGACGTCCATGTCGTCGCCAACCGTCTGATCGATATTTCACTCAGGGAGCGGGGCTTTCGGGTCTTCAACCTCGGGGTCAACACCTATCTGGAGGAGTTCCTCGACGCGGTGGTGGAGACCGACGCCGACGTCCTGCTGATCTCCTCCCTCAACGGCGAAGCGGAGGGGTGGTGCCGGGATCTCGCCTTTCTGAAAGAGGGCTACGACCTGGAAAACGTCCTCTTCGCCATCGGGGGCAACCTGGCGGTGGGCGAAGTGGACCCGGCCAGCATCGTCCCCAAGTTCGAACG
>JALWPZ010000121.1 GCA_026994745.1 Campylobacteraceae bacterium | reverse complement strand
TAGTCGACGTAGAGTTCAGCGACTATCTTCCCGAGATCAACGAAGCGTTGGAGACGACGCTGGTGAACAACGGAAAGGAACATCGACTGGTCCTGGAAGTGGCCATCCAGCTGGGAGATAATCGGGTTCGTACCATCGCGATGGATATGTCTGAGGGACTGGTGCGGGGACAGGAGGTCAAGGCGACCGGTTCCCCGATCAAGGTGCCCGTCGGTGAAGTGGTCCTGGGGCGGATCTTCGACGTCATCGGGAACGTCATCGACGAGGGAGAACCCGTCAAAGCCGAAACGATGTGGTCCATCCACCGGACCCCTCCCGCCTTCGACGAGCAGAGTACTAAGGCGGAGATCTTCGAAACCGGGATCAAGGTCGTCGACCTCCTGGCCCCCTACGCCAAGGGAGGAAAAGTCGGACTCTTCGGCGGGGCCGGGGTTGGAAAGACCGTCATCATCATGGAGCTGATCAACAACGTCGCCATGAAGCACAGCGGATACTCCGTCTTCGCCGGTGTCGGTGAGCGGACCCGGGAAGGAAACGACCTCTACAATGAAATGAAGGAATCCAACGTTCTCGACAAGGTCGCCCTCTGCTACGGCCAGATGAACGAGCCTCCGGGAGCGCGGAACCGGATCGCCCTGACCGGTCTGACCATGGCCGAGTATTTCCGGGACGAGATGGGTTTGGACGTTCTGATGTTCATCGACAACATCTTCCGTTTCGCCCAGTCGGGTGCCGAGATGTCGGCGCTTCTGGGACGGATCCCCTCGGCGGTCGGTTACCAGCCGACGCTGGCCAGTGAAATGGGCAAGCTCCAGGAGCGGATCACGTCGACGACCAAAGGATCGATCACTTCCGTCCAGGCGGTCTACGTTCCCGCGGACGACCTGACCGACCCGGCTCCCGCTTCGGTCTTCGCCCACCTCGATGCGACGACGGTTCTCAACCGTGCCATTGCCGAAAAGGGAATCTACCCTGCCGTCGATCCCCTCGACTCCACCAGCCGGATGCTCGATCCCGTCGTTATCGGCGAAGAGCATTATCAGGTGGCGCGGGGCGTTCAGCAGATCCTCCAGAAGTACAAGGACCTGCAGGACATCATCGCGATCCTGGGTATGGACGAGTTGAGCGAAGAGGACAAGCTGATCGTCGAGCGGGCGCGGAAGGTGGAGAAGTTCCTCTCCCAGCCCTTCCACGTCGCCGAAGTCTTCACCGGAAGCCCCGGACGCTATGTCACCCTCGAAGAGACCATCAAAGGCTTCAAGGGATTGCTCAACGGCGAGTACGACGATCTTCCCGAAGCGGCCTTCTACATGGTCGGAAGCATGGAAGAGGCGATCGA
>JALWPZ010000120.1 GCA_026994745.1 Campylobacteraceae bacterium | reverse complement strand
CCGCCATCACCAACGCCAGCACCAACAGCTACAAGCGTCTGCTCCCCGGCTTCGAAGCGCCCCGGATCCTGACCTTCTCCAGCCAGAACCGCTCCGCCGCCTGCCGGATCCCCTACGGCGCCGGTGAAGCCGCCACCCGCCTGGAGACCCGCTTCCCCGACAGCAGCTCCAACCCCTACCTCTGCTTCTCGGCCCTGATGATGGCGGGCCTCGACGGAATCAAAGCCGGCGGATACGAGCTGGTCGGTCCCGTCAACGAAGACCTCTTCGAACTGACCCGCGAAGATCTCAAGGAGCGCAAGATCCCCGAGCTCCCCGACACGCTGCGGGACGCACTGCAGGCACTGGAGGTCGATCACGACTTCCTGGCTCCCGTCTTCAGCAAAGAGTTCGTCGAAACCTACATCGACTACAAGTTCGAGACCCAGGTCGTCCCCGTAGAGGGACGCCCCACTCCCTTCGAAGTCAAGAGCACCTACAGCTGCTAGGAACTCTCTGCGTCCGGGCGCTTCTGCCTGGACGGCTTTTCATTTTTTTCATACCCCTTCTCCCCTCTTTTCTCTAGACGATCAGATTCTCAGCCTCTCGGTAGCATTCGATCTTCCTACGACGATTCCGACGTCTACAACAACTGCACCATCACCATATACGCTGCGGTCCCACCGAAGATAGAGACGAGATAATTGTCGAAAATCCGATGGAGCAAGATGGTGACAAGGATCCCCGTCAACTCTTTGAGCCCATAGGGAGCGGAACCGAAATCCACCGAGGACAATGTATAGAAGATCAGGATCGTCAAAATGATCGGTGGAAAGTTCTCTTCAACGAACACCACGGCCTTGGGTGGGCGGTGACGGGAGAAAAAGAGAAAGGGCGCCGCACGGGTCAGCAGGTTGGCCAGTGCCATCACCGCAATCGCTTCCCAGATCCAGAGATCACCCACGGGAGGCCTCCTTTCCCTCCAGTCGATCCCGCAACGCGAACATTCCCAAGAGCGCCAAACCGATGGCCGTGATCAGCATCCGGTCCCTGCTCACCACCGCCAGCGCGATCATCGAGGCTCCTCCCCCGATGAGGAACGGAAGCAAATCCCGGCGCTTCTTGTACAGCTCCATCGCCAGCACCACGAAAAGCGCCGTCAGAGAAAAGTCGAGCCCACGGGTATCGAACGTGACCAGCGCCCCGAAGAGCGCTCCGACGAGGGTCCCTCCCACCCAATAGCTCTGATTCAGGGCCGAGAGGAAAAAAAGATACCATCGCCGCTTGAGCCGGGGGTCTTCCGGCAATGTCGTCATCAGTGCATAGGTTTCGTCGGTGAGCGCGAAGATCAGATAGGGACGAA
>JALWPZ010000119.1 GCA_026994745.1 Campylobacteraceae bacterium | reverse complement strand
ATTCGTTCCATGCTTCACTCCTTGGGACGGATGATCCGGTAGGTATGGGTGATGTCGTAGACCCGATAGCGACCCGGTTGTCGGCGGCCTTCCCCTCCGTAGCTGAGCATCAGTGCCCGGTTCCGGCCCCGATCGTACCAACGGATGAACATCCCGCTATGCTCGATCCCTCCATAGGAGTGGTTGATATGGTAGATCCAGTCACCGGGGCGCAGATGAGAGAGCCGGGCGTAGGGTCCTTTCTTCGTTCCGGCGAAGACGACACTCCGTTTCCCGCGGGGAAAGCCCGCCCGTCGGTAGGCGGTATCGAGCCAGTTCCAGCAGGAACCCCGGATGATCTCCCGTTTCCGGACCATCGATCGGGCGGTTCGCAGCACCTTCTTGGCTCCGGCTTCGGCGGAAGTGATGTAGGGTTGGTACCTGCGGAGAGTGTCCGAAGCTTCGAGATGGGAGGCCGCCAGGAGCAGGAGCAGAAGGGGAGCTACGATCCGGAACAAGGTTGGCCACTCACTCCAGGGTCTGGGCGCTGAAGACATAGACCGCCGCGTTGTAGAGGGAGAGGCAGTAGAGCGCCAGGAGTCCGATAGGGGAGAGGAGGATGGAGACGAAGAGCCAGGAGATCACCATCCCCGCTACGAAGATCACGATGGACCAGATGAGCACCAGAACGAAGTAATCCTTGTTGAAGGTGCTTTTCCAGAAGGAGGGGGAGAAGAAGAGCAGACTGCTGCGAAAGGCGCTGGCGAAGTCGTCGGAGAGGATCACTTTCCCCAGGACTCCCGGAGTGAGATAGCCCAGCCACATGACCAGGATCATGAAAAAGAACATGCCGCCCATGAAGGCCCCGACGTTCATGCTGGCTTCGATCTGCTGGGTGTTGCCGGCCATCAGCGCCTGGACGTCCACCGCACCTCCCAGGATGAAGAAGAGGAGGAAGGAGAGCAGCATGATGATGATCAGGAACCCAAGGAAGGCCCCGGCAGCGATGTCGATGTGCTTGATGAAGAGATCGGAGAGGCTGGATCGGGCCGCCTCCTTCTCCATCTGGGCTTCGTCCTCGACCAGGGCGGCCAGACGCCCCACATAGACCTGCACCGCGAGGCTCAGGATCGGATAGGCGATGGCGAAGACGACCCCGACGATGGGGATCATCTGCAAGAGAGCCACGGCGATGAGGATGCCGATGGCGCCCAGGGAGAGGGCGATGTTCCCCTTGAAGAATTCCACCGCCAGGCCAAAGGCTTCTTTGTTACCCGCTTTTCGCATCGTCACTCCTTTATTGGATCGATTTTCTCCGGATTGTACCATGTCTCACCGTCCGGCAGTGTTACCAGGAGCCGCCAC
>JALWPZ010000118.1 GCA_026994745.1 Campylobacteraceae bacterium | reverse complement strand
TATATATCGGGGAGCTGGGGCTGACCCCCTATCAGCTGATCCTGGTGGTGGGGATCATGTATATCTTTCTGGGGATGATCCTGGACGGGATCTCCATCGTGGTCATGACACTGCCCATCGTCCTGCCCATCGTCACGGCGGCGGGGTACGATCCCCTCTGGTTCGGGATCTTTCTGGTCTTCATGGTGGAGCTGAGTCAGATCACCCCGCCGGTGGGCTTCTCCCTCTTCGTAATCCAGGGGATCTCCGGTGAGCAGATCGGCTACATCCTCAAAGCGACTTTCCCTTTCTTTCTGATCATGATCGGCATCGTTGCGGTGGTGACCTCGTTCCCCGAGATCGCCCTCTGGCTCCCTCAGCATATGATAGGAAAGTAGCATGCTCAAACTCAACAGCGACCTGGGGGAAGGCGTCGGCAACGAAGCGCGGATCATGCCTTTGATCGACCAGGCCAACATCGCCTGCGGCGGCCATGCCGGGGACGAGGAGACGATGCGGGAGTGCGTGCGCCTGGCCCGGGAACACGGGGTGGAGATCGGGGCCCATCCGGGGTACCCCGATCGGGAAAACTTCGGCCGCCGCTCCATGGATCTGGATGAAAGAGAACTTCGGGAGCTTCTGGAGGAGCAGATCGGCCGTCTGAGGGAGATCGCCCGGGCCGAAGAGGCGGACCTGGCCTATGTCAAACCCCACGGAGCACTCTACAACGACATGATGAGGGATCCGGAACTATTCGAGCGGATCGTCTCCACCGTCGCCGGGATCGATCCGAGCCTGCGGTTGATGATCCTCTCGACTCCGGAGGGGGAGCGCTACGAGACGATTGCCCGCCGCTATGGTATCGGGCTGATCCACGAGCTTTTCGCCGATCGCCACTACACTCCGGAAGGGAAGCTGGTGCCCCGCAGCGAACCCGACGCGGTGATCCACGATCCCGAGCATGTTCTGAAGCGGATCCGGCATTACCGGGAGCAGGGGCATCTGCTCTGCCGGGAGGGGACCCCGCTGAAACTTCGGGGCGACTCGCTCTGTGTGCATGGGGACAATCCCGAGGCGATCGCTCTGGTGGAGGCTCTGCGTCGTGTCCTGTAAAGCGGTGGCGGTGGACGGATTGCTCCTGGAGTTCGGGGAGCGGATCGATCCGGAAATCTCCCGGCGGGTTCTCTCCTTCTATCGCCGGCTCAAGGAACTCGCTTTGCCGGGGATCGTGGAGATCATTCCTTCCTACGCCACTCTCTATCTGCAGTTCGATCTCTTTCACTGGGATCACGAAAGCCTCTGCCGACACCTCCGCGTGATCGCCGATTCATTGCCGGAGTCGGAGAATGACAAGGGGAGGCGGGTGGAGATCCCGGTTCACTATTCCCGAGAGACCGGTCCCGATCTGGAACGGGTCGCGTCGATACACGGCCTGAACGTCGAGGAGGTGATCCGGTTGCACAGCCAAAAAGAGTATCGGGTCTATACCGTCGGCTTCCTGCCGGGTTTCGCCTATATGGGGAGTGTGGACGAACGGATCGCTACACCCAGGCTGGGGACTCCCCGGGCCAGGGTCCCCAAAGGCTCCGTAGGCCTGGCCAATCTCCAGTGCGCCGTCTATCCCCTGGAGTCGCCGGGGGGCTGGAACCTGCTGGGGCGCACACCGGTGGAGCTCTTCGACCCGGAGATGGAGGGCTTTTCCCTGCTGCGCCCCGGGGATCTTGTCCGGTTCCGTCCCATCGACCGTGAAGCCTATTTCGCAGCGGGAGGAGAACTGTGAGAGGCCTGGAGGTGCTGTGTCCGGGTCTGATGAGCCTGGTGGTGGATCGGGGGCGCTTCGGATTCGGGGATCTGGGGATCACTCAGGCGGGAGCGGCGGATCGCTACAGCGCCGCCCTGGCCAACCGGCTGCTGCGCAACGCCCCGGAGGCCCCTGTGCTGGAGATCGCCCAGGGCGGAGTGGAACTGCTCGCTCATGTGGAGACCGAGATCGCCCTGACCGGTGCCGAGGCGGAACTGCGGATCGGGGGCGTCCCCCGCGCTCTATGGAGAACCCACCGGGTCAGAGAGGGAGAGCGTATCGAGATCGGGATGGCCCGCAGGGGCCTGCGCCTCTATCTGGCCGTGGCGGGAGGCTTCGAGGCGCCCCGCTGGCTGGAGAGCGCTTCGGTGAGCCTGCGGGATCGCCTGGGGCGGCCGCTTGATAAAGGGGATCGACTCCTCTGCGGGGATCTGGAGCCGCTACCCTATCCCCGCGTTTTGCCTCCACGGCTGATCCCCGACTGGAGGGGGCCGCTCACCCTGCGGATCCTGCCCGGCGCCCAGGCGGAGAGCTTTCCCGCCGAGTCGCTGCGGCGTTTCTACTCCGAAATCTACCGCCTGGTTTCGGGGGATCGGATGGGGTGCCGACTGGCCGGGCCGGCGGCGGAGCACGACCTGGAGATCCTCTCCGAACCCATCGCCTACGGGGCGGTGCAGATCCCCCGCGACGGCCAGCCCATCGTGCTGCTGAACGAGCGCCAGACCATCGGCGGCTATCCCAAAGTCGGAGCCGTGCTTCCGATGGATTGCTGGCGCCTCGCCCAGGCAGCACCGGGGACCGGGATCCACTTCGAGATTATCGGTCTGGAGGAAGCCCGGAGGGCAACGATGGAGATAGAGCGTTTTCTCGGTGATAGGACCGAGATCCTGTTGCGGAAAGAGATAGTATTGGAGAATCAGGTGTTGCATGTGGATGAGATGGAAGAGGGGGGACCGACTCTTGAATCCGAGTGAGAAAAGATTTGGCTCGATGAAGGGGGGAGATCTATGGTAATTTCGGTTCTGAATGAGAGCTTCGGGATCTGTCGCCTTGAGAGCGGGAATAAGGTTCCGAAATGGTTGAAGCAGGAGGAAGGGCCCTTCTATTCGCTCACAAGAACGTCGGAGGAGTTGTCGATCGTCTGTCCGGTGGAATGGATTCCTGATGGTATCGAGGCGGAGAGGGGGTGGCGCTGTTTGAAGGTGGAGGGGCCTCTGGATTTCGGGGAAGTGGGGATCCTCCTCTCCCTGGCGAAACCGCTAGCGGATGTCGATGTGAGTATCTTCGCCCTCTCCACCTACGACACCGATTATCTTCTGCTGAAGGAAAAAGATTTCGATCGGGCCATCAAAGCTCTTGAGAGGGCGGGCCACGAGATCGAGTTCGAGTGAAGATGCGTTTCAGTGCGGATGAGCTGAAAGCACTCCTGGACCGGGAAGCGGCCCGGCGCAACGATGCGGCGGAGTTGAGCTACGAACGTCCCGACCCGTTGCTGGTGGCTGCCCGCCATCGTGACGAAAGAATCGCGCTGATCTGCGCGCTTTTCGGTTACGGAAGCGCCAGGCAGATCGTCGCTTTTTTGGACCGGCTGGATTTTTGTCTGCTTGACGCTCCTGAGGAGCGGATCATGCGGGATCTGCAGGGGCTCAAGTACCGATTTCAGACTTCCGAAGATGTCGCGGCGCTCTTTGTCGCTCTGAGGAGATTGGGCAGAGAACGGAGCCTGGGGGAGATCGTGCGAAAGGGTTACGAAGCGCGTGGGGAGATCCGAGATGGTCTCTGGGCTCTGATCGATACGCTTCGGGAAGCCTATCCCTATAAGAGCCGTGGATACGATTTTCTCGTAGGGCGGGTTCCCGAAGATCCCGACCGCTGCGCCCCCTTCAAGCGCTACATGATGTACTATCGCTGGATGGTGCGCCGGGACGCTCTGGATCTGGGACTCTGGGAGGGGATCGATCCGGCGGATCTGATCGTCCCCCTCGATACCCATACCCATGCCGTTTCTTTACGGCTTGGCCTTTTGGAACGCAAAAGCTACGATATGAGAGCAGCCCTGGAGCTCACCGAGACCCTGCGCCGCTTCGATACCACCGATCCGGTGAAATACGACTTCGCCCTCTATCGGATCGGGCAGGAGAGGATAGAGGTCCAAGAGCGTCGAAAAGGGAGGAGATGACATCCCTTTCATCGCCTCAAATGACTGTGCGAAGCGTAAAATGACAGCGTAGCAAATGACTTCAAATACTTGAGAACGGGCTATTCCACACAGATGGTCCAGTGGAAATATTCATCCCCATCCTTCGTCTCCCGGGTCGCCGGATAGTAGATCTTTCTTCCCTCCAGCCAGTAGCCCTGTTGGGCCTTGTATTGGGGGATGGAGCGGACATTGGCCAGGAGTTCGTCGGGATCGGCGGGGAGCCGTTTGCCTACTTTGTCACAGACCTCCACCGCCTCCTCGTAGCGGTAACTGTTGAGGAAGATATCCCGGCTCCGGATCTGATTTTTCGCCCAGTCGGAGTGGCTTACGAAGAGATAGACGATCAGGACCAGAAGGGCGGTGATGATGGGGGCGTAGAAGTGACGCCATGTCCAGCGACGTTCCCAGCGCCAGATCATATATCCCAGGAAGGTCCGGCGGTCCGGCTCGAACTCCTGCTCTTTGGGCATCTCTTTGGAGAGTTGGGCCAATTCGCTCTCTCCGTGGATCGGGGTGGATCGGTGAGCGGTGTGCGTCGACGGGCTTGCCGTCGCTTCTCCCTCTTCGTAGCGCTGGACGATGGCGTCGGCCTCTTCGAGGAGTTGCAGATCCGGGTTGAGGGTGCGTGCCGTGGCCATGGCCTTTTCCAGGACCCGACTCTCATGCACCGTCAGATCGTTGGATTCGAGGAATTTCAGGACCCTCGGTCCGCTGAAGTAGATCCGAAGGGCTTCGGGACTTTTCCGGCTCATCTCCTCCTCCTTCTTCCCCTTTTCCAAATTATATCAAGCGGAGCGTCTGGATAGGATATAATTTTTTCTAAAGCAAAACTATATTTTTAGGTGAATGAAATGATCTGTAGCGTCAAAGAAGAGGTCAAGAAGGTCGTTGTGGGCCACGAGGAGCTGATCGACAGTATGATCATCGCGCTCTTTACCGGGGGGCATATCCTGGTCGAGGGGGTGCCGGGTGTGGCCAAGACCACGGCGGTGAATACCCTGGCGAAGAGCCTGGGCTTCGAGTTCAAACGGGTGCAGTTCACCCCCGACCTGCTTCCCGGGGACATCATCGGCAACGAAATCCTGGACCTTCGCAAGAACGAGTTCAAGGTCAAGCAGGGGCCGATCTTCACCCACCTGCTCCTGGCCGACGAAATCAACCGGGCCGGCCCCAAGGTCCAGTCGGCCCTGCTGGAGGCGATGGCGGAGCGGCAGGTGACCATTGGGGAGGAGAGTTTCCGTCTTCCTGAACCCTTTATGGTCCTGGCCACGGCCAACCCCGTGGAGCAGGAGGGGACCTATGAATTGCCCGAAGCCTCCCTGGACCGCTTCATGATGAAGGTGCGGGTGGGCTACAACGACTTCGAGGAGGAGTTGACGATCATGGAGCGGGCCGCCGACGGCGCCTTCGAAGAGGTCCGGCAGGTCCTGGAGCCCGAAGCCTTCGCCCAGCAGAAAGAGAAACTCAAAGAGATCCACATGGACGAGGAGATCAAGCGCTACATCCTCTCCATTGTCACGGCGACCCGGGATCCGGAGAGCTGCAATCTGGACCATCTGAAGGATTTCGTCGATTACGGTGCCAGCCCCCGGGGGAGCATCGACCTCTACAAAGCTTCCCGAGCCCACGCCTGGCTGGCGGGACGGGATTTCGTCACCCCCGCCGACGTGGCGGCCATGGCCTATCCGGTGCTTCGCCACCGCATCGTGCTCAATTACAGCGCCGCCACGGTCTCCCTGGACGCCGACGAAGTGATCCGAAAGATTCTGGAGACGATCCCCGCCCCCTGAGATGGAAAAGCGACTACGGGAAATCCTGCTGAAAACCCGGCGGCGCCTGCTGCTGGAGCAAAGAGGGGAACAGCCCAGCCCCTTCGCCGGGGAGGGGCTGGATTTTCGGGAGTTGCGCCCCTACACCCTGGACGACGACATCCGCCATCTCAACTGGAAGAGCCTGGCCCGCAACCGTCAGCCCGCGGTCAACGTCTTCAATGAGAGCCGGCAGATCAATGTGCTTGGGATCTACCTCAACAGCGGAGGGCTTGCGGTGGGGAGCCCCCGGAGCAAGAAGGCGATGGCGAAGGAGCTGATCACGGCAATCGCCTATGCGGCCCAGCTGCGGGAGGACCCCGCGGGAGCGCTCTTTTTCGATGAAGAGTCGCGGGGCTGGGAGCCGCCGAGCCGGCAGAGGGTCGTCGTGGATCGGATCTATGAGCGTGTGTCGAAGCTGGAACCTCGGGCCTCGGTGGATTATCCGGCTCTTTGTGAGGCGGTGCACGCCCGGGTGAAGAAGCGTTCGGTTCTTTTTCTGATCGGGGATTTCATGGAGTTTCCGAAACTTGATTCCCTGGCGGCCCGTCATGAGCTCTATTGCCTGGTGCTGCGCGACAAGTTGGACGAGGAGCTGCCCCTGGGAGAGTATGTGGTGGAGGAGGGCACGAGTGGTAGACCCGAGCATTGGGTGATCGACGAGGGGACCCGCCGCCGCTACCGGGATGAGGTAGCAAGGCACGATACGGCTCTGGCGGAAACGTTCCGCCGACTGCACATAGGATGGGAGAAGTTCTACACCCACGAGGATGCCATCGACAAGCTGATCCGATTCACGCGGAGGCCGGAATGATCCATTTCGCCTACCCCTGGGCCTTTGGCCTGCTGATCCTCTATTGGGTCTGCGAACGCCGCTGTGCACCGCCCCTTCCCCACCTTCGCCTCTCCAATATGGAGTTCCTGCGACGGGCCTCGGGAGGTCTGGGAAGCCGGGAGCGATGGCTGCGTTGGGCCATCGTCCTGGCGATGGTGCTCGCCCTGGCCAATCCGGTGACGGAGCGCAAGGAGACGTTGCACAACAGCGAGGGGCACTCCATCGCCCTTTTGCTGGACGCCAGCTTCAGCATGCGGGAGGATCGGCGCTTCGAGACGGCCAAAAGAGTGCTGGCGGATTTCATCCGACGTCGCCCCGACGACCGGATGGCGCTGGAGGTCTTCGGGGACCGGGCGCGCCTGGCGGCCCCCATGAGTTACGAGAAGAAGGGACTGCTGACGATCCTGGAGCATCTGAAACCCGGCGTGGCGGGAGGGCGGGATACGGCGCTCTACGAGGCGCTCTTCCAGGGGGCGAAGCTCTTCGAGAAGGAGCCGGCGAAAAACCGTGTGATGATCCTGCTGACCGACGGGATCGATACCGTAGGCAGCGTCCCCCTGGAGGCGGCGATCCCGACGATTGAAGGAGGAGGGGATCCGGGTCTATACCGTGGGGGTGGGGGATGACTTCCGGCGGGAAATTCTGCAGAGGATCGCCCGACAGAGCGGCGGGGAGTTCTTCGACGCCTCCAAGCCCGAGGAGTTGGCGAAGATCTACGAGCGGATCGACCGCCTGGAGCGAAGCGCCATCGAGACGGTCCCCTATATCGAGACCGAGTCCTATTATCGGATCCCTCTGGGGGTGGCGATTCTGCTACTGGGGGTTCTTCTCTTCCTGAAACTTCGGCAGGGGAGGGGAGCTTTTCCGGCGGTCCTGAGCTTGGTCTTGAGCCTGGCGGCCTTCTATGGCCCCACGGTCCGGGGAGAGCCCGTCGGCATCCGTTCCGGCGGAGGGGATCTTTGGATCGCTCTGGACGTTTCCCGGTCGATGGATGCCCGGGACCTCTACCCCGACCGGCTGCACTTCGCCCTTCACAAAGCCGAAAGGCTTTTGGAGGAGTTGGAGGGAATCCGGGCGGGGATTCTGCTCTTCGCCGAGCGCCCCTGGCTGGTGGCGCCTCCCAGCGGGGATCACGAGGCGGTCCGACGATTGCTGCGAAGAATCGACCTGAAGGGGGTCGAGCGGGAACGGGCCGATTGGACGGCCCTTTTAAAGAGCGTCGCCCGCCTGGGGGACGAGAACAAGAGTCGGGCGCTGTTGATCTTCGGCGACGGAGAGGGAATCGGGGATCCGGGCCTCTTGGCGGAATCGGCCCGGGAGGCTCGTCTGAAGGTTTTGGGCTACGCGACGGCCACGGAGAAGGGGGCCACCATCCCCGAGGGGAAGGGTTTGCTGCGTGATAGCCGGGGGGATGTGCTGGTCACCCGTCTCGACCCCCGCTTCACCGATTTTGTCCGAGAAAGCGGTGGGAGATTCTTCGCGGCGAAGAACGACGACGGGGATGTGAGGGAGATGGCGAAGGCTGTGAAGGAGCTTTTGGGAGAGGGGAAAGAGAAAAGCGGGACGGTGTACCGGGAGCGAAATCTCTTTTGGATCCCTTTGTTGTTGGCTTTGACGGTTTTTTTGATTCCATGGAGAACAAGAGGAGTGGGTAGTGCGTAGTGGGTGGTGGGTAGAGAGTGTTGAAGGTTTGGGTTGGCCGAATCTGCGAGCGTTACTGCTTGGGGGAATTCTTCTGCTCGTTCCGGGATCCTTTTTCGTTCAAGCCGGGGTTTTGGACGAGTACCGTCTCCATCGGGCCCAGGTGCTGCAGAAAGAGGGAAAATACAAGGAGGCTTTGGAGCTCTACCGCATGCTTCCCGCTTCGAGTGAGGAAATCCGTTACAACATGGGAAATCTCTATTACCGCCTGGGGCGCTACGACGATGCGTTGCGGCTCTATCGGGGGGTGGAGAGCCCCGCGTTGCAGGGGCGGAGGCTCTACAATATGGGGAATTGTTACGCGAGGAAGGGGGACTGGCGCAAAGCGGAGCGATTCTACCGAGCGGCGATGAAGTTCGCCCCCGACGACCCCCGGCTGCGATACAATCTGAAACGGGCCCGGGGGCAGTTACGCAGAATGGCCCTGGAGGACTCCCTGATGAAATTGAAAAAGAGCCGCCGGAAAAAGGTGTGCAAGCTGGAGCGATTTCCCCTGGGGGTGCGTCGTGGGATCTACGAAGGGAAGATCGATTTCGGCAACGATTTCGAGGGGAACGACACCTTGGAAGAGGCGAAGTTCGGATCGGTGCTGGTGAAGCGGAGCAACGTGGCCCGTTCCGTCGGAGAACGGGGAGAGGGAGCGGCGATGGAGACGGAAGAGAAAGAAAGGAATCGAAGCGTGATTCGGGGGGACGAGAACGTGATGAGCCTGGCGAGGGAGCGTTACGAGCGGGCCTTGCGGGAACGGGAGTTGAAAAGCCTGTTGGTTCCCCTGGAGAAGAAAAAGGAGATGGACGATGCCCCGGCACACTAAGCGAGCGTTCGCGATCCTGATCGTTCTCTTCGCGCTGTTCCTACGGGCGGAGGAGGGGGCCCGGTTCACTTTGACACTCTCCAAAGAGAAGGCGTGGCTTGGGGAGCCGATCTTCGCCACCTTTACCCTGCGCTACGGCCGTGACCTGAAAGTGGATCGTGCGCATTTCGAGCCCAAGGGGTTGGAGCCTTTCGAATTGCTGGAACTCAACGCCACGGGGCCGAAGGAGGAAGAGGGGAAGATCGTGCGGGTCTTTCGCTATCTCCTGACCCCCACGGAGCCGGGGAGCCTGAAGATCCCGCCGCAGACGGTGGAGTTGGCTTACCAGGATCGAGAGAATTACCGCTACATTACCCATCGCTTCCAAAGTCCCGCCAAAGAGTTGACGGTCCGGGAGGTGCCCGGCGGGTTGAAAGCAGTGGGGGATTACCGGATGGCTTTGACGAGCGACGCCAACCGGACCCTTGCCAACCGGCCGGTGCATCTGGAGCTTCGGATTACCGGGATCGGTGACGCGGAGTATATCCCCGCCTTCGAGCTGAAAATCCCCGGGGCGAGTGTCTATCCCTCCCAGCCGAAAGTGCGGACCCGATGGTTGGGCGGGCAGAGCTATCGCAAGGAGTTCGTCCAGCGGTTCACGGTTCTGGCGGAAGAGAGTTACACCGTTCCTCCGCTGCGCTTGCGCTACTTCAACCTGCAGACGGAGATGCCGGAAGTGCTGGAGACCCGGCCTCTGCCTATCGAGGTGGACAATCCGGCGAAACGGAAAGAGGCCCTTCTTCGGCTCGGTTTTTTCACGGCAGGACTTCTCTTGGGGGCCCTGTTTTTCTGGCTCTGGATCCGCTTTGGGAAACGAAGAGGGAAGGAGACAGGCTTGTTGCGAAAGATTCGCAAAGCCCGCAGCGATGAGGAGCTCTATCGCCTCCTGCTGCCCTACAGTGATCTGGCAGAACTTGGGCCTCAGCTCAGAATTTTGGAGAATCGGCTCTACGGTAACGGTGGTGAAAAGCCCGATCGAAAGGAGATCCTAAGGGTGATGAGGAAGATCAAGGAGAAGAGAGCGATAAGAGGATAGGATATTCCCGATTCCGAAGGGGGGAGAATATGGTGACGTTTGATGGAGGAGGAAGAATCGATCGCCCGGGCCGGTCGCCGAGCCGGCGGCTCTTTTTGCTGATGATTCTGCTGATGCAGGGGAGCCTTCTCGCTTCCGGGTGGAAGCAGATCGGCCTGAAAGAGGCGAAGGAACAGTACGACGCCTACTCCGCTCTCTTCGTCGACGCCAGGAGTTTTCCCAGATATCGGGAAGGGACGATCCTGCGGGCGGTGAACGTTCCGATTCGCCGCTTCAAGCGGATGCTCAAATGGCTTCCGGCGAAAAAGGAGGCCCCGATCGTCGTTTTTTGCGACGGCCCGAAGTGCGGCCTGGCTCCCAGACTCGCCGATCGGCTCGTCAAAGCCGGCTATGGGGAGGTGATGGTCTATGAGGGAGGGTATCCCGAATGGAAACGACACAACCTTCCGATCATGGGTGTGCCCAAGCCCTGCCGTTGTCCGGGAGAGTACAAACCCGAGGGCCCGCCGAAGATCGTGGAAGGGGTCGCCCTCTATCTCGATCCGGAGGACGAGAGCCGCATCGACGCCCGATGGATCGGCCCGATGTTGGTCAAGGGGGTCTTTCCCAACGGGATGAGCCTGATCGACGTACGTCCCGCTAGCCAATACGCCAAAGCCCATCTACCCCGGGCCCAAAGCGTTCCTTACGACGAGGAGGCGATGGCGCTGGATCTTTCCAAATTGCCTAAGAAGGGGCCGATCCTCTTTACCTGCAAACACGGCAGCATCTCCAGCGATGCCTGGTTCTCCCTGCCCGAAGCGATTCAGAAGCGGGCGTTTATTCTCGACGCCGACGTGGTCTGCAAAGCGGGAAAAGGGTGTACGGTGACGCCCCATTGATTGTGTCGTTTGTCCTTTGAATTCTGGCCTCCTTCGATCGGGAATCCTCTATGGTATACTCCCCCAATTTCCTCCAAGGAGTGCCCGTGGCCGATCCCGGTGTGGATGATTTGCTGGAGATTCTGGAGCGGGAGAACCTCTTTCTCACTGGGGCGGCCGGAACGGGGAAGAGTTGGTTGACGACGGCGTTGATCGCCCGGATGAAAGAGAAGGGGAAGCGGGTGGTCCCCCTGGGCTCCACCGGGGTGAGTGCCGTCAATATCGGTGGGATGACCCTGCACAGTTTTTTCGTCCTGGGGATCTGCAAAAACTTCGACGAGCTGCGGGAGCAGGATCGGCGCAACCGAAAACGCCTGGCGGACCTGAAGCGGATCCTCCAGGCGGTGGATTTGATCGTCATCGACGAAGTGAGCATGGTGGGGGTCGAAACCCTGGAGATGATCCGTTATCGCCTGGAGAGCCTTGACTATCGGGGGCGAATCATGTTTGTGGGGGATTTCTATCAGTTACCCCCGATTCCGGCGAAGACACAGCCGGCCGATCTCTTCTCCGACGTGCTCTATGCCTTCGAGAGCGGGGCCTGGGATGTCTTCGTCCCCAAAACCGTGGAGCTCAAGACCGTGCACCGGAGCCGGGACGAAGGTTTCATCGACATTCTGGCGAAGATCCGAAAAGGAAGGCGGGACCGGGAGGTGGTGGAGTACCTGTTGGGGCTTTGCAACAACGAGGCGGTCTATGGACGGGAACCCACCTTCCTTTTCGGTCGAAACCTGGAGGTGGACCGGATGAACCGGGAGAGCCTGCAGGCCCTGGAGGGGGAGGAGCGCTTGCTCTTCGCCGAGCTGGAGCTGCATGGGCGAGTTCACGAAAAGCGTATCGAAGGGTGGAAGCGGCTTTTGCCGGTGCAGGAGGAGTTGCATCTGAAAGTCGGGGCTCCGGTGCTCTTTACCGTCAACAAATGGGGAAGTTACGCCAACGGGGAGCGGGGGATCGTCCGGGCCATCGAAGAGGAGTTCATCCTGGTGGAGAAGGAGAACGAGTTCGTCCGGGTAGAACCCCACGAATTCGACCTGCCGGAGTTGGAGCTGGCTTCGGACGGCTCTCCCCAGCTGAATGCCGCGGCGACCTTTCGGCAGTACCCCCTCAAACTCGCCTGGGCGGTGACGATCCACAAATCCCAGGGGATGAGTTTGGAGCGGCTGGTCTGCAATGTGGATCGGATCTTCGCCCCCAGCCAATTCTATGTGGCGATCTCCCGGGCTACCGACCCGAAGAACCTGAAGATCGATTTCAACCGGGGAAACCTGGAGAGCTATCTGGAACGGGCGATTCGGGTAGATGAGAGGGTGGAACGTTTTTACGATTCCGTTGAATCGTACGAGAGAGTGAGGAATTAGAAGTGAGGAGTGAGGAGTTACGGTAAGCGTTGCTAGGCAACGCTTTTATTTTGGAAAGAGGCGGGAATTTATCCCCGCTATGTTAGGATGAACCTCTTCTACAATGTCAATGACCACTTATTCCTTGATTCAAAATTTGGAACATTACACGAAATAGTTGGGAAAGAGAATGAAAATCGACATCTACGTCATCGACAAAAAAGGGAAAAAAGAGCTCTACGATCCCCTGATCGAGCACTACCGCAAACTCTGTCGCCCCTGGGCCAAGGTGGAGGTGCATGAAATTTTCAGCAAGGAGATTGCCCGGGCCCAGGAGCAGAGCCCGGTGGCGGCACAGGCGGCTTACAGCCGCGCGTTGGAGCGCTATCTGCCCGGCGGAAGCAATTTTGTCCTTGATCCCGAAGGAGAGTCGATCGACTCTCACGCCTTCGCTGATTTGCTAAAGGATCGGGCTTCCGTCCGCTTCTATATCGGCGGTGCTTTCGGCTTCGAGAAAGGGTTTTCGAAGCAAAGCGACAAAACGGTTTCCTTTGGTAGAATTACGCTTTCACATAAGCTGGTGAAAGTGGTTTTGATGGAACAGATCTTCCGGGGTCTCTCCATAATTCATAACCATCCCTACCACAAATAAAAAGAGTATCAGGAGTCGTGATGTTGACAAAAGAGGAGATGCTAGAGTTCGAAAGGGATCTGCTGGCCCGCAAGGAACAGATCCTGAAAAATCTGGACGAGGCACACAAGAAGATCACGATGATGCAGAACCAGGATCCCAAGGATGAGGGCGACTACGCGGCGCTGGCGACGGAGACCGATATCGACAGCCGGATCATCGAACAACAGCGACGGGAACTCAACGAGATCGAGATCGCTTTGGGTAAAATTAAACACGGAACCTACGGGATCTGCGAAATGTGCGAAGAGCCCATCGGAAAAGAGCGTTTGCTGGTGAAAAATTTCGCCCGTTTCTGCATCAGTTGCCGGGAGATCAACGAGCGGGAGAATCAACTCTGATCCTGATCGGGCCTTAGGAAAAAGTTATCTGCAAGGAGGGACGATGCGTATGGGAACTTATATCTTTTCAGGATTGATCCTGATCGCCATGGTGGCGGGTGGGGTTTATCTGATCAATCCGGGGGAGTACTCCGTGACCCTCATGGGAGTTACGGTCCATCTGCCCATCGCCGCGTGGGTGGCGCTGGCGATGGGGCTGCTCTATCTCCTGACGATCCTTCATATGGTCTATCACGGTACCCGGGGATATCTCAAGCGTCGCAAGCTTCTGCAGGATACGGAAGAGATGAAGGACGCTCTGTATTGGAGCCTGCTCTGTGAGCCCAAGGTCCATCACTACAGCACACCCCAGATGCGGGAAGGGGCTCCCCTTCTGAATGTATCGCGTCTGAAGGTCGACGGCTCGGTCCAGGGACTCAGCGACAAGCTGATGCGAGCCCTGGAGTGGGTCAAGAAGATCGAAGCCGGGGAATACGTGGACCTGAAAGAGAAAAAGGTGGAGCGCTTTCTCTCCCGGGAGAATCCCCTGCTGATCCGGAATCAGCTCAATCGTCTGGGCAAAGAGCGCTCCTTTGCTGAAGAGGTACTTCAGAGCCGGGAATCCTACGACGAGAGTGTCGTGAAGGAGGCTCTGGAGCGTCTGGTCGCCCGGGAGGATTTCTACAAGATCAAAAAATATGTGAAGTTCCTGGAGAAACGACACCTCTTCACTCTCCTGGATCGGGTGGACGCCAAGGAGGAGATCGGTTTCTCCCCCGAAATGCTCGTGGCTTTCATGGAGCCGTTGGAACTGGAGTGTAAGGACTACATGCGCATCGCCCGTACCACCCTCAAGCGTTTCACCCCCGATGAGAACCTGGCGCTCTTCGGCAAATGGGCCAAAAAGAGCGACGTGGCCGGCAGCGCCTATCTCTATCTGCTTTTCGAATACGAAATGCTCGACAGCGCCAAGCAGTACCTGGAAGAGCACGACGAGCGGGAGTTTCTCCCCTTCCGTGCCTTTTTCATCCTCAAGCGGGGTAAATACCACTTCAAGATTGACGATCTCCTCGACTCCGAGATCGCCTGTCAATGACCCCGGATTTTTCCAAACCTCTTTATGCCCTCGCCCCGCTGGCGGGCTTTACCGATCTTCCGTTCCGATCCGTCGTCAAAAAGTTCGGTGTGGATCTGACCGTCAGCGAAATGATCAGCTCCAATGCGCTGGCTCATGGTAGCAAGAAAACGCAGAAGATGCTGGAGAAGTCTCCTTTGGAGACTCCCTACAGTGTGCAGATTGCCGGCAGCGACCCCGAGATCATCAAGCGGGCATTGGACGTTCTCAACGCCCGGGAGGGGATCGACGGGATCGACCTCAACTGCGGCTGCCCCGCCCCCAAGATCGTCAACAACCTCCAGGGAAGCGCTCTGCTGGGAAATCCCGAAAGTCTGGGTCGGGCCATTGAGACCATCAAAAAATACTCCGACAAATCCTATACCTCCGTCAAAATGCGCCTGGGAGTCAAAGAGAAGAACCATGTGGAATTGGCCAAAGTAATGGAGGAGGCCGGTGCCGACTTCATCGCCGTACATGGCCGCACCCGGGCCGGGCGCTACAAGGCCCCCGTGGATTACGACGCCATCCGGGAGGTCAAGGAGGCGGTTGCCATCCCCGTCATCGCCAACGGAGACATCGATTCGCCCGAAAAGGCGCGCTGGGTGCTGGAGTATACCGGTTGCGACGGAGTGATGATCGGCCGGGCCGCCGTGGGCAAGCCCTGGATCTTCGCCCAGATCAAAGAGGGGATCGACACCCCGCCTTCCGAGCTGATCCGGGAGGTGGTGTTAGAGCATTTTGACCGGATGATCGATCACTACGGCGAGTACGGCATCTTTCTATTCCGCAAGCACTTGCACACCTATTCCAAAGTCGGTTATCCCGGAGCCGCCGCCTTCCGCAACGATGTCAATACGATTACCGATCCGGCGTTGATGCGCCAAAAAGTTGAGGAGTTTTTTTCCCAGAAACCTTTGGATTCACGGAAACCGTAGATTTCTCCTACCTTTCAAAACTTTTCCGGATGCTTCTTCATTTTTTTTGTTGCGCGACAAAAAAAAAGGAAACAAAGCAAAGAAAAAGAAAACGCGATTCACTGTCGTCTTTGCGAATCTACCAAATGTTGCGATCTTTCCTTTAGAAATGATATTCAAATCGGATTGAATTTTCTGAATAAATCTTGTTTTTCCGGACCTGGTCTGAATTCCGGGGTGCAAAGTCTTAAGAATGCGTGGATCTGTATCAAGTTCAGCATGACGCAATGGTAGTGTATCTCCGAATTTTGAAGGGGATAACAGCCAATACATAAAGATATCGATATGCCTCTTCCTGCTGATCTATAACTTGCGGCTGTGTCGAAGACAATCTTCATGACAAATGACCCACAAGACATGAGAGTGGTTTGAGGTGGTGCTCCCTCGATTTTACTATGGTACAATCCCTACAAAAAGGCCCCCATGTATACCGTGATTCTCGACACCGAAACCACCGGCACGGAGGTGGAGGATCGGATCTGTCAGCTCGCCTATCTGGTCCTGGACGAAGAGGGAAGGGTGGTGGAACACTACGATGCGCTCTGCACGCCCCCGCTGCCTGTGAAATACGATGCCATGGCGATCCATCACATCACTCCGGAGATGTTGGAAGACAAGCCTGCCTGCATCGATACCGAGGCCTTTCGTCGATTGGAGGAGCTCAGTACTCCCGAGAACCTATTGGTGATCCAGAACGCTCCCTTCGATCTGGAGATGCTGGCGAAAGAGGGGTTCGAGAATCGGATGCGTCTGATCGATACCTTTCGGATCGTTCGAAAGTTTCTGAGCGATCAGCCCCAGCATGGACAACAGTATCTGCGATACTCCCTGGGGCTCTATCGAAAAGAGCCCGCGCTGATCGAAGCGTTGGGGGTGGAGGTACGGGCCCACGACGCGTTGGGGGATGTGATCGTTCTCAAGCACCTCTACGAGCATCTGCTGGAATCCCACAGCGCCGGAGAGATGGCGGAGCTGTGCCGCGGGCCGATCCTGCTGGAGACCATGCCCATGGGGCGCCACAAAGGCAGGCGGATCGAGACCGTGGCCCTGGAGCATCGCAACGATCTGCTCTATATGCTGGAGAATTTCGATCTGGATCAGGATTTGAAACACTCCTTCGAGTATTGGCTGGAGAAGACCCGGGATCGGGTGCAGGTGACCATCGGTTTCGGGAAGCACAAGGGGAAGACCCCCGAAGAGGTCCTGGAATTGGATCGTGGCTACCTGGAGTGGATGCGGGACAAGGCCGACCGGATCCCGGCGGAGCTCAAGGCGGAAATCACGAGAGTACTGGAAGAGAATTAGAAATTAGAAGTTAGAAATGAGAAAGTACTGATGGCGTCTTATTAGGACGCTTTCCATATGATAGTGCGTTTTCATTCGATGATTTTTTGGGCGTTTTCTCAATGGTTTTGTAGACAAAACCTGAAGGGGTTTTTGTGAGATTCAATCGTCGAAACAAAGCGATCTGGTATGCCCTGGCGGCGGTGGGGCTTTGGTCCACCGTTGCGACGGCCTTCAAGGTCTCTCTGCGCTATCTGAGCCCCGAGGCGCTGCTCTTTTACGCCTCCTGGACCTCTTTGGCCTTTTTCACACTAGTGATATGGAAGAACCGGGAGTTCGGGGAGGTCCGATCCCTGGCCCGGTGCCACTGGAAAAGCGTGCTCTTGCTGGGAGCGATTAATCCCTTCGTCTACTATCTGACTCTTTTTCACGCCTACGCTCTACTTCCCGCTCAGGAGGCCCAGGCGATCAACTACAGTTGGGGGATTCTGCTGGCGCTGCTCTCGGCCCCGATCCTGCATCAGACGTTGCGGCGAAAGGATCTCCTGGCCGGCTTCCTCTGCTATCTGGGGGTTCTGGTGATCGCCACTCGTGGGGATCTGCTGGCTTTGCAGTTCCACAATGTCCCCGGATTGCTCTTCGCCCTGGCCAGCACGCTGCTCTGGGCGCTCTATTGGCTCTTTAACACCCGGCTGGAGGCTCCGGCACTGCCGTTGCTCTTTCTCAATTTTCTGGTGGGGAGCCTTCTGTTGACCCTCTATCTCCTTCTCTTCCAGGGCGGTATCGAAATCCCGACAGTGGAGGGAGCGCTCGGCGCCCTCTATGTGGGGCTTTTCGAAATGGGAGTGACCTTCTGGCTCTGGCTTAAAGCGATGCAGAGCGCTGCCTCCACCGCCCGGATCGCCAACCTGATCTATCTCTCCCCCTTTCTTTCTCTGATCTTCATCCACTACATCGCGGGAGAGAGGATCTACCCCTCGACCCTGGTGGCTCTGGGTCTGATCCTGGGAGGGTTGTGGGTGCAGAACCGCCGTGGATGATCGGGAATTATATTTTTTAATATCCCCTTAAAGCAGCTTTTGGTATATTCAGACTTCATTATGGATTTTGGAGTGACGATGGAGGGGCGAAAGGAAGGGGAGATTGAGCTTGTTGAGTCAGGGCGGCTCGATCGGATCCTCTCCTCGGCCCTGGGGGAGAGCCGCAACCAGGTGGCCAAACTCATCGAGGCGGGTGCGGTGCTCGTGGACGGGAAAGCGGTTCGAAAGCCCGGGACGAAAGTCCAGGAAGGGCAGCGGGTCGCCTACCACTTTCTGGAGGCGCCGAAACGGGAGGAGCTCCCTGTCGACTTCGATGTGGAGGTCCTCTACGAGGACGAGGCGATCCTGGTGTTGGACAAACCCGCCGGGATCGTGGTCCATCCCGCCCCTTCCGTCAAGGAGCCGACTCTGGTCGACTGGTTGGTGCGGCGGGGGATCTCCCTCTCGACCCTTTCGGGAGAGGAACGCCACGGGATCGTCCATCGCCTGGACAAGGAAACCAGTGGCGCGCTGGTGATCGCCAAGGAGAACGAGGTGCATCGGAAGCTGGCCGAGGAGCTCCAGAGCCGGCAGATGGGCCGCTACTATCTGGCGATCATCGATCACCCCCTGCGGGAGGATCGAACAGTGGAGGCCCCCATCGCCCGCAACCCGAAGAACCGCCTGAAAATGGCGGTGGTGGAGGGGGGACGCCCGGCGAAGACCGATTTCCTGAAACTGGCCCAGGGATCGAACGGTACCGAACTGATCGCCGCCCGCCTCCATACGGGCCGCACCCACCAGATCCGGGTCCATCTGGCCCAGCTGGGACGGCACATCCTGGGGGACGAGCTCTACGGATACCGGGGGAAGCGCAAGGGGGTTCCGAGAGTCTTTCTCCATGCGGCCCTGCTCTATCTGAAGCATCCCATCACGGGAGAGACGATGCAGTTCGCGGCGCCGATCCCCGGCGATATGCGCGCCTATCTGGAGAATCATTACGAGAGGGAGATGATCGATGAACATTCTACGTACGAGCGCCTTTCTGGCCGCTTTGGGAGCGCTTTCGGTCCTGTCGGTCGGATGTAGCGACACCGTTGGCAGTCTGACGAGCATGACGGCGGTCAAGACCGACTTGGACATGCCCACCATCAAAGGGGTCAAGACCGTGGTTGGAAAGACCAGCGTCGGCTTCGAGTGGCCACCGATCACCGACAAGAGGGTGGAGGGGATCGACGTCTATCGGGCCCGCCCCACCCAGGGGGGAACCCAGAAGATGCAGAAGATCGCCACCATCGGCAACCGTTACGCCACCCATTTCGTGGACACGAAGATCCAGCCCAATACCACCTACCTCTACACTTTCCGGACCTTCGGCCTGCTCTTCGGTTCAGCCCCGGGGCAGGTGGTGAAGGTCAAGACCGCTCCGCCGCTGCCGGCGACGGAGCTGGCCAAGGTCTATCAGCCCGATGCCGGAGTGGTCAAACTGCTCTGGGTCCCCCATCCCGATCCCCGGGTGGTGGAGTACCTTGTCGAGCGTCGCCTGGGGGGAGGGGAGTGGAAATACCTCGATACGGTCGAAGGGCGTCTCAACCCCGAGTATGTGGATATGTCCCCGGCCAAGGGACGGAGCTACGCCTACCGGGTCGTGGCCCGCACCGCCGACGGGATCCGGACTCTGCCCTCCAAAGAGCAGAGCCTGACGATCCGCTGAGGAGTCCGTTGTGCCCCACCTGAAAGTCCGCCCCTTTGAAACCGGAAAGTTCGATGAACTGATCGAAAGGGGGGAGCTCTGCACCTTCCGGGGAATCCCGGTAGAGGAGGCCCCTGTGGAGCTGCTGGGGATCGAGGACGGGGAGGGTGCCCCCTTTCTGCTGGAGATCAAGAAGCGGGAGGAGGCCTACCTGATCCGCTGTGACAAGATCACCCGTCCCCTGGACGTGGGGCGGATCAAGCGGGCGTTGACGAAGCTGGCCAAGAGGGCGGGGCTGGAGGTTCTTCACTCCAACCTGCAGCACTCCGAGGGGAAGCCTCCCCTGGCCAATGAGTTCGAAAAGGGCATCCGGGATTTCGAGAATCCCGAATTTCCGAGGGAGAAGGTGGCGCTGGAGGTGGGCTTCGGCAGCGGACGGCATCTGCTCTGGCAGGCGAAGGAGCATCCCGACACCCTCTTCATCGGCGTGGAGATCCACACTCCTTCCGCCCAGCAGGTTCTGCGGCAGATCCATCTGCAGGGGCTGGAGAATGTCTGGGTCCTCAACTACGACGCGAGACTCCTGATGGAGATGCTCCCCTCCAACCGTCTGGAGGCGATCTATGTCCATTTCCCGGTTCCCTGGGACAAGAAGCCCCATCGGCGGGTGATCTCCGACGCCTTCGTCGCCGAAGCGGAGCGGGTCCTGCGTCCCGGAGGGGTCCTGGAGCTTCGCACCGACAGCGAGAACTACTACCGCTACGCCCTGGAGGTCTTCAGCCACCCGGTGAAAGCGGAATTCCTGGTGGAGAAGAACCGGGAGTTGCCGGTAGTGAGCAAATACGAGGCCCGTTGGCGCCGGATGGAGAAGAATATCTACACTCTGACCTTCCGGGTTCTGGAGGAGTCCCCTACCAGGGAGAATCCGGGCGATTTTCATTTCGAAGGAACGCTGGAGGAATCCCGACTGGCCGCTCTGCCGAGCAGGGCGGTGGTGGAGGATGGGTATTTCGTCCACTTCGGGCATCGATATCGCTTCGCCGATGGAAGCGGGGGGATCGTGGAGTGCTCCTTCGGGGGCTTCGACCGTCCCGAACACAAATACCTGCTCTACAAGGAGGGAAGGATGGACTATTTCCCCGACCGTCCCGTAGCCACCGTCACCAACGCACGAGCGCATCGGAGAATACAGGAGATGACCCATGGCCGCTAACGTCATTACCGCTTCCCGCCTGACCCTGGCCTACGACCAGGGACGCAAGAAGGTGATCGAGAACGCCAGTTTCAAGATCCGAAAAGGGGAGTTCGTCTTCATCACCGGTCCCAGCGGCAGCGGCAAATCGACCCTGCTCAAATCCCTCTACGGAGCCATGCGGCCCCTGGAGGGGACCCTCACCGTGGGCGGCCTGGACATGGGGCGCATCGGCAAGGGGAAACTGCAGGAGCTGCGCAGCCACCTGGGGA
>JALWPZ010000117.1 GCA_026994745.1 Campylobacteraceae bacterium | reverse complement strand
ACGGCGTCCAGGATCAGCTCGCTCTTGGTCTCTTGCAATTTTTTGCGGATCGCTTCTTTCACTCTGCACCCCGAAAATAATTTTCTCTATATTAGATCAATATTTCTTAAATAAGAATGAATTAACTAAAAAGTGAATACAATTCACTACAGTGCAGATCTCTTATTCAACAAGGCGTGACATGTCCAAAAGGTTCGGATCCCTTCTCCTCCTCGTGATCGTTGTGTTGCTGGTGCTCTTCGGGTACCGGTACATCCACTATCGCAGCGTCAACGCCGTCAGCGACGCCGCGTTCATCAAGAGCGACCGCCTGCCCTTTTTGAGCTTCAAGGTCGGTGGGAAAGTGGTGGAGATGCGGGCCGAGGCGAATCGGCCAGTCAAAAAAGGGGAGCTTCTGGCCCGGATCGATCCGACGGATATCCAACTGGCCAAGAAGCGGCTGGAGCACAAACGTTCCAGTCTGCAGGAGAAGATCGGTGGAGTGGAGCTCAAAAAGAAGCGGCTGGAGCAGACCCTTCTGTTGCAGAGCAGAATCGCGGCCACGGACGTGCAGGGGGTGATGGACGAACTGCGGGCGACAGAACTGCAGATCGAAGCCTCCCGGACCCGTTTGAGGAAGCTGGAGAAGGACAAGGAGCGCTTCGCCAAAATGCTCTCCCAGAACCTCATCGCCGAAACCGCCTACGAGCAGGTCCAGACCGAAGCCGACAGCCTGGCCCAGCAGATCGAGGCCATGGTCCAGCGGCTCGAATCTCTCAAGACCAAAAAGAAAAAGGCCCAGCTGGCTCAGGAGCTTTCGGAGCTCAACCGCAAGGAGATCGCCGAGTTGCAAAAGAGCATTCAGGCGATGCTCCAGGAGAAGAAGGCGCTGGATGCCGCCATCGCCGAGACCGAAAAGAAATTGGGATACACCGAGCTGTATGCTCCTTTCGACGGAGTCATCGCCAAAAAATTCTTCGACGCCCCCAAGGTGGTGTCTAAAGGCTACCCCGTCTACGCCCTGGCCGATCCCGAACACCTCTACTGCGAAGTGCTCCTTTCGGAGAAAAAGATGAAAGGGGTCCTCCCCGGCAACTCCGTGAGCATCGAGGTAGAGGCGCTGAAAGGAAAGACCTTCCACGGCACCGTCGAATCCATCGCCCCCACCTCCGCCTCCACCTTCAGCCTCGTCCCCCGGGACATCGCCAGCGGAGAATTCACCAAGCTCGATCAGCGTTTTGTGGTAAGGATCAAGCTGGATTCGATCGAGGGGCTCCGCGCTGGCATGGGGGCTACGGTCGCAATCGCGCGGTTGCGCGATTGACGACCGGGTTATTGGTGTATTGGTTATTGGTATATTGGGAGAGTCTCTGATGAAAAAGTTGGGTGATTTGCAAGTTTATCAAATTTCTTTGCAGTTGAGCGATCGTGCCTGGAAAGTCTATCGGCAATTGCCCAAACAGTTCCAGTTCGAGATAGGTTCCCAATTTTTACGGGCTGTCGATTCGATCGGCGCAAACATTGCCGAAGGATATGGGAGATATCACTATCGTGACAGTATGAAGTTCTATTACAATGCGAGGGGATCACTTTGGGAGAGTAAGCATTGGCTCTTATTGCTTCATAAGCGGGATTTTCTCGAAGAGCAGGAATTCAATGAATTTCTAAACTCGGTAGAACTTCTGGGCAAGAAACTGAATAACTTTATCGGCAGGCTAAAAGATGCCAAATAATCCCAATAACCAATACACCAATACACCAATGACAAAGAACCCTTGGGACATCACCTCCAAAGAACGTGCGATATTTTCCATCATCGTCATGACCGGGGCCTTCATGGCGATCCTGGATACGACGGTGGTGGATGTGATCGTGCCCAAGCTGACGGGGCCGTTGGCGACGGATATGTACGGGGTGCAGTGGATCATCACCAGTTACATGGTGGCTGCGGCGATTGCGCTGCTGATCACCGAGTATCTGATCAAACGCTTCGGGGCCAAGGCGGTTTTTCTGGGCGGGGTGGCGCTCTTTACCGTGGCGTCGTTGATGTGCGGGCTCTCTTCGAGCCTGGAACAGATCATCATCTTTCGGGTGATCCAGGGGGTGGGAGAGGCGCTGATTATGGTGACCAGTCACATCATGATCTTCAGCTATTTCCCGCCGGAGAAGCAGGGGCTGGCCATGGGAATCTACGGGCTGGGGGTGAGCTTCGCCCCGGCCCTGGGGCCGACCATCGGAGGGTACCTGACGGAGTATTACAATTGGCGGATGGTCTTTTTCATCAACGTGCCGGTGGGCTTGCTGCTGGTGCTGGCGGGCTTGATCTATCTGCCCAAAGAGAGTTTCTTCCAGAAGCTGCGTTTCAACTTCGTCAGTTTTTTTCTCCTCTCCTTCGCCACGATCACCCTGCTGGTGATGCTCAGCCGCGGGCAGCAGCTGGGATGGTTCCACTCCATCGAGATCGGGGTGCTGCTCTTCGCCACCTTGATCGGTTTTGCCCTGTACGCCCTGAGCGAGATCAACGCCAAAGACAAATTGATCGACTTCTCCCTCTTCAAAAACCCCCTCTTCGCCAACGGGATGATGATCTACTTCTTCATCCTGGGTTTTTCCATGTACCAGTATTTCTATCTGCTGCCGGTCTACTACGAGCACATCAAAATGCTGCCGACCCTGGATGCGGGGATCGCCGTCTTCGCCTTCGCGGTATTCATCGGGCTCTTTTCCCCGTTAGCGGGGATGCTGGCGGACAAGATCGGGGCGAAGCGGACGGTGGCCATCGCGGCGGGATTCTATGTGCTCACCTCCATCGTTCTGCTGCCCCAGCTCAACTACTACACGCCGCTGCATCAGGCGATGCTGCTGACGATCCCCTTCGGGATCGGGATGGGGCTCTTCTTCGCCCCGGTGACGGTGATGGTGCTCCAGAGTGCCCCGGGCCACAAGGGGGAGCTGGCCATCGTCCTGATGGACTACTTCCGCTTCGTGGGGGGAAGCTTCGGAACCGCCCTGGCCACCAACAATATGGAGTATTTCAAGAACCTCAGCTTCCTGCGGATGGAGGAGCTCCAGAACACGGAGTATCTGCGTTGGTTTTTGGATAGAATGCAGGATCTTTCCGGCCTCTCCATGGAGCAGGTCAAGGTCTTCTTCGGGGGATACGAGAACTTTATGAGCTTCAACTACGGTTTCTACAATACATTTATGCACGCAGGCTACTGGGGGATCGTGGGATCCATCTTCGTGGGGCTGCTCTTCGTGGATTTTTCAAAGAGAAGGAGAGAGGGATGAGAGGATCGAGGGTCATCGGGATCTTTCTGCTGAGCCTGGGGCTGCTTCAGGCGCAGAGTTATCGGGAGATCGTCGGAAACATCGCCAAGACCCCGGCGCTCAAGAGTGCCGAGTTGATGCAGAAAGCCGCCGAAGAGGCGGCCTACGCCAGTGAAGGAAAGGATCTGCCCATCCTGGATCTGAGCGTCCAGGGAGCCTGGTTGAAGGATACCCCGACGATGTACCTGCACGAGGTGAATGGGCACCCCCTGCCCAAGCCTCTTCCCATGCCCATGGGGAAAACGCGGGATTTCGTGGGTGAATTGAAGCTCAGCTATCCTCTTTTTACCGGCTTCGCCATCAGTGCACAGATCGACCGGAGCCGCCTGGAGGCTCAGCGGGCCCGGCTCAAGGTCCTGGACGCCCGGCGCAACCTGATCCTCAACGCCACGGAGCTCTATGGGGCCATCGAAGCGACGGAGGCGGCACTGCGGGCTTTGGTTCAGGCGAAAAAGGCGACCCTCTCCGCCCTGAAAAAAGCCGAAGGGCTCTACAAAAACGGCTTGATCCCCCCGGCGGACCTCTACAATATCAAAGCCCGGGTCTACGATGTGGATGCCTCCATTACCGAGGCCCGTTCCCGAAGGGAGCGGCTACTCAACCAACTCTCCTATCTCTCGGGATTGCGGGTGCGAAGTATCCATGGCGCCATTCCCCTCTCCAGCCCTCCCGCTTCGACAGCCCTCAAGCAGGAGGCCTATCGAAAGCGCAGTGACCTGCGGGCCCTGCAGACCCTGCTGCGCATCGACGATGCCCAGATCCGACTGGCGGAGAGCCGCTACTATCCTACGGTGGGAGTCGCGGCTGCCCTGAAGCGTCACGGCGACACCCTGGCTCTGGATGGGGATGGATACACCAACGCCGATCGCAGTTATGTGGGGGTCGATCTCTCCTGGAATCTCTTCAACGGAGGATCGGACAGACATACGGTGGAGGCGGCCCGCTACAAAAAACTCTCCGCCGCCAGCAGCTTCCTGGATTACCGCCGCCGCGTCGCTACGGAGATCGACAACGCCTACGCCCAGTTGCGGGCCTTGCGCTCCAAGCTCAAGAGCGCCACGATGAGGGTCCAGGCCCAGAAGGAGTACTACAAACTCACCCGGGGCCGCTTCGACAACCAACTCGCCAGCGCCGACGAACTGAGCCGCTCCATCGCCGACCTGGCCAATGCCAAGGCGAAAAAAGCGGCCATCGAGAGTTCGATAAGGGTGCAGAAGGCGAAGATCTGGTTGTTGAGCGGGGTGGAGAATTTTGAGAAAACGCTGGGCATTGCCCAGCGTTAGTTATTGGTATATTGGTTATTGGTGTATTGGGAAGACGAAAAAGATCAATGACAATTCAGCCAATATACCAATAGACTAATACACCAATAATAAAAGAGGCGGGCCTACAGCCCCGCCTCCTGAATCGCCTCCGCCTGGGCGTGGGCGATGAGCGGGTCGATGACCAGCTCCAGGGTGCCGTTGTTCATCACGTCGTCCAGGGCGTAGAGGGTCAGGCCGATGCGGTGGTCGGTGATGCGGTTCTGGGGGTAGTTGTAGGTGCGGATCTTTTCACTGCGATCGCCGGAGCCCACCTGGAGCTTCCGCTGGCCGGCGGTCTCTTCGAGCTGTTCGCGCATCATCGCTTCGTGGACCCGGGCCTTGAGGACTTTCATCGCCTTGTCACGGTTTTTGTGCTGGGATTTTTCGTCCTGGATGGCGACGACGATGCCCGTGGGGATATGGGTCAGACGGACGGCGGAGTCGGTGGTGTTGACGCTCTGGCCGCCGCAGCCGCTGGAGCGGTAGACATCCATCTTGACGTCGGAGGGTTTGATCTCCACATCCACATCCTCCACCTCGGGGATCACGGCGACGGTGATGGCGGAGGTGTGGACCCGTCCCTGGGTCTCGGTAGCGGGGACCCGCTGGACCCGGTGGGTCCCGGCTTCGAATTTGAGTTTGCTGTAGACCCCGTCCCCTTTGACCAGGGCGATGAGCTCCTTGTAGCCGCCGGCGCTTCCTTCCGAGGAGCTGACGATCTCCACCTTCCACCCCTGGCGCTCGGCGAAGCGAAGGTACATCTTGAACATATCCTCGACGAAGAGGGCGCTCTCGTCCCCGCCGGTACCGGCACGGAGTTCCAGATAGATGTTCTTGTCGTCGTTGGGGTCCTTGGGAATCATCAGGACCTTGATCTCCTCTTCCAGCTCAGGGAGCTTCGGCTCCAACTCCGCCAACTCCTCCTTGGCCAGCTCCCCGAATTCCGGATCGGAGAGCATCGATCTGTTCTCTTCGATGGCGTCACTGATCTCCAGATACTCCCGGGCCTTCTCCACCAGGGGGGCGATGGAGGATTGCTCCTTGCTCAACTCCGTCATCCGCTGGATGTCGGCGGCGATCTCGGGAGAGCTTAGCAGCTGGTTGATCTCTTCGTAACGGTCGATGAAGGGTTGAAGTTTCTCTTTGAACATTTCGGGTCCTCGGCTGGGATCGCTTTGGAATCAAGCGGTATGGAATTATAGGGAATTCCGGCAGGTGC
>JALWPZ010000116.1 GCA_026994745.1 Campylobacteraceae bacterium | reverse complement strand
CCTTCGCCGACTATATGCACATGCAGGGGATCACTGCCGCTTCCGAGCCGGGCGGCGTCCTCTCCAAACCGATGACAGAGATCATCAACGACGTACTTGGTGATGCCAGCACACCTTTCCGATTCTATTTCCTCCCCGACGGTAAAACCCTGGCAGAGAAGCACATCAAAGGGGACCTGATCGGCGAGACTGAGAAGCTGCTCAGTTGGGGTAAGGGAAAGTGCTCTTACCAGCCCAAGCAAGTGAAGCTCTTTGCTGATGGAGCGATCTACTCCCAGCTGATGAAACTCCGGGCCGGCTATACAGATGGACACAAGGGGGAGTGGATGATGGAACCCAACCTCTATGCCGCCGCTTTCCGAAAATACTGGGAGGCAGGCTATATGATCGTTACCCACGTCACCGGTGACGGTGGTCTGGATATGATGCTTGAGAATCTGGAGATCAATATGCGCCGCACGCCCCGCTATGACCACCGAACCACGGCGGTGCACTTCGGCGTTGCGCAGCCCGACCAGATCGAGCGGATCAAACGTCTGGGTGCCATTGTCAGTGCCAACCCCTACTACGTCACGGCCCTGGCTGACAACTACGCCCAGCACGGCATGAGTCCAGAGCGTGTCAAACGAATGGTACCTCTGGGGGATGTGGAAAAAGCGGGAGTCCACTTCTCTCTCCACTCTGATATGCCTATGGCCCCGGCACAACCGCTCTTCCTGATCGACTGCGCTGTCAATCGCATCTCCACCTCTGGGAAAGTTTCAGCTCCGGAGCAGTGCATCGACCGTATGGCAGCCCTACGCGGTGTCACATGGGAAGGTGCCTACTCCTGGCGCATGGAAGATCAATTCGGTAGCATCGAAGCAGGCAAACTGGCCAACCTGACGATCCTGGAGGAAGACCCCCTCACTGTCGACCAGCGAAAGATCAAGGATATCCATGTCTGGGGAACTGTTGTTGAAGGGGATGTATTGCCTGTAAAACAGGATAAAAAGAAGGAAAAGAGTATTGCACGAAACACCGCCTTCCCTGGCCAACCTCTCGAGGCAAAGCAGATGAAAGACGTACACGCTACATCGGGAAGTCATACAGAGCATAACGGTTGTGTCTGCTCTCTGAACCGAAAGTTCGCTGCAGCAATGATAGACGGGATGGATGAATCCTTTTCAACCTCCGTATAAAATATGTGATGGGCCCTTCGGCCCGATCCGGAATCAAAAAAAGCAGTTATTCTCTTTACCCATTCTCACTTGAAGAAGTGTAATATAGCACTGCCTAAAGGCTGATTGGTTTGGATGCGCCTAACAGCCGCCGGCACATCCCGGGCTATCAGCACTTCCGCCCGCAAAATAATCTCCATCGAAACTGACCAGGGAGTAATTT
>JALWPZ010000115.1 GCA_026994745.1 Campylobacteraceae bacterium | reverse complement strand
AGGTAAATGGGTCGCCGCCATGTGCGCGGCACCCTACGCCCTGCACGTCGCCGGGGTCCTCAGCAAGCGTTACACCTGCTATCCCAGCGTCGAGGAGCAGATCCGTCCCGAGGACCGGGTGGATGAAAAGGTGGTGGTCGACGGAAAGGTGATCACCTCCCAGGGCCCCGGAACCGCCATCTGCTTCGCGCTGGAGATCGTCCGGCAGTTGGTCGGACAGGAGAGTTACGAAACGGTCCGCAACGGCACTCTCTCCACTTTCTGCTAAGCTGACCTCTAACCTCTCCATGTGTACGTGGAGGCACAAGGAGGGGGGAATATATATCTATCCATATCCACAGCACTGCCAAAAAATTGACAAATTCTTTCTCCCCGCTATAATGACAATATATTGTCAAAAGGATCGATATGCAAGCGGTATTCTATTCCAGGGCACGGAATAATCTTCGGGAATTGATCAATCATGTCTGCGATGATTTCGATGAATACATCATTACGACGAAGGACGAGAAAAAAGCGGTATTGATCTCGTACGACGAATACAGCGCGATGAAAGAGACGATGTATCTGCTCTCTTCCAAAGCCAATCGGGATCGTCTCAACGAAGCGGTGGAGCAGATCGAGAATCTTGAATTTTCGACCCATGAGATCGATGCATGATCGTGGGCTTTGCCGACCGTGGATGGGAAGATTATCAGTTCTGGGTACAGAACGACCGAAAGATCGTCAAGAGGATCAACCTCCTGCTCGCGGATATCAAACGAAATCCCGAAGATGCCAATGGCCTGGGGAAACCCGAACGCTTGAAAGGGAATTTCCAGGGCTACTTCTCGAGAAGGATTAGCTCCGAGCATCGTCTGGTCTACAAAATCATTGGCGATCTGATCGTCGTGGCTCAATGTCGATACCACTATTGAACTGGTTTACCTTCTTTCTCCCTCTTTTTAAAGCAATGTTGGAGTTGTGTTCCTTTTCGCATGAGTGCGAAGGAACAACCATGACGAAATCCCTTGACAAGGCGGTGCTTTGGGACTACAATCAGCGAAAAAGTGCGAGAGGATTTCGTGAGACGAATCGAAAAAGGGGTCCGGGAGATCACCCCGTTCTATGTGATGGAGCTGGTGCGCAAAGCCCAGCGCTATGAGGATACGATCCATTTCGAGGTGGGGCAGCCCGACCTGCCGCCCCCGCCGGGGGTGAAAAGCGCCTTGCTGGAGGCGGTGGAGGCGGAGCGTTTCGCCTATACCGAGAGCCTGGGTTTGTTGGAACTTCGAGAGAGGATCTCGGAGCATTATCTCCGGGATTATGGAGTGGAGGTGGACCCGGCACGGATCCTGGTGACGCCGGGGACCAGCCTGGCCTTCATGGTTGCCTATGAATTGCTGCTGGGGCCCGGCGC
>JALWPZ010000114.1 GCA_026994745.1 Campylobacteraceae bacterium | reverse complement strand
AAAAGCTTTCAACGAGATGATCGGCATCGACGGCATCATCATCACCAAGCTTGACGGTACCGCCAAAGGCGGATCGGTTCTCAGCATCGCCGACGAGCTTCAGATGCCCATCTACTACATCGGTACGGGAGAGCAGCCTGCCGACCTCATCCGCTTCAAGGCCAACGACTACGTCAATACGATCCTTGACGAGATCTTCGCCTGATCCCATGCCGCGCAAACAGCGGCTGTGGGAGTTTCATGACAATATGACATATTTTAAACCTTTCATCCCTCTTTTCAACTATACTTCTAAAAAACGATAGAGGCATACTATGGCAAAGAAAAAGACCCTGTTCGAGTGTCAGGCGTGCGGTTTCCAGTCACCGCGCTGGATGGGAAAGTGCACCTCCTGCGGCGAGTGGGAGAGTATGGTGGAGCTTACGGCAGAACAGATAAAGTTCCTCAAAGAGACCGCTTCTGCCTCCTCTTCCGCTTCTCTCAAAGCGAAGGCCACCCCGATCACGGAAGTGAACGAAGACAATATCACGCGCTTTAGCTCAGGCAGCAGAGAGCTCGACCTTGTCCTTGGCGGCGGAATCGTTCCAGGCTCCCTGACACTTATCGGAGGGAGTCCGGGTATCGGCAAATCGACACTGCTGCTCAAAATTGCCGGCAACCTCGCACAGCAGGGGCGCAACATCCTCTATGTCTCCGGCGAAGAGTCCGCCGGGCAGATCAAACTGCGTGCCAACCGGCTTGGCGCCAATGCCGACACCCTTTACCTGCTTTCAGAGATCAACCTTGCTACGGTCATTTCAGAGATAAACGGTAGAGCATACGACCTCATCGTCATCGATTCCATCCAGACACTCTACTCCGACGAGAACCCCTCCGCGCCAGGTTCGGTAACGCAGGTGCGCACCATCACCTTCGAGCTGATGCGCATCGCCAAAAGCATACAGATCCCCATCTTCATCATCGGCCACATCACCAAAGACGGCTCCATCGCCGGTCCGCGCGTGCTTGAGCATATGGTTGACACCGTCCTCTACTTCGAAGGCGACAGCAACTCCGAACTGCGGCTGCTGCGCGGCTTCAAGAACCGTTTTGGCTCCACCAACGAAGTGGGCATCTTCGAAATGAACCGTGAAGGGCTCAGCGATGCCAAGAGTATGGCAGGGCGTTTCTTCAACAAGGAGAAGCTGCAGTCTGGTTCTGCATTGACCGTCATCATGGAGGGAAGCCGCCCTATCGTCATCGAAGTACAGGCCCTTGTGAGTGAATCCTACGGACACCCCAAACGCAGCTCCACCGGCTTTGACAACAACCGCCTGAACATGCTCCTTGCCCTGCTGGAGAAGAAGCTTGACCTCCCTCTTGGCACCTATGATGTCTTCATCAACATCTCCGGCGGCATCAAGATCAACGAACCCTCCG
>JALWPZ010000113.1 GCA_026994745.1 Campylobacteraceae bacterium | reverse complement strand
CGTCCCGGGCGATGTCCAGGTCCCGGGCCATCAGGTTGATGAGCTCGATGCAGGTTTTGTCCTTGATGTTGTGTTTGAGGGACCAGTATTCGGGGTTGGTGTAGACCAGGTGGGTGGTGCCGTCGAGCTCGTTGTAGAGGCCGATGCGCAGGGGCAGGTCCACGGCCATGGTGGGGTTGCAGTCGAGGAGCTTGGAGTTGATCTTGGGGTTCTCGATCTCCAGGGTGAGGGTGGGTTTGAGGTAGAGTTTAAGGGATGCCGCCGTCTTTTCGTGATCGATGGTCCGCAGCAGGTGGTAGTTCTTGGGCTCCAGGGCCTGCACGATGCGGTGGGCGCTCTCTGTGATGTTGAAGTCGCTGAGCTGTTCCTTGAGAAAGGCACCGCGCTCCTTGCCGCCGGAGCAGGCGGTCAGGGTGATGAGCACGATGTATGCTGCCGTCACTCCCAAGAATTTTGAGATATTCCTATTCATTGAAACTTCCTGCATTTGTTATTGGTGCATTTGTATATTGGGTATGTTGTACGATCGGGTGGCCGAAATAGGGCCACGAAATCTCAGAGTCATTTAGACATTGAAGCGGAAATGCATCACGTCGCCGTCCTGGACGATGTAATCCTTGCCCTCCAGGCGCATTTTGCCCGCCTCTTTGGCGCCCGCTTCTCCGCCGTATTGGACGAAATCCTCGTAGCTGATCACTTCGGCGCGGATGAAGCCCTTTTCGAAATCGTTGTGGATCACCGCGGCGGCTTTGGGGGCGGTGGTGCCCTGGCGGATGGTCCAGGCGCGGACCTCCTTGACCCCGGCGGTGAAATAGCTCATGAGCCCCAGTTTCTCGAAGCCCTTTCGGATGATCTGATCGAGGCCGGACTCTTCGACACCCAGGGATTCGAGCATCTCCTGCTTCTCCTCCTCGTCGAACTCCACCATCTCCTCTTCGATCTTGGCGCAGAGTTTGATCACTTCCCGGTTACGCTCGGCGGCGTAGGCTTTGAGAGCCTGGACATATTCGTTGTCCTCGGCCAGGCCATCCTCGTCCACGTTGGCGCCGTAGATGATCTCTTTGGAGCTGAGCAGCCGCAGCTCTTTGTCGAGAATTTTGAAGCCTTCGTTTTCCTGGTCGGGGAAGGTGGCGGCAGGCTGTCCGGCTTCCAGGTGGGCCAGCAGCGCTTCGGCGACGGGGAGCTGGAGCTTGGCGTCCCGGTCGTTTCCTTTGGCTTTGCGTTGCAGCGCGGCGATGCGTTTCTCCAGGCTCTCCATATCGGCCAGGAGCAGTTCGGTCTCGATGATCTCGATGTCCCGGACCGGATCGATGGAGCCTTCCACGTGGGTGATGTTCTCGTCCTCGAAGCAGCGGACGATCTGGAGGATCACTTCGGTCTCGCGGATGTTGGAGAGGAATTTGTTCCCCAACCCCTCGCCCTTGCTGGCCCCCTTGACCAG
>JALWPZ010000112.1 GCA_026994745.1 Campylobacteraceae bacterium | reverse complement strand
TTCTACCGCCACGAAAAAAACGACGACGCCTACATCCTGAGCTTCGAGGAGATCGACCGGAAGATCGAGGAGCTCCTGGAGATCGGGGGGACGCAGATCCTCTTTCAGGGCGGGGTGCATCCCAAGCTGGAGATCGAGTGGTACGAGGATCTGGTGGAACATATTCACCAAAAGTATCCCGAAGTCACGATCCATGGCTTCAGCGCCATCGAGATCGATTACATCGCCCGGCGCTCCAACATCCCCATCGCGGAAGTCCTGCGACGGCTCCACGCCAAAGGCCTGGCCTCGATCCCGGGAGCGGGAGCGGAGATTCTCAGCGACCGGGTCCGGGACATCATCGCGCCGAAGAAACTGGACAAGGACACCTGGCTGGAGGTCCATCGCGAGGCTCACAAGCTGGGGATCAAATCGACGGCGACGATGATGTACGGCACCGTCGAGACCGACCGGGAGATCGTGGAGCATTTCGACCATATCCGACGCCTCCAGGACGAGACCGGAGGCTTCCGGGCTTTCATCATGTGGTCGTTTCAGGGGAAGAACACCGAACTGGTGGAGGAGATCCCCGAGATCCGCAAGCAATCCTCCAACCGCTACCTCCGCCTCCTGGCCGTGGCCCGACTCTTTCTGGACAACGTTCCCAACATCCAGAGCTCCTGGGTCACCCAGGGAAGTTACATCGGGCAGATGGCCCTGCTCTGGGGCGCCAACGACCTGGGGAGTACCATGATGGAGGAGAACGTGGTCTCCGCCGCAGGGGCGAGCAACCGGATGAACCAGGAGGAGATGATCCGCCTGATCCGGGACATCGGGGAGACTCCCGCCAAGCGCAATACCGCGTATGAAATTTTGGAAATTTTCGACTGAGGAGTGAGATTGCGTCGTTTGAGTCAAGTCGACAGTCGGCAGTCGGCAGTCGGCAGAAAAGAAGTCGCAAGTCGCAAGTCGCAAGTCGCAAGAAAAGGGTTATTGGTCATTGGTCATTGGTCATTGGGGGCAGGGCTTCAGCCCTGCATTGCGGGACTGAAGTCCCGCCTCCGAAGTAGCCGTGCTACGTGCTACGTGCTATGTGCTACGATTTCTCAGTTTCTAGTTACTAGTTCCTCGTTACTAGTTAAAAAAGTTTCTCATTTCTCATTTCTCATTCTCTTTCAAGGAACAGTTATGGCTGCCACACTTCTCCACGTCGACGTCAAAGGCGTCAAGATCCCCGTCGTTTTCGAAGCCGAGAAGCGGCTCCCCCTGGCTTCGATGGAACTGGTCTTTCAAAACAGCGGTTCCCTGGCCGACACCAAGCCGGGGATCGCCAGCCTTTCGGCTCGCCTGCTGGGAGAGGGAACGAAGAGAGAGGGAGCCACGGCCTTCGCCACGGCTCTGGAGAACCGGGCGGTGCATCTGAGTGCGGAGACGGGACGGGAGACCTTCGTCCTCTCCCTGGAGGCCCTTAAAAGTGAATTCAGCTTTGGGGTGGAGAAGATGAACCAACTGCTCAACGACCCCAACACCACGCCCGAAGCTTTCAAAAAGGTGCAGACGCAGACCCTGGGGATTTTGAAGCAAAAAGAGAGCGATTTCGATTACATCGCCGCGACCCGGCTGCGTGGGATCCTCTTCAAAGGAACGCCGCTGGCTCATCCCTCCCTGGGGACTCCCGAGAGCATTACGGCGATGAAGCTCGACAAGGTCAAAGAGTATCTGGACGATCATCTTCGACTGGACAACCTGATCGTGGTGATCGGGGGGAAATTCACCCAAGAGGAGGTCCAATCCATCGTCGAAAAGGCCGTGGCGGGATTGAAGCGGGGGGAGGTGAAGCCCATTCCCCATTTTTCCGCCAACGGCAAACGGCGGGAAACCGTCGCCTACGAAGAGAGCGACCAAGCCTACATCTATTTCGGCGCCCCCTACGAAATGGCGGCGAAGGATCCCCGGCGGGTCTACGGCAAGGTAGCGGCTTTTATCCTCGGAAGCGGAGGTTTCGGAAGCCGCCTGATGGAGGAGATCCGGGTCAAGAGGGGCCTGGCCTACTCGGCCTACGGACGCTTCGTCGTCAACCGGACCCACAGTTATTTCAGCGGCTACCTGCAGACCAAGATCGAAAGCGGCGACGAGGCGAAAAGAGTGGTCCAGGAAGTGGTCGACGATTTCCTGAACAAGGGAGTGAACGCCGAGGAACTGGAGGGGGCGAAGAAGTTCTTCCTGGGCAGCGAGCCCCTGCGCACCGAGACCCTGACCCAGCGGATGAACCGGGCCTTTCATGAATATTACGAAGGCCTGGGGTTGGATTGGAGCGAGAAAGAGCTGCGGATGATCCGGGAGATGAAGCTGGAGGATCTCAACGCCTTCATCAAAGAGCATCCGGAGATCGGGGAGTTGAGCTGGTCGATCGTGACGAAGCGAACCGGCAAGCAGTAATGTGAACTTGGGAATTGCCAATCGTCATTTTTTCGCCGGTGGTTTTCCTTCTTTGATATGATCGTTTCATACAAACGTGGGAGGGGTGGTGATGCAAGAGGCGGAGGCGAAGCGCTTGTTTCGGAAACTCAAGATCCGCACGCTGCTGGATCTGGCCCTGATTCTGCCCGTGAAATATGAAGATACCCGCCTTTCCGAAACCATCGAAGTCGGGAAGACCGGAACCTTCGAAGCCCAGGTCCTGGCAACGGAGAACCGATCGGGACAGTTCCGCGTCCGCTTTTACCTTCCCAAATTCTCCCGGGAAGTGACCGGAGTCTTCTTCCGGGCCACCCCTTACCACTATCGTCTCTTTCAACCCGGGAGTTCCCATATCATTCAGGGAAAGGTCGGCCAATATCGGCAATGGCTGCAGCTGAGCCAGCCCAAAACGATCCGGGAGCACGGAAGAATCGTTCCCAGGTACAAGAGCGTTCTAAAAGAGAGTGAGCTCAAGGCGCTGATCGAAAGTTATGTGACGGAGCGGAACCTCTATGCCGAAGGGTTGGAGAGCCGGGAGGTGGAGACGCTGCTGGCGCTGCATTTTCCCGAACGCGGCAGCCGAAAGATCCTGAGCACCGATTACGACGAGGAGACCCTGGAGGTCCTCAAGTTCGCCGAAGCCTACAACCATCTGCGGAAACTGCGGAAGAAGCGACACGACTTTCCGGCACTTCGGGCTTTGACGGGGGATCCTTCCGGGTTCATCGGGAGCCTGCCGTTTACGCTGACCGGCGATCAACGACGGGCCATCGAGTCGATCCGGGAAGATTTGGCACGCAGGGATCGGGCGGCCCGACGGATGATCATCGGGGATGTGGGCAGTGGAAAGACCATGGTGATCCTGGCCTCCGCCGTGATCGCGGGGGAGGGCAAAAGCCTGCTGATGGCTCCCACCTCCATTCTGGCCCGGCAACTGTATGAAGAGGCGTGCAAGTATTTGCCCAAAGAGATGAGGGTGGCACTGGTGGTCCAGGGAGATCGGGCCGGGGATTACCGTGAGGCGGATTTCATCATTGGGACCCATGCGCTGCTCTATCTGGAGGATTTGCCGCAGGCGTCGCTGGTGATGGTGGACGAGCAGCATCGATTCGGGACTCGGCAGCGGGCCCTTTTGGAGGCTCTGGTCAGCGAAGGGGAGCGGCGTCCCCACTATTTGCAATTCTCCGCGACCCCCATTCCCCGAACCCAGGCGATGATGGAGTCGGAATTGATCGACGTCACCTTGATCCAGGAGATCCCCTTCGAAAAGAGGATCCACTCCCGGGTGATCGGGCGTCAGGATTTCGGAGCTTTGCTGAAGCATATCGAGAAGGAGTTGGATGAGGGCCATCAGATCCTCGTGGTCTATCCCCTTGTCGAAGAGAACGAAGAGATCCCCTACCAATCCATCGACGAAGCCAGAGGTTTCTGGGAGAAACGCTACGAAGGGGTCTATGTCACTCACGGCAAGGACAAGGACAAAGAGAGAGTCCTGCAGGAGTTCCGGGAGAGGGGCAGAATTCTGCTGGCCACCACAGTGATCGAAGTCGGGATCAGCCTGTCGAAGTTGACCACCATCGTCATCGTCGGCGCGGAGCGGCTGGGCTTGGCAACCCTGCATCAACTGCGGGGCCGGGTAGGGCGAAACGGGTTGGAGAGTTGGTGTTTTCTCTACAGTAACCAACCCGACAACGAGCGCTTGGGGAAATTCTGCGAAACTGCCAGCGGTTTCGAGATCGCCCGGCTGGACCTGGCCTATCGCGACAGCGGCGACATTATCGACGGCACGATCCAGAGTGGGCAGAAGTTCCGTTGGCTGGATCTGGCGGAGGATGAAGAGGTCGTTCGCAGAGCGAAGGAGAGACTTGTATCAGTGAGGAGTGAGGAACGGAATTTCAGTTAGGAATGAGCAGTTAGCAGTGAGCAGTTTCGGTTTGCGTTGCTTCGCAACGCTCCCAATAACTAATAACCAATAACCAATTACCAATAACCAATTACGTCGCCAAAGGCGACATCTTTGCGACTTGCGACTGCGCCGTAGGCGCCCTCACTGCCAACCGAACACCGATTCCCTAATCCCCCTTTGGATATAATCACCCCAATTTCAACGACGGAGCGAGAACCGTGAGCTACGAGCCCAAATCGATCGAGACCAGGTGGCAGCAGCGCTGGGATGAGGAGCGAGCCTTCGAGCCCTCCCAGGACCAGAGCCTTCCCAAAAAATACATCCTCAGTATGTTCCCCTATCCCAGCGGGCGGATCCACATGGGGCATGTGCGCAACTACGCCATCGGCGACGCCCTGGCGCGCTACTGGCGCAAGCAGGGGGTCAACGTCCTGCATCCTATCGGCTGGGATGCCTTCGGGATGCCCGCGGAAAACGCCGCCATCAAGCACGGCCTGCATCCCAAAAAGTGGACCTACGAAAACATCGACTACATGCGAAAAGAGCTCTCGGCCCTGGGCTTGAGCTTTTCCCGGGAGCGGGAGTTCGCTACCTGCGATCCCCTCTATACCCGCTGGGAGCAGGAGTTCATCATCCGGATGTTCGAAGCGGGCCTGATGTACCGCGAAAGCACCACTGTCAACTGGTGCGAGAGCTGCCACACTGTTTTGGCCAACGAGCAGGTGGAGGAGGGGTGTTGCTGGCGCTGCGACAATCCCGTTATCCAGCGGGAGATGCCCGGCTACTACATCGACATCGTCCGCTACGCCCAGGAGCTGCTGGACGATCTGGAGCAGTTGGAAGGCAAATGGCCCTCCCAGGTACTGACGATGCAGCGCAACTGGATTGGCCGTAGCCAGGGCTTGGAGTTCCGTTTCGAGCTGAGCGATACAAGCAAGAGCAAACTTCACGGATGTTTCGACGGCTACGAGGTCTTCACCACCCGCCCCGATACGATCTTTGGCGTGACCTATTCGGCGCTGGCCCCCGAGCATCCCATCGTCAAGCACCTGATCGAGCATAGACTCCTGCACGATAAGGCCATCGAACGCATCCAGGCGATGATCAACATGAGCGAGCGGGAGCGTTCCCAGGCCGAAAAAGAGGGCTATCCGCTGGGCATCAGCGTCATCCACCCCCTCACCGGCGAGGATATCCCCGTCTGGACCGCCAACTTCGTCCTGGCCAGCTACGGCGGCGGTGCGGTGATGGCGGTGCCGGCGCATGACGAGCGGGACTACGAATTCGCCCAAAAGTACGACCTGCCCGTCAAGCGGGTCATCGAGGGGGGTGAACTCCCCTATACCGGCGACGGGGCCCTCATCGACAGCGGCGTCTTCAGCGGCAAACCCAACCGGGAGGCGATGAAAGAGATCGTCGTCTTCTTCGAGGCCGAGGGGTTGGGGACGAGCCGGATCAACTACAAGCTGCGCAACTGGGGGATCAGCCGCCAGCGCTACTGGGGCGCGCCCATCCCGCTGGTGCACTGCGAAAAGTGCGGTCTGGTCCCCGAAAAGTTCGAGAACCTTCCCGTGACGCTGCCCGACGACGTGGAGATCACCGGAGAGGGGAACCCTCTCGAGAGCCATCCGGCGTGGAAACACTGCGAATGCCCCCAGTGCGGCGGCCCGGCGGTGCGGGAGACCGATACGATGGATACCTTCATCCAGAGCTCCTGGTATCAGTTCCGCTACGCCAC
>JALWPZ010000111.1 GCA_026994745.1 Campylobacteraceae bacterium | reverse complement strand
CAGAGCGCCCCCACATCGGCGGTGACATTGGGGCGGGATTCGTAGATGACGGCCACGACCCCGATGGGGACCGAGACCTTTTCGATCCGCAGATCGTCGTCGTTGCGCCACCCTTCCAGGACCCGGCCCACCGGCTCCCGAAGCGACGCGATCTGACGGAGGGATTCAGCCATGGCGTTCACCCGGCCCCGATCCAGGTAGAGCCGGTCCTTGAGAGCCTCGTTCAAGCCATGCTCGTCCGCCGCTTCCATGTCCCGGGCGTTGGCTTCGAGGATCTCCCCGCTGCGCAACTCCATAGCCGCCGCCATCTTTCCCAGAATTTCGCTCTTTCGTTTCCCGTCCAATGTGGCGATCACCGTGCTGCTGGCCTTGGCCTCTTGCAAAAAAGATTCCATGTATTGACTCTTTCCCGGAATGTATTTGGCTCCTATTTTATCCAATCACGGCTGAGAATCCTGCAAATGGCCGAAGAGCGGGAATAGGTTAAGCCCTTTTTGACTATGATGTGCTTCATAATTTTTCCGACAAAGGACCCCACCCATGAAACATGTCAAAATCCTACTGCTCCTCGCAGCGACCCTCCTGAGTTTCCAGTTCGCCAACGCCCGCCCGCCCGAAAACGCCACCGAGGTGATGGAGCACCTGGAGATCCTGGGATACGACGTCTCCATGAACACGGAGCGAGTCAAAGCGACCCACAAGAAACACCTCAACGTCTTCCTGAAAAAGTACCGTGGAGGGATCCTGGTCACGGCGATCTTCGGTGGCACCGAATACGGCAAGCAGCATCTCGACGAATTCCTCAAGATCGTCAACCAGCTCAACGCCGACGCGGCGGCGGCCCGCTACTATGTGGACAAAGACGGCGACCTGATCGTGGAGGGCTACTATCCCGGGCCCTATCGGAAGAAGAACTTCACCACCTTCATGGAGGCCTACAACTACGAAAGCACCAATCTCGCCGACAAGCTCGAAAAACTCAAGAAATTCATCAAATAGAGTCGCTCTGCCACTGCGCAGAGGACGTTCCTCCATCTAGCTCTCTACTTAGTCGCTCACTCCCGAACAACGATTCAATAAACTCGAGGCTCATGATCCACCAGGCATCGATCGTCGATTCGATCGCCCCGAATACCCTGCAAGGCTCCGTTTCCTATTGGCTCTAGACTAGCAGAGTTCCAGAATAGAGCCCTGCAAAATTTGGGTTGATGGTCACACTCTTCATTCATTATTATTTATGATGTTTTTTATAGGCACTAATTAAACTCCAAACTTGAACGACGCCCCGCTCAAAAAGGGGAAAGAGCAAGATCCCCACCAGGGCCGCCAGTGCGTCGACCCCTAGATCCGCCCACTCGGCGCTGCGCCAGGGCAGATAGGATTGGATCCCCTCGATGACAGCGCCGTAGGCGACCAGTCCGAACCACGCCTGGGTCGCCTTCAGGGGATAAGCGGCCAGAAGCGACCAGCTCAGCGCCACGAAGGCGGCGAAGTGGTTGAGCTTGTCCGACCAGCGAAAGGGCTTGGGCAACTCCTGGGTCCAGGGCATGAGGGCCAGAAAGGTGATCACCGCCAAAGCGATCCAAAAGAGGATTCGCCAGGGGACACTCTCAGGCAGTCGCCGAGGCAATCTTGGCTCCGATGAAGCGTGCGAAATCCTCCCGGTCGTTGGGACATCCGGCGACGCGGTAATCCTCGTATCCGATCTTCTCCGCGATCTCCCGATGCTCCCGATCCAGCTCGAAAAGGGTCTCGCTGTTGTCGATGGTGAAGGCCAGGGGAAAGATCAGGACCTTGAGATTCTCGGGCTTGCGCAGAACATCGCTCAGGTTGGGCTCCAGCCAGGCGGCGTTGCCCACCTTCGACTGATAGGCCAGGCGGATCTGGCGGAATTTCATACCCCGTTCCCGGAGGACGATCTTCAGGGCCGAGACGTTGGCCTCCACCTGTTTTTCGTAGGGGTCCCCTGCCCGGATGATGCTCATGGGCAGGCCGTGGGCGGAGAGGATCAGGTCATACTCTTCCGTCTCGATCCCCTCCGCGGCCTCGGCGATCCGGTCCGCCTGGATCGTCAGGTAGTCGTAATCGTCGTAATAGGGCTCTACCACCCGGATCCTGGGACGGTATCCCATCGCCTTACATCGTGTCTCCACATCCTCCAGGGAGGAGAGGGTCGTCGTGGTGGAGTACTGGGGATACATGGGAAAGAGGATCAACTCCTCCACCCCCTCTTCCCGGAACTCCCTGAGCGCCGGATCGGCGAACGGGGGTACGTAGCGCATCGCCGGACGGACCGGAACACCGGAAAGCTCCTCCACCTTCGCCGCCAGGGACCAGGTGATCTCCGTCAGCGGAGACTTTCCCCCCAGTTCCCGATAGTTCTGTCGCGCCTCCTCCAGGCGCTTGCGGACGATCATCGACCCGATGCGCTTGCGCAACCACGGGTTCATGGGCAGGATCCGGGGATCGGCGAACATGTTCCGCAGGAAAAACTCGACCTCGTCGAGATTGTTTGGGCCGCCCATGTTGAGCAGCAAGACACCCTGTTTCATCGGCCGGCGCACCTTCGTTTTTTGTCGAATCTTAGCATAGTTCAGGAAGCCTCGACGCTTCGCTTCGGAAGCTCGAATTCCACCAGAATGGGGTTGTGGTCGGAGAGCTCCCGCAGGGACGGGACCGCGCTTCGCAGCGACTCCAGCCCCCGATAGAGGACCCAATCCAGTGGATGGCCCAAGAAGCACGTCACCGCGGTCCCGGAAGTATCGACCCGCTTCAGCCCAAAACGCTTCGCCAGCGCTTCGAGCCTATGCCGCCGGTGATGGTTCCAGGCGTTGAAGTCCCCGGCGACGATCAGCGGGCCCGTGTGATCCTCCACCAGCGCATGAATCCGCTCCAGCTCCCGCTCATATTGGCCGTTCTCGCGAAAGTTGATCCCGTGAACGTTGAGCAGCAGCAGTTCCCCGGCTTCCTCCAGCCGATAACGCTGCACCAGCATGCTTTTCCTGGGGCCCAGGAACCCTTCCCTGCCGCGGCTGAGAAGAGGGATGCTCTCCACGGGATTCGCCCCGCTGGCCGTCAGGACCCCGAAGTAGCGTCGCCCCATCCGCAGATTGGCCGCGGCATGACAGGTGAAGCCCGGCAGGAGGAAGCTGCCTCGCGGACGGATCCTCGCCTCCTGCAGGCAAAGAAGCTCCAGTCCCCACTCCCTCTTCCACTCTTCGAACGCATCGCGGTAGGCCACGAAGCTCGTTCGCTTGTTGACGTTCCAGCTCAACAGACCGAAACGCCGAGGAAGTGCCGATGGCAAAGGGGCCTGTTCGTGATGGCAGGTCAAGAGTTTGGGGGTATGGATCACCTCTGCTTTCCTTCGTAGTTTCAACCCGAATTCTACAGTAGAGTTTGCATTCGATCCGCCTCTCCTCGAAGCGGACGATGTGCAATCCCATGCGATATTCGGGTTTATTGCTATGATTGTATTCAAATTCTATGGAGTCGCAAGCTATGTGGATCGCTACGTTCCTCTTTATCATCCACGTTCTGGGGTTGCTCTCGGCCTTCAAGGCGATCATGGAGAGCCGGACCGCTCAGGGGGCCATCGCCTGGGTCATCTTCCTGGTCACCGTCCCCATCGTGGCGGTCCCCGCCTATTGGATCCTGGGACGCAGCCGTTTCAAGGGATACACCAAGGCCCGCGAGTATGTGGAAAAAGCGGGCAGCGACGTGCTCGACAGGCTCCGGCGGGAGATGGGCGAATACCGCCACAGCTCTCTCGACGGCCGTCACGCCGTCACCGTGGCCGAAGCCCTGGCCGACACCCCCTTCACCCACGCCAACGAGGTGGAGCTGCTCATCGACGGGGAAGCGACCTTCGAGAGTATCCTCAGCGGCATTGCCCGGGCCAAATCCTACGTACTGTTCCAATTCTTCATCGTCCACGACGACGAACTGGGACGCAGGGTCCAGCGACAGCTCATCCAAAAGGCCCGAAGCGGCGTCCCCGTCTACTTCCTCTACGACGAGATCGGCAGCCACTCCCTGGACCGGGACTATCTGGAGGAACTGCGGAGCGCGGGGGTCCGGGTCAGCGCCTTCGGCACACGGAGGGGGTGGAAGAACCAGTTTCAGCTCAATTTCCGCAACCACCGGAAGGTGGTCGTCGTGGATGGGAAGGCGGCCTGGATCGGCGGCCACAACGTCGGCGACGAATATCTGGGCAAGGATCCCCGCTTCGGCCACTGGAGGGACACCCACCTGCGTTTTGCCGGTCCGGCGGTGCTGGGGGCGCAGCTCTCCTTCGCCGAGGATTGGTACTGGGCGACGAAGAGCCTGATTCCCCAACTCGACTGGACCCCCCGGCCCTCCTCGAAAGGCGACGCCTCGATCCTGGTCATCCCCACCGGCCCGGCGGACGCCATGGAGACAGCGGAGCTGATGTTCCTTCACGCCATCGACGTCGCCCGGGAGCAACTCTGGATCGCCTCCCCCTACTTCGTTCCCGACGACGCCATCGTCCATGCCCTGCAGCTGGCCGGCTTACGGGGAGTCGACGTCCGCATCCTGATCCCCGACAAACCCGACCACCTCATCGTCTGGCTCTCCGCCTTCAGTTACTTCAACGAAGCCGGCAAGACCGGGGTGCGCTTCTATCGCTACCGGGACGGCTTCCTCCACGAGAAGGTCATGCTCATCGACCATCAGGTGGTCACCGTGGGCACGGCCAACTTCGACAACCGCTCCTTCCGGCTCAACTTCGAGATCACCACCGTGGTAGAGGAAGAGGAGTTCGCTCGGCGGGTCGAGGCGATGTTCCTGGACGACTTCGCCCACTCCGAGCTCCAACCCATCGACCTGGTCGACCGCAAACCCTACTGGTTCCGCGTCGCCGTGCGCCTCGCCCGCCTGAGCGCCCCGATCCAGTAGGGACGATAACGTTCCCTAAACCCACGGCGTGCTATGATGGACCCCACCAATGAAGAAAAAGGAAAGCGTCAATGCCCTACCCGAAGTTCCCCGAATCCTGCCACTCCGCTCTCTGCCGACACCTGAGCCCCGAACTCTACGATTCCCTCAAGGGTCGTAGAACCCGTTACGGATATACCCTCGATCAGCTGATCCGCTCCGGCATCGAGAACCCCGACAGCTCCATCGGCGTCTATGCCGGGGATGAGGAGAGCTACACCCTCTTCGCCCCTCTGCTGGATCCCATCATCCGGGAATACCATCACTTCGACCCGGAAACCGAGCGTCACCGTAGCGATATGGACCCCTCCCATCTGAAGATCGAAAACCCCGACCCCGACAACCGTTTCATCCTCTCCACCCGGATCCGTGTAGGGCGCAACCTGCACTGCTTCCCCCTGGGGCCGAACCTGGCCCGTCGGGAACGCCTGATCGTCAAATGCATGGTCTCCGACACCCTGCGGGAACTCAGTGGGGACCTCGCGGGCCGATATTATCCCCTGGTGGGGATGGACGAGGCGACGAAGACCCGCCTGATCGAGGACCATTTCCTCTTCAAGGAGGGCGACCGTTTTCTCGAGAGCGCCGGGCTCAATCGGGATTGGCCTGAAGGGCGCGGCATCTTCCACAACAACGACAAGACCTTCCTGGTTTGGGTCAACGAGGAGGACCAATTGCGGATCATCTCCATGGAGGCGGGCGGGGACATCCGACGGGTCTTCACCCGCCTCTCCCGGGCCGTCGGCGAACTGCAAAAGCGGCTCACCTTTGCCTTCGATGAGCGCCTGGGCTACCTGACCAGCTGCCCGACCAACCTGGGGACCGCCATGCGCGCCAGCGTCCATATCCGATTGCCCAGGCTGGCGAAGTCGATGGATCGCTTCCGAGAGATCTGCGACCGCCACGAACTGCAGATCCGGGGAGTCCACGGCGAGCACAGCGAGAGCGAAGGCGGGGTCTTCGACATAAGCAACCGACGCCGCCTGGGAATCACCGAGGTCGAAGCGGTCCGGCAAATGTCCCAGGGGATCACGGAATTGATCGAAGAAGAGACAAAGCTCTCCGAATCCTGAGGCCAAGGAATCGTCCGGGTATCTTCGTTGACATTGGCCGGCAAAATCAATAGAATGAATGCACAACGCTGTTTCGAAGCGGAGGGATAACCTTCTTCGCGATCGACGGAAGATTCAACATATCAAAAGGATTTAGAATGGCAAAAGCATTGAAGAAAAAGAGCGTAAAAAAAGTCGCGGCAAAAGCAACCCAAAAAGCGGTAGCCAAAAAGATCGTCAAGAAGAAAGACGCCAAAAAAGTGGCCAAGAAGGTCACCAAAGTCGTTTTGAAAAAAGCCCCCGCCAAAAAGAAAGCGGCCAAGAAACTGGCCAAAAAAGCCGTCAAAAAAGTCTCCTAAGACCCCTCGACCTTTGGCGTCGGACGAATACCCGATGCCTTCATTTCAACCCCAGTCCCTTTTTCGTTTTTCTCGTTGCCACCGCTTCGTAGGGATCCTCCGGCCAGTAGTGTTTGGGGTAGCGCCCCCGCATCTCCTTTCGCACCTCCGGGTAGACGTTTCGCCAAAAGTTAGCCAGATCTTCGGTCACCGCCAGGGGCCTGTGGGCGGGAGAGAGCAGATGCAGCGTCACGGGCAGTCGCCCCTCCAGAATCCTGGGCGTCTGCTCCCAGCCGAAAACCTCCTGCAGCCGCACCGGCAGCACCGCCTTTCGCTCATCGCCGTAATCGAGGGCGATCTTCGAGCCGCTGGGCACCTCCAGGCGTTCCGGCACCAGGCCATCCAGCGCCTGCATCGCCTCCCAGCCCGCCATGCCCCGCACGATCTCGGCCATATCGAGGGTTTGGAGATCTTTTAGGCTTCGCATCCCCGTCAGGTACGGCAGCAACCACTCCTCCAACGTCTTTAATAGCCACACTTCGCCAAAGTCGTCGAATTGCTCCGGCAGATGGGCATGGGCGAAGCGCATCCGCTGCAAAAGCGAAAGGCTCTTTTTCTCCCAGGGCAGCACCGCCAACCCATTTTGTTGCACCGCTTCCATCAGCGCCCGGGCGATCAGCGCGGCGTCGGGATTTTCGATGGAAACACTTTTCAGCACGACGGCGCCCAAGCTCTCCTGCCGCCGCGCCTCCACCCTGCCCGTCTCGTCGTTCCATCGCACCGAATCGTCACTTTCGATCCAATGGCCGAAATGTTCCTGCAGCTCCACTTCTAAAATCGGTGCGGCTTCGAGTATGCGCCCCTCGGCTCCTAGCATTTGCATCCGCCCGATCGCCAGATATTCGCACCCGGCCAGGGCGCATTGCGCATCCAGCTTCGCCCCCTTCCCTGCTGCCGTCAGATATCGCCCCCTCTCATCCCGGCTCTTGGCGATCCGCTCCGGGTAGGCCAGCGCCGTCAGCAATCCGGCCTTTTCGCTTTGCAAGCGATTGGGCTTTTCCATCGGGCTTCTCGAATACCCCTCGTCATTCCGGGCTTGACCCGGAATCCAGGGAATTGTAACCCCTGCCGTTTGTAGATTCTCCTCAATAGATTCATGGTCCAGTCTTTTTAGCAGTTTTTCCAAAGACTTGCGCAGATCCTTTCGTCCATGTACCGCCCTTTCCGTCTCTTCCAGAATCTCCCGCAAATCGACGCTTCGGGCCTTGAACAGCCGCTCCTGCCACCACAATGCCAGCAGCGCCCCCTCGTACCCAAGCCCCAGCTCTTTGGCTTCCAGCAGCATATGGGCGATGCGAGGCGGCTGTCCCAGTTGCAGCGCTTTTTGCCCGTGAGGCGTGATTTGGCCCGATTTTTCCATCATATTTAAAAATATGAGTAGATTTTCCGCCTCTTTCAGGGCAAATTCGGGCGGTTCGTCCACCCATGCCAAATCGCCCGGCTCCGCCCCCCAGGCGGCCAGCTCCAGCCGAAGCGTGGAGAGGTCGGAGGTCAAAATCTCGACTTTTCTTGCCGGCGGCAGCGCTTTGGTTTCGTGCCAGAGGCGATAGCAGACCCCCGGCGCCGTCCGTCCCGCCCTGCCCGCACGCTGGGTGGCCGATTCTTGGCTGATGGCGCGGGTTTCGTAGAGGTCCATGCCGCTGCTTACGTCGTAGCGCACCCCTCGCTCCAGCCCGCTGTCGATCACCACCCGCACCCCTTCGATCGTCAGGCTCGTTTCGGCGATGTTGGTGGCCAACACCACCTTGCGCTTGCCCTTTGGCGCCGGTTCGATGGCCACTCTTTGGGCTTTAGCCTCCATCGCCCCGTACAGCGGCGCCACGATCACACTCTCATCCACCCGATCTAGCAGCCACCGCTCGGCCTGCCGTATCTCCCGTGCCCCAGGCAAAAAGACCAGCAGACTCCCCTCTTCACGCTTTAGCGCCTCCAAAGCCTGCTTCGCCGCCGCCTCGCCGATGCGTTCGGGCAAAGGAATCGGTGACTTGATATCCAGGTAGCGCACATCCACAGGAAAACTACGCCCCTCGCTTCGCACAAAGGGCACATCCCCCAGCACCTTTTGCACCGCCTCGGCCTGCAGCGTCGCCGACATCACCAATATCCGCAGATCCTCGCGAAAAAACTCTTGCGATTGCAGCGAAAGCGCCAACCCCAGATCGGCGTGAATGGAGCGCTCATGAAACTCGTCGAAGATCACCAGCCCTACGTCCCCAAGCTCCGGGTCGCTTTGCAGTAGACGGGTCAAAACTCCTTCGGTGACCACTTCGATGCGCGTTTTGCCTGAGACTCGCGTCTGGCCGCGCATCCGGTACCCCACCGTCTCGCCGACTTTTTCCCCCAGCGTCTGGACCATCCGCACCGCCGCCGCCCGCGCCGCCAGGCGTCTGGGCTCCAACATCACGATCTTTTTGCCCGCCAGCCACGGCTCTTCCAAAAGCGCCAACGGCACCACCGTCGTCTTCCCCGCCCCCGGAGCGGCCTGCAAGATGGCACGGTTTCCGGAGTGCAAAGCATCCTGCAACGTTGGAACGATTTCGTAAATGGGAAAACTCTTATGAAGATTACGGTTCATATTTCACATCGATCCTCGCAGATCGTTCTCGGTAGACATTCGATCTTTGAAATATCAAGGAGGCAAAATTTGTTACATACTTTCAAGCAGACAATCCCTTTATTAGATATATACGGAACCTATCGGCTCGGCAGGGTCACCAGACTTTGGGTAAAACATCGGATCTTCCTATCCTCCACATCGAAGCAGTAACTGTGACCGAGAACCATGAGCAGATCGCTCCCGCCCTTTTGATGTAGCGTCACATCCACCCTGGCCAATTCTCCTCCAGGGATCCTGCAATCTCCATAGAACCAGTAGTTACGATCTCCCAGACTTGTCGTGACGATCTCACCCCGATCCACCCGGACTTCTTCGCATCCCGACTCTTTCAAGGATCCGACGATCCGTTCCGCCAACTCCGCATCGGTCGAGTTGTCGTCCATGCCAATCCCAAGAGTATACAGCCGATGCAGCAATCTTCCGGCGATCGGCTTGATCTCTGCACTGCGGTCGGGGTACTGGATCTGGGATAGAACCAGCGCACTCCCCACGATCGCCAGAAGAAAAGAGAAAAACCACTTGAAAAAGCTCTTCATCCTTCCCCTTCCCCTTGCGAGAAATGTTTCTACCTTCAAAACTTCTCCGACAAGGTCACCCTTCCTTGAGGGCACATGAGTCATCGAAGCCATTGTATCGTTTCTTCTGACTCAAAACTGCTATACTTTCCCGAACTCCAAAAAATCGGTGAACGATGAACGATCAACGAAAGAGAGTGGGACTTTTCGTCCCCTGTTACATCAACGACTTTTATCCCCATGCCGCCCTGGCGACACTGGAGATTTTGGAAGCCCACGGGTACGAAGTGGAGTATCCCGAATCCCAGCGCTGCTGCGGACAACCCTTTCTCAACAATGGTTTGATCGAGGAGGGGCGGGAGTTCGCCGGACACTTCGCCGACACCTTCGAAAGGTACGACTATATCGTCGCTCCCAGCAGCAGCTGCATCGGCACCGCCAAGTATCGATACGAAGGGGTTCTGGATCCACGGCGCCACCGGGCCCTGGCCCCCAAACTCTACGAACTCTGTGAATTCCTCCACGACGTCGTCGGGGTGGAGAATCTCAAATTCGATCACCCCTTCCCCCATCGGGTCGGATTGCACAACAGTTGCCACGCCCTGCGGGAACTGGAGCTGGCCAGCCCCAGCGAACTGATGATCCCCCACTACTCCAAGATCGAGCGTGTCCTCTCCCGCGTCGAGGGGATCGAGATCGTCCGGCCAAGCCGGGACGAGTGCTGCGGATTCGGCGGGACCTTCAGCGTACAGGAGTCGGCGGTCTCGGCGATGATGGGACGCGACCGCATCGCCGATCACCGGGGCAACGGCGTGGAGATCATGGCGGGAGTGGACCTCTCCTGCCTGATGCACATGGAGGGCCTGGCCAAACGGGACGGCACGCCGATGCGTTTCCTCCATGTGGCGCAGATCCTGGCGGGAAGAACGGATTTTGAATGAGAAATGAGAAGATAGAAATGAGAAATTTCGCTGTGCGTTGTTCAACGACACTATTTCAAACGACAAAATCAAAGCGAGAAAGCGATGATCGACCACGCCCGTAACGCCGCCGAATTCCTGAACGACCCCGAACGGGCCCATTGGCACGACCGGGCGCTCTGGTTCGTACGCGAAAAACGTGACAAAGCCGCCCGTTCCGTTCCCGAGTGGGAGGAGCTGCGCAAAAGCGCCGAAGCACTCAAAGCCCACACACTGGAACACCTGGGCTACTATCTGCAACGCTTCGAGGAGAGAGCGAAAGCCAACGGCATCGAAGTACTCTGGGCAGAGGATGCGGCGGAGTTCCGGCGGCTCGTCGCCGAGATCCTACAGCAGCACGATGCGACGAAGGTGGTCAAGAGCAAATCGATGCTCACCGAGGAGTGCGAACTCAACCCCCATCTGGAATCCCAGAGGATCGAGGTCACCGACACCGATCTGGGGGAGCGCATCGTCCAATTGGCCGGCGACCGGCCCAGTCACATCGTCCTGCCGGCGATCCACATGAAAAAGGAGGACGTCGCCCGGGTCTTCGCCGAACATCTCCACACCGATCCTGACAACCCCGATCCCCACTATCTGACCCGGGCCGCCCGGGAGCACCTGCGCCAAAAATTCCTCGAAGCCGACGCCGCCATCACCGGGGTCAACTTCGCACTGGCCGAGGAGGGAGCCTTCGTCGTCTGCACCAACGAGGGCAACGCCGACCTGGGCACCGCCCTTCCCGATCTGCACATCGCCTGTATGGGGTTGGAGAAGGTCATCCCCTCCGCCAAAGAACTGGGGATCTTCACCCGCCTGCTGGCCCGCAGCGCCACGGGGCAGGCCATCACCACCTACACCTCCCATTTCCGGCGACCCAAACCCGGCGGGAGACTCGTCGTGGTTCTCGTGGACAACGGACGCAGCCGCCTGCTTGCCGAAGAGCACAAAAAGCTCCTCTCCTGCATCCGCTGCGGCGCCTGCATGAATACCTGCCCCGTCTACCGCCGCAGCGGAGGCCACAGCTACGGCACCGTCGTTCCCGGCCCCATCGGTTCCGCCCTGGCGGGTGCCCGGGACCCGGAACGCTTCGCTTCCCTCCCCTTCGCCTGTACACTCTGCGGCTCCTGCGATCAGGTCTGCCCGGTCCGTATCGACCTGCATCGGCAGCTCTATAGCGAGCGCCGGGAGGTGGTTCGCGTACCCGAGTACCGGGGAAAGGTCCGCGGTCTGAAAACGGCGGCCTTTCTCCTGCGCCACCCCCGGCTCTACGCCGCCATGATGGGTCTGGGGCGAGTTCTGCTGCCCCGCATCCCCCGCAGGCTTCTCTACAATCGCTTCAATCTCTGGGGCAGGGAACGGGAGATGCCGATGCCGGCCGAAAAGAGTTTCAACCAAATCTACAGGGAGCGAAAACGATGACGAGCAGAGAGAAGATCCTGACACGGCTCTCGGGGAGTATGAGCACTCCCGAAACCAAACCGGGGCTCGGCTTCGAGCCCTCCGATCATCCCGACCTCCTCGAAAGCTTCGTCGCCTCGCTGAAAGCGGCGGGCGGCGAAGCGATTCTCGTCGAAGACCCGGAACGTCTCGACGAAAGAATCCGCGACACCTTCCTGGGTACCGAAAGCCTCATCGACACCCGCCGCGACGATACGGTCGACCTCGAAACGATGAAAGGATGCCGGCTCGCCGTTTTCGAAGCGGCCTTCGGGGTCGCCGAGAACGGCGCCGTCTGGATCGACCCCCGGGAGCGCTCCCCCCACGCCCTGCTTACCCTGGCCGAGAATCTGGCCATCGTTCTGGATCGAAGGACCCTCGTCCCGACGATGCACGAGGCTTACGCACGGATCGATTTCGACGGAATCTCCTACGCGCTTTTCCTCTCCGGCCCCTCCAAAACCGCCGACATCGAGCAAGCCCTCGTCATCGGCGCCCATGGCGCCATCGGCCTCAAAATCTTCCTGCTCTAGTGGCTTCGACGCTCCCGCCTACCAACTGTTAGTCAAAGAATACTACAATGGTAGGGAACAAAAGCAAGGAGAGCATCATGCCCCACCCCCTGGCCGGCAAACCCGCCCCCAAAGAGATCCTTGCGGACATCCCCGCGCTGATCGCTGCCTACTACACCTTGCGACCCGATCCGGGAGAGCCGACCCAGCGGGTCGCCTTCGGGACCTCCGGACACCGGGGAAGCTCCCTCAAACGGAGCTTCAACGAACCCCACATCCTGGCCATCACCCAGGCGGTCTGCGACTATCGCAAAGCCCACGGGATCGACGGACCCCTCTTCATGGGCAAGGATACCCATGCCCTCTCCACCCCGGCCCAGGATACCGCCATCCAGGTCCTGGCCGCCAATGGGGTCCTCACCTACATCGCCCGGGAGAACGGTTATACGCCGACCCCGCTGATCTCCTTCGCCATCCTGGAGCACAATGCCGCCCACGACAAAGCCGCCGACGGGATCGTCATCAGCCCCTCCCACAATCCTCCCGAAGATGGAGGCTTCAAATACAATCCTCCCAACGGAGGGCCCGCCGATACCGACGTGACCGGCTGGATCCAGGATCGGGCCAACGCCCTGATCCGAGAGGGCTTGAAAGAGGTCAAACGCTTCCCCCTGGACGAAGCGATGCGCCAGGAGCACATTCGGGAGATCGACTACGTCACCCCCTATGTCCAGGCCCTGCCCCAGATCGTCGACATCGAAGCGATCAAATCCTCCGGCCTCAAACTCGCCGCCGACCCTCTGGGGGGGACGGCCCTGGCGGTCTATCAGAAGATCAACGAGATCCACGGCCTGGGGATCGAGATCCGCCACCCCTGGGTCGACCCCACCTTCTCCTTCATGACCCTGGACCACGACGGGAAGATCCGAATGGATTGCTCCTCCCCCTGGTCCATGGCATCCCTGGTGGAACTCAAGGATGACTACGACCTGGCCTTCGGCAACGACGTCGACGCCGACCGCCACGGAATCGTCACCCCCGCCGGCGGGCTCATGAACCCCAACCACTACCTGAGCGTCGCCATCGGCTACCTCTTCGAACACCGCAGCTGGCCCGGCGACCTCAAAGTGGGCAAGACCCTGGTCTCCAGCTCCATGATCGACCGGGTCGCGGCCAGCCTGGGCACCGAAGTCTACGAAGTTCCCGTAGGCTTCAAGTGGTTCGTCCAGGGGCTCCACGAGGGATGGCTGGGCTTCGGCGGCGAAGAGAGCGCCGGGGCCAGCTTCCTGCGCTTCGACCGGCGCCCCTGGAGCACCGACAAAGATGGAATGATCATGACCCTGCTCGCCGCCGAGATCCGCGCCGTCACCGACAAGGACCCGGCAGAGATCTACGCGGAGTACGAAGCACGGTTCGGGCGCTCCTATTACGGCCGGATCGACGCTCCCGCCACCCCCGAACAGAAGGCGAAGCTCAAAGCCCTGAGCCCCGAGGAGATCTCCGCCACCGAATTGGGAGGAGAACCCATCGAGGGGGTCTACACCCGCGCGCCGGGCAACGACGCCCCCATCGGAGGCCTCAAGCTCGTGACCCGAAGCGGCTGGGTCGCCATGCGCCCTTCGGGCACCGAGGATATCTACAAGATCTACGCCGAGAGCTTCGACTCCGCCGAACACCTGCAACGCCTCCAGGAGGAGGCCCGAAGCATCGTCACCCAGGTCCTGGGCGACTGAACAAGAAGGAAGATCCATGATCCAATATGAATTCGAGTGGAATCAAGCGCAAGAACCCAATACCCACGCCCTGATGGAGGAGGCCTTCGGCCGGCTCGTCCAGGAGCGGGAAGAGGGGATCGCCGGCTACTACAACCTCCCCGAGGACGCCTGCCTGGTGGTCGAGGAGATCAAGGCGCGCTCCTCCTCCATCCCCGAGCAGTGGGGCTGCGAGACCATCGTGGTCATCGGCATCGGTGGCTCCTCCCTGGGAGCCAAGGCCATCGACCAGATCCTCCGACCCGCCCAACCGGAAGCCAAGGAGCTGATTTTTCTGGAGAACCCCGACCCCATGGAGATTCACAAAAAGTTCGAGCACATCGAGAAAGAGAAGAGCCTTTTCATCGTTATCTCCAAATCCGGCGGCACCATCGAGACCACCTCGATCTTCAAGGCGATCATCGCCCGGTATCAGCTGGATCTGGCGGGTAACGACCGCAACCGGGTCATCGCCATCACCGACGAGGGCTCCATCCTCAACCGCTTCGCCGACGAATACGGCATCAGCTGCTACCTGATCCCCGCCAACGTGGGGGGCCGCTTCTCGGTCCTCAGCGCCGTGGGGATGGTCCCCCTGACCCTGGCGGGGTACGACACCTGTGAAATCCTCGAAGGAGCCAAAGGGATGGTGGAAGCCTTCTTCCAGCGCAAGGCTGACCATCTTCTGGAAAAGGGGGCCTTCCTGGCCAGCAACTGGCGGCAGTACCGCATCAACGTCCTCTTCGCCTACAGCAGTTATCTGGAGGATTTCACCAAATGGTACGTGCAGCTCTGGGGGGAATCCCTGGGCAAGATCGACCATTCCGGCAACCGGGTGGGGCTGACCCCCTCCGGCCACATCGGTTCGGTGGACCAGCACTCCTTTTTGCAATTGATCATCGAAGGGCCCCGGGACAAGACCGTCACCTTCCTCCAGGTGGAGGATTTCGGCATCGACATCGAGATCCCCAAGATCTCCCTCAAACACATCGAAAAGAACGATTATATCAACGGCCACACCTTCGGGGACCTGCTCAACGCCGAGTGTGACTCCACCCGAGAAGCGATCAGCGGGGTGGGAGTCCCCACGGACCTGATCCGCTTCGACCGCCTCAGCGAACGCAACACCGGAGAGCTGATCCTCTATTACGAGCTACTCACCTCCGTGGTGGGGGCCATGCTCGACATCAACACCTACGATCAACCCGGCGTGGAACTGGGCAAAATGATCCTCGTCAAAAAATTCCAAAGCAAGGAAGCGTAAGAGATGAATCTCTTCCCCTACAAATTCGACAGCAAATTCGAGCGGCCGGTCGCCTACTTCTCCATGGAGTTCGCCATCGATCAGGCCCTCAAGACCTATTCGGGAGGCCTGGGCTTCCTGGCTGGCTCCCACATGCGCAGCGTCAACGACCGGCGACAGAACACCATCGGCGTCGGAATGCTCTGGAGCTACGGCTACTACGATCAAGGCCGCCACGAGGACAACACCCTGCGGGTGCACTATCGCCGGAAGTTCTACTACTTCCTCCAGGAAACCGGGATCGTCGTCGATGTCACGATCAACGGCAAGCCGGTCTACGTCAAGGCCTACCTGCTGCCGGCGGAGACCTTCGATTCCGCTCCAGTGATCCTGCTGACCACCGATATCTTCGAGAACGACTACCTCTCCCGGACCATCAGTCACAAACTCTACGACGCCAACGAGGAGACCCGCATCGCCCAGGAGATCGTCCTGGGGATCGGCGGGGTCAAGGTCCTCAAGGCCCTGGGATTGACTATCGACATCTACCACATGAACGAGGGGCACTCCCTCCCTCTGGTCTTCGAACTGATGAAGGATTATCCCGAGCTCGAGGAGCTGAAACAGCATGTGGTCTTCACCACCCACACCCCGGAGATGGCGGGCAACGAGACCCACAATATCCACTTCCTGCACCGGATGGGCTTCTTCAACCATTTCGAGCTGGAAGAGGTCCAGCGAAAGCTCGATTATTACGACGAGGAGTTCTCCCTCACCGTCGGCGCCCTCAAGACCGCCAAGCGGGCCAACGCCGTCAGCAAGATCCACGAGAAGGTCGCCAACGAAATGTGGCAGGACGTTCCGGGCAAGTGCGAGATCATCAGCATCACCAACGCCCAGAACATGCGCTACTGGTCCGACAAGCAGTTGGTCAGCTGGCTCTTCGAACACGAGGATTATCAGCTCATGGGACGCAAGAAGCACCTCAAACGCAAGCTCTTCGAAGAGGTGGCCGACCAGACGGGAAAGCTCTTCGACCCCGACACCCTGACCATCGTCTGGGCCCGACGCTTCGCTGAATACAAACGTCCCGCCCTGCTCACCTGGGATATGGAACGGTTCCGTGCCCTGGTGGCCAACAAGGAGCGACCTGTGCAGATCATCTGGGCCGGAAAGCCCTACCCCCTGGATCAACGGGCGGTCCAGACCTTCAACGATCTGGTCCAGCTCAGCCGGGAATTCCCCAACGTCGCCGTGCTTACGGGCTACGAGCTGCGCCTCTCCAAACTCCTCAAGCAGGGCTCAGACCTCTGGCTCAACACCCCCCGTTGGGGCCGGGAAGCCAGCGGAACCAGCGGGATGAGCGCCGGGGTCAACGCATCGGTCCATTTCTCCATCGACGACGGCTGGCACGCCGAGTTCGAACGGGACGGGATCAACTCCTTCACCATCCCCCACGCCAATCCCTCCCTTCCCAACGAGGAGATCGACCGCCTCGACTACCTGGCGATGATGGAGAAGCTGGAAAACACCATCCTCCCCATCTATTACGAAGATCCCAAACGATGGATTCAAATCGCCAAGAATGGAATGAACGACATTCTGGTCTATTTCAACACCCAGAACATGGTCGAAAAGTATTACGATCTCCTCTACAATTACCAACCCGAGAAAGGATAAGAAGGAATGGCATTGGCAATTATGTGTTCGGGGGGCGACGCCCCGGGCATGAATCCCGCAATCAAGAAATTCGTCGACTACCTCTATGAAAAAGGGGAAGAACCCTACTTCATCTACGACGGCCTCGAAGGGCTCATCGACGGACGGATCAAAAAGGCCTACCACAAGGATGTGGCGGGGATCGTCCACCGTGGAGGAACCATCATCCGCTCCACCCGTTCCAAACGCTTCTACGATCCCGCCTATCGCAAGCAGGCCTGGGAGAACCTCAAGGCCAACGACATCGACGGCCTGGTGGTCCTGGGAGGCGACGGCTCCTTCCGGGCCATGGATGTCTTCAGCAACGAGTTTCCCCTCAACTTCGTGGGGATCCCCACCACCATCGACAACGATATCTACGGTACCGATACCTGTCTGGGGGTCAATACCGCCCTCAACGTCATCCGGGACGCCCTGGACAAGATCCGGGACACCGCCGCCTCCTTCAGCCGCGCCTTCGTCGTGGAGCTCATGGGGCGGGAGTGCGGCTATCTGACCGTCGTCTCCGCCATCACTAGCGGAGCGGAGATCTGCATCATCCCCGAAGTGGATTTCAACTGGCACGTTACCAAAGAGCATCTGCAACGAGAGATGAACCAGGGACGCAACTACATCCTGGCCCTGGTGGCCGAGGGGACCGGAATGACCCAGGATATGGCCCACTGGCTGGAGAACGAGATCGGTATGGAGACCCGGGTGACGATCCTGGGGCACGTTCAGCGGGGAGGCTCCCCCACGGTTGCCGACCGGATGCTGGGCTTCGAATTCGTCGTCCACGCCATCGACCACCTCCACTCCAGCGAACGTTCCAACAAGGTTCTGGTCGTCCAGAAGGGAGAGATCAATATGATGGAGATCGACGATGTGGTGGGACACCGCTATCAGCTCGATCCGGAACTGCTCGGAATGCTCAACCGCCTCGATTGAGGCCCAACCCAACACCAAGGAGAACGAATGATCAAGATCACGAAACGAGGATCCAAAGCCTGGGTCACCTTTACCGCCCCCTATCCCGAGAACGAAGAGGTGCTCCTCAAGGGGAGCTGGAACGGCTGGGAGGCCGAACCGATGAAGCGCAAAAAGAGCGGGGAGTTCTACCTCATGAAAATCCTCCCCACCGGGGAGCGCTACGAGTTCGGCTACCTCGTCGACGGCGAGTGGCGGACCGAAGAGGAGCTGCCCGGTATCCAGACCCCCTTTGGCAGCCAGAACTCCCTCCTGGAGCTTTAATTCGACGAAAGGATTCCCCATGTCCCAGAAGATCAAAGCGGTGATGATGGCCGGGGGCTTCGGCACCCGGATCCAACCCCTGACCAACTCCGTTCCCAAACCGATGCTCCCCGTGGTCAACCTTCCCATGATGGAACATACTCTGCGACGTCTCAAAGAGATCGGGGTCGACGAGATCGTCATTCTTCTCTATTTCAAGCCGGAAGTAATCAAGAAGCACTTCGGCGATGGGAGCGACTGGGGCGTGACGATCCACTACGTCCTGCCCGACGACGACTACGGAACCGCCGGAGCCGTGGGCTTCGCCCGAGAGTATCTCGATACCACCTTCATGATCGTCAGCGGGGATCTGGTCACCGATTTCGACTTCGAAAAGATCGTCGAATACCACAGGCAGAAGCGCTCCAGGCTCACCATCACCCTTACTTCCGTGGAAAACCCCCTCCAGTTCGGAGTGGTCATCGCCAACGACGACGGAAAGATCGAAAAGTTTCTGGAGAAACCCAGCTGGGGCGAAGTCTTCAGCGACACCATCAATACCGGGATCTACCTCATCGAACCCGAGATCCTCGACTACATCCCCGTGGGAGAGAACTTCGACTTCGCCAAGGATCTCTTCCCCCTCCTGATGAAGGAGGGGATCGACCTCATGGGTTACAATGCCAAAGGCTACTGGCGCGACGTGGGCAATCCCGACAGTTACCGGGAGGTCCACGAGGATATCCTCAACGAACGCCTCAATTTCCGCATCCCCGGGCGCAGGGTCGACTATCCCGACGGCACCCTCTGGCTCACCGGAGAGAGCGAACTGAACCCGAGTGTCGAGATCCTGGGGAATGTGGTCATCGGAAACAACGTGAAGATCGGAAAGGGAAGCAAACTCAACAATTGTGCCATCGGCGACAATGTCACCATGGGGGAGGAGTGCAAGATCCGAAACTCCATCCTCTGGCACGACATCGAGATCGGCAACCGCTTCGTCCTGGACAACGGGGTGATCTGCAACGACAATGTCATCGGAGACGGGGTGACCGCCAAAGCGGGATTGATCCTGGCCGAGGGGTGCAAGGTGGGCAAACTGGCCCGCTTCGAGCAGGATGTCACCATCTGGCCCCACAAAGAGATCGAACCCGCTGCCATCGTCAGCCACAACCTGATCCTCGGGAGCCGCTACAAAAACTCCATCTTCGAGAACGGAAGCGTCGTCGGCAAATCCAACGCCGAACTCAGCTGCGAAATGGTCACCAAACTGGCCGAGGCCTTCGCCGCCGAACTGCCGGTGGGAGCCACGGTCACCGTGGGCCGGGATCACGACAAAGCCTCCCGGATGCTCAAGCGCGCCTTCCTGGGTGGGCTCCTCTCCGCCGGGGTCAATGTGGTGGATCTCAAGGCCGTCCCCCCCGCGGTCCTGCGCTACTCCATCAGCGAAAATGGCCTGAGCAGCGGCGGGGCCTACTTCCGCCGGAACCTCAGCGACAGCTCCCTGAGTGAAGTGAATTTTTACAACGAGGCCGGACTTCGTCTCGACTCCAACACTTCCAAGTCTGTCGAAAAGTCCTTTTTCAACGAAAAGTTCCGCCGGGTGGATTTCAGCAAGATCGGAGAGATCCACGAAAGCCTTCACTTTCAGGAGTGTCGAGACTATCGCACGGCGATCCTGACCCATATCGACCAAAAGGTCCTGCGCTCCAAATCCCTGCGCATCGCCGTGGATATGATGCACGGGATCACCGCCGACGTCTTTCCCGAGATCCTCAACGACCTGGGGATCGACGCCATCACCCTCAACGCCCACAGCACCTCCAAACCCCTTCCTCCCGTCGAGCAGATGCGTAAACGCTCCGAATCGGACCTGAAGCGCATCGTCACCTCCCTCTCACTGGATGCCGGCTTCATCATCTTCTCCAGCGGGCAACGCATGGAGCTGATCAGCGATACCGGGGAGGCCTACGACAAGATCCGGGGGCTCGCCACCGTACTCTGGCTCCTCGATCTGGAGGCCCAGCGCCTGGGACGGACCATGAAGGTCTTCCTCCCCACCTGGGCTCCCGACTGCATCCGCTACGAGCATCTGCGGATCGAGCGGGGGGCCTACCACAGTTTCAAACCCGAAAAGCTCAAAGAGTACGACCTCCTGGCGACCATCGACGGGAACTTCGCCTTCACCGAATTCCAGCTCCACCGCGACGCCATGTACGCCACCCTCAAGATCCTGGAGCTCATGGTCCGTCACGACGTCCGTCTCTCCGAAATCGGAACCCGCCTGGCCACCTTCCACTACCGCACCGAACGGGTGGAGTGCCCCCAATCCCTCAAGGGGAAAATGATGCGCAAGTTCCTGGAGTACGCCAAAGGCAAGAAAAGCTCCTCCGCCGACGGCGTCAAGATCTGGGAGGGAGAGAACGATTGGGTGCTGATGATCCCCGATCAATATGGAGAGCATCTCAACCTTTACATCCAGGCCCACGACGACGAGACCGGCGAGCGCCTCTTCCGGAAATACCGAGAATTGATCGAATCCTGGAAAAGCGAAAAGTAGCCGATGACCCGACTCGCCTTTCTCTGGCACATGCACCAGCCCGACTACCGCGACGCAAGCGGGGTCATGGGGATGCCCTGGGTCTTTCTCCACGCCATCAAAGATTATCGGGAGATGCCCTGGCTGCTTTCGCGCTATCCCGGGCTCAAGGCCACCTTCAACCTCACCCCCTCCCTCATCGAGCAGATCCGACTCCTCGAAGAGAAGGGGATCGCCGCCGACCGGTTTTTGAGCCTCTGGGCAAAAGACCCCTCCCGACTCGATTCCCGGGAGCGGGAGTGGGTCCTCAAGATCTGCAAAAGCTCCCAGCGCTCCACCATGGTCGCACCGCTGCCCCGCTACGCCGAGCTCTACGACCGAAACGAATATACGGACGAGGAGTTCCTGGAGCTGGAAGTCCTCTTCTTTCTCGCCTGGAGCGGCAACCATCTGCGCCAGAGCGACCCCGTCGTCGCCCAGCTCCTGCAAAAAGGACACGGCTACGACCACCGGGACAAGGAGCGGCTCCTTCCGGCGCTTCTGGACTACGTCGCCACGATCCTCCCCTTCTACCGTCAGGAGATGGAGGCGGGCCGGATCGCCCTCTCGACCACTCCGCTCAAGCACCCGATCCTTCCCCTCCTCCTCGATATGCACAACGCCCAGCGATCCACCCCCAAAACCCCGATCCCCGAACACCCCCTGAGCCTGGCCGACGACGCGGAATCCCAGGTGGACGAAGCGATCCGGCTCTACCGGGAGAGCTTCGGGCGGGACCCGGTCGGGTTCTGGCCCGCCGAAGGGGCCGTCGACCCCGAAAGCGCCAAGCTCTACCGGAAGAAGGGATTGCAGTGGATCGCCACCGACGAGGCGATCCTCTTCGCCTCTCTCCAGTCGGAGGATCGGGCCCGGCTCTACCGCCCCCACGGCTTCGCGGATCTCTCCATCGCCTTCCGGGACCATGGCCTCAGCGACCTCATCGGGTTCACCTACCG
>JALWPZ010000110.1 GCA_026994745.1 Campylobacteraceae bacterium | reverse complement strand
ATCTCTTCTACCATCGAGTAATAGAAACCGTAGTAGGGATGGCTGAGGACATTCTTGATGGTCCGGGGGCTGCAATGCTTCGAGAGAACGCCCGAGAGGGTCACCGTCGGCACCTCCCCCTCCTTGCGGATCTTCACCCGGGGCCAGGAGTAGCGTCCCCGGCACCCCTTGGAGGTGACCTTCAATTGATTGACCACCCGATAGCTCCGATCGGGGGTCGCCTTGCTCACCACGGCCCTTCCCGATCGGGTATCGATGCGGATGCGGCAGAGATGATCGTCGAACATCAGGGCGTCGGGCATGGCGTTGTACTCACTGTAGGGGTGCCGGTCGAAGCCCGAACTGATCCTCCCTCCCCCGGCGAAAAAGCTCCGGTCGATGAGAAGGTCTCCGGTGATCTTCCGGATCCCCAGGCGCTTGAGCCGACCGACGATCTTGGGAATGTCCCGGGAAGAGAGGGTCGGATCCCCGTAAGCTTTGACGATCAGATCCCCATCGAGCACCCCGCCGCTGAGCCGTCCCCGGATGTAGAAGCGCGTGGGCCATCGGAAATCCTTGCCCAGTTCCAGCAACGCCGCGTAGGTGGTCATCAGTTTGATCACCGAGGCGGGACGACGGCTCTGATCGGCCCGGTAACTGGCCAGCTCCCGCCCACCACGGGTCTGGGTGATCATCAGGCTGACCTGGGAGGGAGCGATTTTGTCCTTTTTGATGAACGCGTCGATCTCCGTCGGCAACATCGCCGAGAGCCAGAGGCTCGCCAGCGGCCAGAGCAAGACCAGACGCAGAAGTCTCATCTACGCTCCCATTGATCGTAGGCCTCCTTGAGGCGCTTCATCGCTTCAGCCAGTACCTCTTGGGAAGTGGCGATATTGATGCGCATGAACCCGCTCCCCGCCTTTCCGAAATTCACGCCGGAGTTCAACGCCAACCGGGCTTCCTCGACGAAAAAGCTTCGAAGCTCCTCGTCACTCAGCTCCATCTCCCGGCAGTCGAGCCAGATCAGGTAGGTCGCTTCTACGGTCAGTGGGCGGATCTTCGGCGTATGTTCCAGCAAAAAGTCCCGGACATAGACGATATTCTCTTCATAGATTTTCAGCATAGCCCCCAGCCATTCTCCGCCCTCCTTGTAAGCGGCGATCAAAGCGGGGATCCCGAAATCGTTCCCGTTGTCCAGGCCGCTACGTGCCACGGCCATCCGGAAACGACGTCGCAGAGAATCGTCGGGAATAATGGCGTAGGAGGTGTTCAGCCCCGGAATATTGAAGGTTTTGGAGGGGGCGTTAAAGGTCAGGGTCCGCCGCGCCATTCCCGGAAGGGTGGCGAACGGAATGTGCCTGGCTCCGTAGACGATATCGGCATGGATCTCGTCGGAAACGACGATCAGGTCATTGGCTTCGACGATGGCGACAATCCGTTCCAACTCCTCTGCGCTCCAAGCCCGGGAGGTAGGGTTATGGGGCGAACAGAGCATCAGCATCTTCGCTTCCTTCGCCTTTTCTTCCAGATCCTCGAAATCGATGCGGTAGCGATCCCCATCGAGAAGCAGGCGATTCTCCAGCAAGGTCCGCTTCAGACGTTTCACCGCTTTGAGAAAGGGGGGGTAGATGGGGGTCTGCACGATCACCCCGTCCCCGACTTCACTGCAGGCGTCGATGGCCAGGTGCAGAGAGGCCACCACCCAATGGGCCGGCTCAATCCACTCCCGTTCCACCCGCCAGCCGTAGCGTCTCTCCTGCCACGTTTTGATCGCTTCGTAAAACGCTTCCGGATAGTAGGCGTATCCGTAGACCGGATGCTCGGCACGTTTGCGGATCGCCTCCTGTACGGCCCGGGGCGCGGAGAAATCCCCGTCCGCCACCCAGAGGGGGACCAGATCCTCCCGTCCGAAACGTTCCTTCAGGGTATCCCACTTTACCGAACCGGTACCGCGACGATCCACATAACGGGGGTAGTCTTCTATCTCCTCACTTCTCACTTCTCACTCCTCACTCGATCAGAGCGTTCCCTGCTCGTACATCGCCCGCATCTTCTCCTTCTCTTTCTCCCGCTTCTTCTTCTCCGCCATCTTGGCCCGGAAGCCTTTGACGTCGAAGCCCAGCCACATCAGCAGCGGAGAAGCGATGAAGATCGAGGAGTAGGTTCCCACGATGATTCCGATCATCAGGGTGTAGGCAAATCCGTGGATGATCTCTCCGCCAAAGAAATCCAACGTGAAGACCACGAAGAAGGTCGTCAGCGAAGTGAGTACCGTCCGGGAGAGGGTCCGGGTGACCGACTCGTTGATGATCCCGGCCAAATCAGGGTCCTTGATGGTCCGGATCCCTTCCCGGATCCGGTCGAAGACAATGATGGTATCGTTGAGGGAGTACCCCAGCAGGGTCAGGATCGCCGCCAGGATATCCAGATTCACCTCCACGTTGTAGAGGATGATCGCACCCGTCGCGATGCTCACGTCGTGGATCAAAGCCACCACCGAGGCCAGGGCGAAGCGCCACTCGAAGCGTACCGAGACATAGATCAGGATCCCGATGATCGCCAGGAGCATCGCCATGAGGCCTTTTTCTTTGAGCTCGTTTCCGATCTTGGGACCGACCATGTCGACCCGTCGGACCTCGAACTTGCCCGTCTCCTTGAGCATCTGTCGGACCTCGTCCCCCACATCCTGTCCGACGGATCCGGAGCTGCTCTTGGTACGGATCACCACTTCGTTCTCGCTGCCGAAGTAGGTGACCGTGGCGTTCTCGAAGGCTTTGTGTTTCTGCAATTCCGTTCGGATCTTCTCCAGAGGGGCTTTCCCATCGTAGCGCAGCTGGATCAGGGTTCCTCCGGCGAAATCGATTCCGTAGTTGAAGCCCTTGAAGAAGATCAGACCCCAGGAGATCAATACCAGTGTCAGCGAGAGGAGGCCGAAACGCCGGCTCCAACCCATGAAGTTGATCGGTTGTTCATATTTGAATAGTTCCATGGGCGGCTCCTACACTTTGACGCCGAACCAGAAGTTCAGCTTCTCTTTCTTGATCTTGGGCAGCAGCATCTGATAGATGCCGTGGGTTCCCAGAATGGCCGTCAACATCGAGGCGAGGATCCCGATGCTCATCGTCAGGGCAAATCCCTTGATGGGACCGGTCCCGTAGGCGTAGAGGACCACCGCCGAGATCAGGGTCGTGATGTTGGCGTCCCAGATGGCGCTGAAGGCGTTGGAGTACCCCTCTTCGATCGCCTTGGGGATCGAAGCCCCCTCTCTCAACAGCTCCCGGATCCGTTCGTTGATGATGACGTTGGCGTCCACCGCCATCCCCACCGTCAGGACGATCCCCGCCATCCCCGGCAGGGTCAGGGTCGCCCCAAAGAGCGACATGATCGCCAGGATCAGGAAGAGGTTGGCCACCAGGGCGATGTCGGAGATCACCCCCGCCATCCCGTAGTAGATCACCATGAAGATGACGACCATGATGAAACCCAGGACCAGCGCCACGGTACTCTGGCGGATGCTGTCCGCCCCCAGGCTGGGGCCGACGCTCCGCTTCTCCATGACGTAGACCGGCGCCAGCAGGGCGCCGGAGCGCAGGGCGATGGCAACGTCGTTAGCTTCATTCAGGGTGAAGTTCCCGGAGATCTGTCCGGAGCCCCCACCGATCCGCTCCCGGATCACCGGAGCGGAGTAGACTTTGTTGTCCAGTACGATGGCCATCCGCTTCCCTACGCTCTTGCCGGAGAAGTCGCCAAAGATTTTGGCGCCTTCTCCGTTGAGCTTGAAGTTGATCACCGGCTGGTTGTTCCGATCGAATCCCACCTTGGCGTCAGTGAGCATGGAACCGTCCAGGATCGGGATCGCCTTGAGGAGGTACTTCTCCTTGGGGTTCTTCACGTCCGGCAGGATCACGTCGCCATATTTCTTGGCTTCGGCGGGGGTCATGCTGTAGACCCGCGCCGCACGATCCTCGTCCACGGCCATCATCTGCAGATGGGCCGCCCGGGCGATCAGCTCCCGGATCCGCTGCTCATCGGCGGGGGTCTTGATCCCGGGAACCTCGACGAGAATCTTGTCGGTCCCCTGCTTGGCGACGGTGGGTTCGGCCAGACCGAACTGGTCCAGACGGTTCCGGATCGTATCGACGGCCTGATCGATCGCCTGCTGTTTGGTCCGTTCGACCTCCTTCGGCGTGAGTTTCAGGGTGAAGGTCTCACCGTTGTCCAGGATCTCCACTCCCTGAAGCTCTTTGCCCAGGAGCTCCTTGACTTTGGGAATCTCATCGGGGTCCAAAACCTTGAAGCGGACCTGGTCCCCCTCGACACTGAGTTCGTCGAAGACGATGTCGTTGTCCTCCAACAGATACTTCACCGTACCCGCGATGGACTTGAGGCGCGATTTGATCGCCTCGTCGCTCTTGACCCCCAGGAGCATGTGCAATCCCCCCTGCAGGTCCAAGCCGAGAGTGATCTTCTTTCCGTGCTCGCTCTGCAGAAGCGAGGGCAGAGAGAAGACCACCCCGAAGATCAGGGCGGCGACGAAGATCACCACCCGATAGTTGAGTCGTCCCATTCTCTGCGGCCCTTAGGCTTCGATCTTCCGGGCGACGAAGGCGCGGTCGAGTTTGACGACGACGTTGTCGGCCAGCTTGATCTTGAGGAAATCCTCCTCGGGCTTGACGATCTCGGCGATGAGCCCGCCGTTGGTGACGATCTTGTCCCCTTTGGCGAGCGAGGCAAGCATCTCTTTGTGGGCCTTCTGCTGCTTCTGCTGCGGACGGATGATCAGAAAGTAGAAGATGACAAAGAGTAGAATAAGCGGTAGAAATTGTGCAATGGCGCCTTGTGACATGGAGCATCCTTTGGATAGAAAAATTTCGGCCTATTTTAGCAGTTCAAGGATAACAGGGGGCTTGACGGCGGCCCTGGCAGGCTCCGCCTTCCTCTGGCTCGCCCATTGGGGCCTCTCGACCCCCTGGATCGAAACTCCTCTGGCCCTGCTCTTTTTCACGCTGCTTCTGCGGGGGGACCGCCGACTCTGGTTCTGGAGCGGCTTCTTCCTCGGAGGGCTCTGGTTCGGATGGATCGGGGTCAGTTTCCTCCACTACGGCCACCCCTGGGCCATCCCCCTCGTCGACCTGGGAGTCGCCCTGATCTATGGCCTCTATTTCTGGATCTTCGCCTGGTTGGCGGAAACCATTGCCAAATGGATCGGATCCCTGCCCCTGTTTCCGGGAAAAAGTCATGGGAAGAGCGTTGCAGAGCAACGCAAACCGATACCATTCACCATTCACCATTCACCATTCACCCAAATCGATCCTCAAAAACTCCTCACTCCTCACTCCTCACTCCTCACTCGTAGCTCATACTTAAAAGGTCTGGCTCTTTTAAGTATGAGCTACGTCCACCCCTTCGGCTTCGACTGGTTCAAGCCCGAACTGGTGCTGATCCATACCCCTTTCGGGGTCGACAAGATCCACTTCGCCTCCCTCCTGGCGGCCATACTCCTGGCAGAGATCTCCCTGCGGAACCGATGGGCGAAGCAGAAGGCTCCAACCAGAAGAGCCGGAAGAAGCGGGACTCTGGTTCCGGGCCTCCTCTCCCTGCTCCTGTTCATCCTGGCGCTCGACCCGACCCGGACGACGACCCTCTCCGAAGACCCCGAAGGGAAGATCGCACTGGGCGGAACCCGTGTCCCGGTGGAGGAGAAGTGGAAGGCTCGGAACTTCGATTCCCAATTCAGCACCGTCCTGCAAAAGATCGACCGGGCCATCGACCAGAACCGAAGCGCCATCCTCCTGCCCGAATCGGTCCTTCCCATCTTCCTCAACCGCTCCCCCGCGATCCTGGAGAAGCTGCTGGAGCGGTCTCGCAAGATCCACATCGTACTGGGCGCCCTCTACGATACGGACGGGCAGAACCGCAACTCCGCCTACCATCTCCACGATGGCAAGTATCGGGTCGCGGACAAGATCGTCCTCGTTCCCTTCGGAGAGGCCAATCCCCTCCCCTCCTGGGCGGGGAAGATCGTCAATCGCATCTTCTTCGATGGAGCCCCGGACTACGAACCCGCCAGCCACCCTACCGATTTCGTCATCGGCAAAAAAAAGTACCGGGCCGCCGTCTGCTACGAAGGGACCAGCGAACGCCTCTATCGGGATCGACCTCAACGGATCCTGCTGATCAGCAACAACGGCTGGTTCGTTCCCTCCGCCGAAGCGACCCTGCAGAGACTGCTTCTGGAGTACTATAGCCGCAAATACGGCACGACGATCTACCATACGGTGAACATGGGGCCGTCGTACGTTGTAGTGAGGAGTGAGGAGTGAGGAGTGAGGAGTGAGGAGTGAGGAACTTTACAGACTTGACAGAGATTGTCAAGGATTCTTCGGAGGGTTTGGCGCTTTTTTCGCTCCTTCAAACTCCGCGATCTTTTCTTTCAGGAACTCTTTGCGCTTGGTGATTCCCAGAAGCTCGGGTCGGGTCAGGTCGGGATAAGTTCCATGGATCCCTTTGGCGTCGTTCCCGTGGCATCCGGCGCAGGAGCTGCTGAAATACATGGAGGCCTCTTTGGGAACCGGTCGGGGGCAGGAGTGCCCCCCCAGCTCCATCACGTAACAGGCGAGCATCGGCGCCACCTCTTTGGGAACGTAGCCTCCCTCCATGACCCCGCCGGGAAAGCCCAGTCCCTGGGAGCCGTGCTTGATCACCCGAACGATGTAGTCGTGGAGATACTCGGGGGTCTCGACCCGCGCCAACTCGTTTTGCCAATATCGCAGGGAGTGTTTCTTTGCAAGATGGGGACTCCTCTCGATCTTCGAAGAGCCCGTAGATGATTCTTCATTCACAAAAAAGTGCCGGCCCAGCCCATAGAGAACGACCAGCACAATGACGAAAAGAACGAAGCGCTCCAGCTGTTTCTCGTTGATATCCGATCCTTCCTGGTTTAAAGAAGAAGAATCTTATCCATCAGAGAATTTTTGTCAAGCCCGCTTCACTCCTCACTCCTCACTCCGTAGGTCAATGTCCATACATCATGTTGGGCAGCCACAAAGCGATCTCGGGAATGTAGGTCACCAGCAGCAGACCCACCAGGATCGTCATGCTCCAGGGCAGCGAATAGACGATCACATCCTTCAGGCTTACCCCGGTGATCCCGCTGGTGACGAAGAGATTGAGCCCAATCGGCGGGGTGATCATCCCCAGCTCCATGTTGATGGTCACCACGATCCCGAAGTGGATCGGGTCGATGCCCAGGGCGATGGCCACCGGAAGCAGCAGGGGGACCATGATCATGATGATGGCGCTGGGCTCCATGAAATCCCCGGCGAAAAAGAGAAGGATATTGACGAAGAGCAGGAACATCAACGGCCCCACGTTGGCCTCGATGAGGAACTGGGTGATCATCTGGGGAACGTTCTCCAGGGTCAGGAAGTGGGCGAAGAGCATGGCGTTGGCGATGATGAACATGATCATGGCCGACGTCTTGGCCGCGTCCAGGAAAACCCGGGGAATCTCCTTCCAGCCGATGTCCCGATAGACGAACATACTGACGAAGAAGGCCCAGACCGCCGCCACCGCCGCCGCTTCGGTGGGGGTGAAGATCCCGCCGTAGATTCCACCGATGACGATGAGAATCGTCATCAGCGCCCAGGCGGCTTCCCGCATCTTTTTCAGGCGCACGCTCCAAGGCTGAGGCTCGGTACGTTTGAAGCCCAGGCGCCGGGCGCCGATGTAGGTCACCGCCATCATCATCGTCCCGATCAGGATCCCCGGCACGATCCCCGCCATGAAGAGCTTCCCGATGCTCTGCTCGGCGGTGACGCCGTAGACGATCATGACGATGGAGGGGGGGATCAGAATCCCCAGACTCCCCGCCGTCGCCACGGTCCCGATAGCGTAGCGTTTGGGATAGCCCGCCTGTTCGATGGCGGCGAACATGATCGAACCGATGGCGACCACTGTCGCCGGGGAACTCCCGCTGACCGCGGCGAAGATGATGCTGGCGAAGATCGCCGACATGGGCAATCCCCCGGGCATATGGCCCACCATCGATTTGGCGAACTCGATGATCCGATGGGCGCTGGAGCCCTTGGAGAGGAGACTTCCGGCCAGGATGAACATGGGGATCGCCATCAGGGAGTACCCCTCCACCTTCTCGAAGATCATGGAGGAGATTTCGATGGGAGAGATGTGGGTGAAGCTCACCAGGGTCAGAAAGGTCGAAGCCCCCAGCGCCACGGCGATGGGGGTTCCCAGCAACAGCAAAAAGGCAAACAGCCCGAAGAGTACCGCTACGCTCATAGCATCCCTCCTGTCTTGCGCTCCACTTCACGGACTAGGTCCTTGGAAGCCGCCTCTTCCATCTCGGCCAGGATCATCTCCGCTTCACTGCGGTGGACCACCTCCGTCGCCGGGGTCCGCCACACGTCGACGAACTTCTCCCCCACCCGATAGGCGGCGAACCCGAAGGCCACCGGGATCACCAGATAGGGGATCCACATCGGGATATCCAGGTCGATGGAACGCTCATCCAGCTCGATGACCAGTTGCAGATACTCGTAGCCGTACCAGCTCACCGCCGCCAGATAGACGAAGGTGATGGTATGGGAGAGCAGCAGCATCCCCTTGGCCACCTTGGGAGGCACCTTCTCCAGCAGGACCGTCACCGAGATATGCGCATCCTGCTTGAAGCAGTAGGCGGCCCCGAAAAAGGCGCTCCAGAGAAAGAGATAGACCGTCAGCTCCCCCGCCCAGGTGAGCGAAGACCCGAAGACGTAGCGGGCCACCACATTATAGAAGGCCAACGCCACCCCGCCGGCGATCCCGATGGCGGCGATGCTCTGATTGATCCAACCGATCACCAGTCCCAGCCAGTGAAAGAACCTTTTGACAACCCCCATCACTTCCCCTTTTTTCGTGCTATGTGTTAAGTGTTATGTGCTACGAATATAATCTTTATCGATCCCTTCTTAGCACTTAGCACTTAGCACTTAACACGATCGTCGCGCCGGAGGCGCGAACGATCATTTCGTGTTCATCGCCGCTTCGATCAGGTCCTTGCCGATGAGCTTGGGATCGTAGAATTCGGGATAGATCTTCTCCATCACCTTCTTCCACTCGGCGATCTGCTCGGGGGTCAGCACGGTGATCTCCAGCTTGCCGGTCTTGTCGGCGTACTCTTTGATTTTGGCGAACTGGCTCTTGTCCAGCTCGATGGCATACTGGCGCTCCTTGGCGGTGGCCTCTTTCATCGCCTGCTTGACGTTGGCCTTCAGATCGTCGGGCAGAGAGTTCCAGAACTTCTTGCTCATGACCACCAGATAACCCAGATAGCCGTGGTTGGTAACGCTCATGTACTTCTGGACTTCGTAGAACTTCTTGGTATAGATGTTGGAGTTGGTGTTCTCCTGCCCGTCGATGACCCCCTGCTGCAGAGCCGAATAGACCTCCGAAAAGGGCATGACCTGGGGAATGGCGCCGACGGCCTTGAACTGGGCTTCGAGGACCTTGGAGCTCATGATCCGGAACTTCAGGCCCTTGGCGTCTTCGGGCTTGATCAGGGGGCGCTTGGAGTCGGTCATCTGCTTGAAGGCGTTGTCCCAGAAATCGAGGGCCACGTATCCCTTGGCGGTGACCATATCCTTGAGTTTCTGTCCGACCGCACTGTCCTGGACCCGGTGGAGATGGTCGATATCCTTGAAGAGGAAGGGCAGATCGAAGAGCGCCAGCTGGGGAACGATCTTCCCGAACTTGGAGAAGGAGGGGCAGGCCATCTGCACCGAATCGAGCTTCAGCGCTTTCAGAACTGCGCTATCCTTGTAGAGCTGACTGTTGGGATAGACCTGCACGTCGATCCGTCCCTTGCTCAGCTCCTCCAGGCGCTTCTCGAAGAACTCGGCCGCTTTCCCCTTGGGGGTATTTGGGCTGACCACGTGGCTGAATTTCAGTACATAATCGGCGGCCACCGCCGAAACACTCATCGCGGCCGTCACGCCGATCGCCAACAGAATCCGTTTCATTGTCTCTCCTTTGGTTTGGTCTTGCGCCTCAAGTATAGGAGAAGAAGCCTTAAACAGTCCAGTGAATCCAAGCGGATAAGAAGCGGTTATGGTAAAATCTTTCAAATCCCATAATATGGAGAATCCATGAAACATGTCATCACACTAGTAAGCCTGGGCCTGATCCTCCTCCTCGCGAGTGCCTGCACCCAAAACCCCTCACCCACCTCTTCCTCCAAATCCTCGAGAAACACCTCCTGCTCCAGCGCCAAAAGCTGTGAGGACCTGGGGGTCCGTTACATTACCGGCGACGGAGTGCGCGTCGACGGATATAAAGCCGTCCGCTACCTGGATCATGCCTGCAGGATGGGTAGCGGAAGTGCGTGCAACGGAGCCGCTTTCATCTACGCCGACGCCGAAGGAGGGGTCAAACAGGATTACCGCAAAGCCCTGGATTACTGGAGCCGGGCCTGCCGCCTGGGCGACCAGACCGGCTGCGCCAACTACCAGCTCGCCCAGGATAAACTCGCCGAACTGCGTCGCAGCCGATAGTTTGCTCGTGAGGCGTGAAGTGTAATACGTGATTCGTGAAGCGCCTATTTGGGAAGCAACCCAATAGGACGAAATTTGCCTGGCAGGTCAGGAGTCCTGCGAGAATCACGTAGCATCTGACAATCCGATCTTGCCTCCGGAGGAGAGGATTTGTCCTTGATCAATCGTCCCATTTTATTTGCAGTCCCGATTCTCTTGATATGTGAAGAGTGAGGAAAAAAGAGGGATTCCCTCCCTCCTCGCTTCCTAATTACTCGTTGTAAGACTATCCATTGAAACCGTAAAGCCCCGGGAAGAGCACGATGCTGGCCAGGACCAGGATCTGCAGGATGATGAAAGGAACGACTCCCCGATAAATGTCCGTGGTACGCACCTCGGGCGGAGCGACCCCTTTGAGGTAGAAGAGACTGAATCCAAAAGGTGGGGTCAGGAAGGAGCTCTGGAGGTTCAGAGCGATGAGGATCGCGAACCACATGGGATCGATCCCGATCTTCTGGGCGATGGGCAGCAGGATCGGAACGACGATGTAAGAGATCTCGAAAAAGTCGATGAAGAATCCCAGGAACATGATGAAGAGCATGGAGAGGATCAGGAATCCCCACTTCTCTCCGGGCAGCTGGGTCATGAACTGATCGACGATCTCGTCGGCCCCGCTGTAGATGAAGACCATGGAGAAGGCCGTCGCCCCCACCAGAATGGCGAAGACCATGGAGGTGGTCTTGACCGTCTCCAGGGAAGCCTCCTTCACCATCGAGTAGCTGAGTTTTCCATACATCGCCGCCAGGATCAGACTCCCCAGCGCTCCCAGAGAGGCGGACTCCGTCGGTGTGGCGATCCCGGCGAAGATCGACCCCAGAACCAGAACGATCAATGTCAGGGGCGGGATGATAGCGATGAGGGCCTTTTTGACACTGGCGCCGTACTTCATTCCTGCTTCGGATTCCAGTGCGGGGGCCACCTCGGGCTTGAGGAAGGAGACCACCAGAATGTAGAGGATATAGACTCCGACCAGTGCCATCCCCGGTCCAATGGCCGCTTTGAAGAGGTCGCCGACGGGAAGCTGGAAGACATCGGCCAGGACGATGAGAACGATGGAAGGGGGAATGATCTGCCCCAGGGTTCCCGCGGCACAGATCGTCCCCGTGGAGAGGGGCTTGTCGTAGCCGTGGCGCAGCATGATAGGCAGAGAGATCACCCCCATGGCCACCACCGAAGCCCCCACGACCCCGGTCGAAGCGGCCAGCAGCGCTCCGATGAGGACCGTGGAGATCGCCAAGCCTCCCCGCACCTTTCCGAAAAGCGTTCCCATACTCTCCAGCAACCGCTCCGCCAACTGGGATTTCTGCAGTACGATTCCCATGAAGATGAAGAGTGGTACCGCCATCAGGATCTTGTTGGTCATGATGGAGTAGATCCGGAAGGGCATCATAGAGAACATGGAGAGGAATTCGTCCCACCAGTCCACCAGTGTCACCCCACCATCGGGCAACAACTCGAACAATGCTGCCAGAGCGCCGAAATAGATGGAGACCGCTCCGAAAGTGAACGCGACGGGGTATCCGATGATGAGCAGGAGCAGCGCCGCGGCGAACATGACTAGGCCGATCATTCGATCACCTCCACTTCCGGCTCGGGAAGGGGTGCCTCGGCCCCCCGCAGGATGTTGATATTGTGCAACAGAAAGTTGAAGGCACAGAAGATCAGAAAGGTGAAAGCCAGGGGGATCTGGGCCTTGATGATCCAGCGATGGGTCAGACCGCCCGGGTCCTCACTGATCTCGTGGGTCGTGTAGGCGTCCATGACGAACTCCCAGGAGCCGTAGATCACCAGAAGCGCCAGGGGGAGCAGGAAAAAGATCGTCCCCAGAATGTTGATCCACGCCTGTTTCTGCGGGGTCATCCGGTCGTAGAGAAAATCGACCCGGACATGGGCGTTGTAGCGCAGGGCGTACCCGGTCCCGTAGAGCATAATGACCGAAAAGGTATGCCATTCCAACTCCTGCATGGCGATGGAGCTGTTGTGAAAGACATAGCGCATCATCACGTCCCAGGCCACATTGAGGATGAGGCCGATCATCAGAATGCCGGTGAGATATCCCACGCCGTCGATGATTTTGTCGGTCGCTTTTTCGAGTTTGGTCAGCAAGGCGATCCTTCGGATTGGGTTATTGGTCTATTGCTATATTGGTCATTGGATCCGCTGAAAACCGTGGAAATACGCATTCGTTATCCTGAACTTGATTCAGGATCCACAGCTTTCGGGGTAGTTGTACCTCTGGATTCCGGATCAAGTCCGGAATGACGTTGGTTGGATATTTTTCAGAGGATTCATTAGTAAAATACTCTACTCCCAATCTACCAATACACGAATACACCAAGAACACGATAAGCGCAAATGCGCTTATCGTCACTTCGTGATTCCCAGCTCCTTGCTGGTCTGCAGGTAGTAGTACTGACTCATCATCGACCAGTCACGCGCCTTCATCATGTAGGCGAAGTAGTCGTCGTGGATCTCCTTGAACTTGGGGTTCTCGGCGGAGTACTTGGCGTAGACTTCGTCGGCGGCCTTCTTCAGCGCCTTGAGAACGGGCAGTGGGAAGGTCTTGACCTTGATATCGGGATACTCTTTCTTCATCTTGGCCCACGCATCGGCGGATTCGGCGAAGTTCTCGATGTACATGTCCATCGCCGCGGCCTTCATACCGACCTCCAGCATCGCCTGATACTTCTTGGGAAGCTTGTCGAAGGCTTTCTTGTTGACCAGGAACTGCATCTCACTGGCAGGCTCGTGCCATCCGGTGTAGTAGTACTTGGCGACCTTGTGGAAACCCATCTTGATATCCATTCCGGGCCCGACCCACTCCAGGGCGTCGATGGTCCCGCGGTCCAGCGCCGTATAGAGCTCTCCGGCGGGAATGTTGGTGACGTTGACCCCCAGCTTAGCCATGACCTCTCCCGCCAGGCCCGGGATCCGCATCTTCAGACCCTTCAGGTCGTCGACGGTCTTGATCTCCTTGCGGAACCAGCCACCCATCTGGTTGCCGGTGTTTCCTCCGGGATAGTTGTAGACCCCGAACTTGTCGTAGACCTCCTTCATGTACTTCATCCCGTTCCCGTAGTAAAACCAGGCGTACTGTTCAGAGGGAGTCATGCCGAAGGGAACGGTGGTGAACCATACGGTGTTGATGTCCTTGCCCTTCCAGTAGTAGGAGCCGCTGTGTCCCATCTGATACTGGCCGCCCTTGACCATATCGAGGATCCCCAGAGGAGCTTTGTGCTTCTCTTTGCCTTCAACCTTGATGATGAACTCCCCGCCACTCATCTCCTTCATGTAGGCCGCCAGCTTCGCCGGGGGCGAAGCCAGAGGGGTCAGGGTGGAGGGCCAGGTCTCCGCCAGTTTCCAGCGGATCTTCTTGGCCGCTGCGGGAGAGGCCAGGAGCATCGTGGCAGCCGCCACCGCGCTGAGTTTCAGGATCGTCTTCTTCATTCATTCTCCTTGAATTTGGATTGCGATCAATTGTAGCCCAAAGAGACTTAATCTCTTTCGTTTTCCTGATGAATTTATGGGCAATTCACCGGCCGAAAGAACCATCAGATATCCTGAGCAAAAACAGAAAAGGCAAGCGAATTATTTACATAAGAAAGTGGAATTTTATCTACGCTCGATGACTCGGTAATTCGGGAGAGGGGTTGTGAGAGATTTGAAGGGTGCCCGACAGAGTCGTACTCTCTGTCCACAATTTGGAAGAATGAATACCGCGAACGAACCCTGAGAGGCTACTTCTTGGGTTTGTAATAGCCGGCGGTATCCATGATTTTGACCGCGTCGCCCTTCTGAGCCCGTACCCGTAAGATGTAGCGTCCGGGTTTCTCGATCCGAACCTTTTCGAAGGTGTAGAGCCCCTCTTTTCCCGGGACCTCCTTGAAATACTGATCCTCTTTCTCCGTGTGGGGGCGGGTCAGCAACAGGCTGACGTTGGCGTCGTTCACGGGATTACCCGCCTTGTCGAGCATCCGATATCGGATCGTGTTGCTCGCCTCCAATACCACGACGGGGCCCGGTTTTCGCTTGAGATGCTCCGGTTTGAAATCCGAGAGCTTCATCCCCTCCAGCTTCAGGTCGTATCTCCGGTCGAAACGCTCCTGGGCCTCGATGATCTCGTTGACGTTCTTGTCGGCGTTTTGATACTTCATCATGTATTCGTTGGACTCGTGCACCGGCATTCCGATGGCGTGTTTGACGGTCCAGTATCCCAGGGTGATCCCGATGACGAGAAAGCCTAGGATCATGTAGGGCCAGTACTTCCCTTTGTCGCTATTGTTTGCCATTTCGTATCCTCATATAGATTGGTCGGCCGAAATATACCCAAAAAACCAAAATGGCTCCCAAGTAGACCAGCCAGGTCACCAGCGTGATCACCCAGTGCCCCTCGCTCTTGATCGTGTTCTCCAGGATTTTCCCCTTTTTCGCCGCGATCTCGTCGGCCAGTTCGGAGTACGCCTGGACCATGGCAACGTCGTACTTGGACTGTTGGCTGTTGCTGTCCGCACTGCCCAGGATCTCGATGGCGTAGCGTTTCACCTCCCCGTCGTCGTAGAGAGATCGGAGCCTCTTTTCCGATACCAGGATCCCCAGCCGTTTGTTGTTGGGGAGAAAAAGAATGGTGATCCAGGGCTCGTGCAACTTCGTTTTGTATTTTCCGATGTATTCGTAGAGATTGGCCTGTTTGGCCATTCGGTCGTTGCTGGCGATCACATAGGCGTGAATGCCCGTCTTTTGCGACAGCTCCGTACCGATCTTCTCGATCAACTCTCCCGCTTTGGGTGAAATGAGATGATCGTTGATCAGATAATTGGCGGATAGGGGAAAAGTACTCAGAAGAAGCACGAGCAAGGTCGCCCTTGCCGTGGTCAGCATGGCTGGATCAGCCTACGTAGAGGTGATTGGGAGTCAATACGGCCCAAAGGGTAAGGATCGCGAGACCCAACATAAAGAATCCGAGGACCTTGTCCATAATCTTGATCATTTCGTCTCCCCTTTCTTCTCGTCTTTGTTCTCAGCCTTGACATCGACGAAGGCGAACTTCGCATTCTCCTTGCTGATCATCTTTACATTGTCCAGGCTGTCCCACAGGGGTGCCGGATCGTAATAGTGGGTGGACTGGGCTCTCTCGACCCCGATTGCCTTGGTGACGAGGAACGCGAGGATGCCCAGCAGGAGTGCCGTAGCGATCAGCATCCCCAGGACGCCGTTGATCCCCCAGGCGTTACGGTTGGTGTTTTCTGTTGCTGCCATAGTGGTCTCCTTACTGTTTCAGTGTCTGCAGATAGGCTGCCAGCGCTTTCTCCTGGACGGGAGTGAAGCGACCGGGGAAGGCGGGCATGTGACCGATGATGCCGGTCTTGCCGTTGGCCAGAACATGCTGGACCAGCGGCTCGTCGTAATCGACCAGGTTGGGCGCGGTACCACCGTTGCCCTTTCCGTCCTGTCCGTGGCATCCGGCACAAGTTCCCCAGGCGGCGGGGGCGTCACCCTTCATCCCGTTGGCGATGTACTCGGCCACCGCTTCGGCATCCTTGCCTTGAACCATACCACCTTTCATTTGATCACCCATGGGGTATTTGAGCTGATATTGACCGTTCTTGATGACCGCCAGAACCTGCTCTTTGGTGAAGCGCTTGGTGAAATCCTGCGCCTTTCCGGAGAGTCCGTCGCCGGTCTCGCCGTGGCAGGGGGCGCATTGCACCAGGAAGATCGACTCCCCCATCTCCTTGAGGACTTCGGGAGAGGCGTTCTTGTGGACCTCCTCGAATTTGGCGTTGTAGGCCTTGACCTCTTTATTGTACTCACCGATCTGGCTGTAGGCGTTGAGAGGGAATCCCCAGAGGAAGTACCAGACCGCCCAGATCATGACCCCCAGGAAGGAATAGGCCCATCCTGCGGGCAGTTCGTTCTTGTACTCACCGATCCCGTCCCAGTTCTCTTCGGCCAGCTCACCGGTGGCGGTATCGGTCTTCATCTGCTGCATATACTTCGCAGCCACACCGAAGGCGAGCGTCGCAATAGCGATCGCCCCCAGGAAGGTGATCATATTGACCGGATCGCTCAGGTCGATATGCATCTGCTTGACTACCACCAGTGTCCCGACGATCAATACGCCGGCGAGCACCAGGGCTTTTACAACCATGGAATTCATAGACTACTCCTTTTTATCATCGTTCGTTGCTTTGGGATTCTCTTCGACGGGGCGATCGTGCAACTCGTCGTCGAGCGCCATCTTGCCGTACTTTTCGTAATCCCGTTCACCTTTTTTTTCGCTGCGGTAGAGATGCAGGATGTAGCCATAGAGGATCACGACCAGAAGGATCGTGAAGAAGAAAAAGGCATATCCCTGCATTTCCGTCAATGTCACCGCACTCTCCTTATTTCAGACGATCGAGATAGGCGATCATGGCGACGATTTCGGGGATCTGCCCCTTCTGAACCATCTCCAGGACCTCTTTATTTTTCATCTTCTTGGCGATCTCCAGCGCTTCGGGAAGCGCCTTTTCCTTCAGATACTTCTCGTAGGCCTCTTTTCCGGGCTGAATCTCGTCCCCATAGGGAGTGTTGAAGACATTTTTGACGGTCACCGCTTCGGCGTAGGCGGTCTCCAGGTCGGCTACGTTCTTGAACTGGTGCTTGTAGGCCGGCATGATGGAATCGGGAACCACCGACTTGGGGTCCCACATATGGTTCGCGTGCCAGTCGGGCGTCCGATAGTTACCGACACGGTGCAGGTCGGGACCGGTCCGCTTGGAGCCCCAGAGGAAGGGGCGATCGTAGGCGTACTCACCGGAGAGCGAATACTTTCCGTAGCGATCGGTCTCGGACTTGAAGGGGCGGATCAGCTGCGAATGACAGGCGATGCAGTTGTCCTTCTTGTAGACCTCTTTGCCGGCGAGTTCCAGGACCGTATAGGGTTTGAGACCCTTGATGGGCCGAGCCGCCTCGGCGAAGTTGGGCAGGATCTCGATGAGACCCGCGAACGCGATGACGATGAAGACCCCTACCGAGAAGAGAAAGGGATTTTTTTCCAACCAATGAAACATTTCATTACCTCCTTATGCCATAGGGGAGCGGAACTGAGGCTCCTGCTCGAGCTTGCGTCCTGCCGTCGCCGTCATGAAGAAGTTGTAGGCGAACATGAAGACCCCGATCAGATAGAGCAGACCACCGATCGCTCGGATCGTGTAGTAGGGGTGCAGAACGGAAACGGTGTCGATGAAGCTGTACATCAGGTTTCCATACTCATCCACCGCACGCCACATCATACCCTGGGTGATTCCGGCGATCCACATGGAGGTGAAGTAGAGAACGACCCCCGTGGTCTGGATCCAGAACTGGGCTTCCAGCAGGGATTTGCTGTAGATCTCCCGCTTGAAGGCGCGGGGCGCCATATGCATCAGCGCGGCAAAGACCATGAAGGCGACCCATCCGAGAACCCCATCATGTACGTGACCGGGGATCCAGTCGGTGAAGTGGGCGATGGCGTTGACGGACTTGACGGCCTGAATGGGACCTTCCAGTGTCGAGAGCATGTAGAAGGTGGAAGCAAGAACCATGAATTTGATCAGGGGGTTCTCGGTCAGCTGGTTCCACTCACCCTTCATAGTCAGCAGCATGTTGATCGCAGAACCCCAGGAGGGAAGGATCAGAACGACGGAGAAGATGGAGCCCATGGTCTGCATCCAGTCGGGAACCGTAGACCAGAGCAGGTGGTGCCCTCCGGCCCAGAGGTAGACGAACATCAGACCCCAGAAGGAGAGCAGGGAGAGCTTGTAGGAGTAGACCGCCTGTCCGGACTCTTTGGGCAGGAAGTAGTAGATCATCGCGATGATGGGCACGGTGAAGACGAAGGCCACCGCGTTGTGTCCCCACCACCACTGGACCAGGGCGTCGTTGGTACCTGCGTACATGGAGACGGAGTGATACCAGGCGCCCAGACCGCCGGAGAAGAAGATCGTGGGAACTTCCATGTTGTTGAAGAGATAGAGCATCGCCACTCCAAGGAAACAGGCGATGTAGTACCACATGGAGATGTAAAGAGCCTTCTCACGGCGCGCGCCGATCATGGCGAACATGTTGATCCCCCAGATCACCCAGTAGACGACGATCAGGATATCGAGAGGCCACTCCATCTGGGCGTACTCTTTGCTGGCGGTGATCCCCATCCCCAGGCTCAGGACCAGCAGGGTCGCCGCGATCAGATAGGCGACGAACTGGAACTTGGCCAGGAAATTGATGAAGGGGAGCTCCGCCAGGGAGACCTTCAATACCCGCTGGGCGGAGTAGTAGAAAGACGCCATGATCCCACTGATGGTAAAGCCATAAACCACCACGTTGGTATGGAGAGGTCTCAGGCGGGAGAATGTCCCATATTCCCCCATCAGATAGTTCAGTTCCGGAAACGCCAGCTGGCTGGCGATCAGAACACCGATGGTCATCCCGACGATACCGAAGATGACCGCGGTCCACATGTAGAGTTTGGCAACGGAATAGTCATATTCCAGCGCTGCGCTAGACTGCATACAAGCCTCCTAAATAAGATTTTGTTACGACGATGTAACGGTAACGGCATATTATAGGAGAGGCCGGCTATAAAAAAACTTAAAAAGATAACGAATCTATAACGGAAGAAAAGAATTACTTATCGAGCGGATAATTTTTAGTGGGTAGGAAATCTCCGCTCACCGGAGGTCAGGCTTTCCCTTTGGCCTTCTGGATGGAGTCGATGTATCGGTAGTCGATGGGAATCCGGGACTCCCGGGGCAGGGAAGCGGCCAGACGCTCCAACAAACCCTCGAAATCCTCGAAGAGATAGTTGGCCATGGAGCCCGGGATGGGGTTGATCTCGTTGAGATGGATCACCCCGTCGACGACGAAGAAATCACAGCGGATCAGGCTTCCCAGAAAGAGTGGATCGTAGATCATCCGGAACGCATCCTCCAGGCGCTCTTTCAACCCCTCGTCCAGGACCGCCTCCCGGACCCGGGAATCCCGGGAGAAATCCATATATTTCTTGTCGAAGTCCAGGAACTCCTCTTTCTGGGGCTCTTCGATCAGGGAGAGTTCCCAGGCTGAGGTTTTGCAACCGGCCAGGTTGTATTCGACGATCCCCTCCACGAAGGGCTCGATCAGCACCTGGTCATCGAATTCGAAGGCGACATCCAGTGCGTAGTCCAGCTCCGCGTCACTGCGTACCACGCTCACCCCGATGGAGCTCCCCAGATGCACCGGCTTGACGATCAGGGGATACGCTAGGTCCACCCGTCTCTCCCCGCCCCGGCGCAGGACTCGATATTCCAGGGTTGTGATCCCCAGCGCTTCGGCCAGGAGCTTGGTGTCGAGCTTGCTGTAGCTCAGGACCGACGCCTCCAGGCGGGGACCGAGAAAGGGGATCCCGAAAAACTCCATCAATCCCGCTACCTTGCCGTCTTCTCCATCCCGGCCATGGATCAGATTGAGCAGCACGTCGAAAGCGACCGGTTTCTTTTTCCCTCCCAGCAATCCTCCGCTGGAGCTGAAAAACCCTCCCTTCTCGAGGGTCAATCTTTTCGACTTTTTGTATTCCCCGGAACTGAAGGTCTTGGATTTCATCCGATCCGCCTCGATCAGGTAGAAATCCCGCTCCCCATCGACAAAGATGAAAACCGGAGCGATCCGCTTGAGAACCTTCTTCAGCGTGATGGCGCTGACGATGCTGATCTCGTGCTCGTAACTGGAGCCGCCGAAGAGAATGGCGAGGGTCATGGAACTGCCTTTCTATACATATAATATGGGACAATAAGTGAGGATTTTAGCATATTTCCATATTGTCGTTTGTCGCCGGAACCGGGATTCGGCCCTCAGGCCACTAATCGGTAACGGTTCATTTCTCCCTTCTATCTTCTCATCTCTCATCCGTCGTTTCCATCTTCTCCAGGGAGAAGGAAAACGACGACCCCTCCCCTTCCCGACTCTCGATCTCCAACTCCGTCTCGTGGAGCCGGAGAATATATTTCACGATGTAGAGCCCGACGCCGATGGAGTTGTTCCAGCTGTGACGGTCGACCCGATAGAATTTCCGGGTGATCTTCTCCAGGTCCTTCGCTCCGATCCCCTCCCCCCGATCGAGTACTTCGATTCGCTCCCGGGTACAGCGGATCCGCACCTCGCTCCCCGAATACTTCAGGGCGTTTTCCACCAGATTGAAGAGCACTTGCTCGATCATATCCCGGTCCGCTTCGATCCAGACCCGTTCGCACTCGAGCACGATCTTGCGCCGGGGGTACTTCTGCAGAAGGGTCTCCCGGACATTCTCCGCGACGGGCCCCAGTTCGAATCGGCTCTTCCGGGGGGTGAAGGAGCGGTTCTCCAGACGGATCGCCAGAGCCAGCCGGTCGATCATCAGGGAGATCTTTTCCGCGTTGCTGTGGATCTTTCCCAGAAAGCGGCGCCGCAGCTGGGGATCGAGACCCTCATCTTCTTCCAGACTCTGTGCGTACCCCATGATGGCGGCGACGGGATTCTTGAATTCGTGGCTGATGGCACCGATGATCTCGCTCTGGCGTCGGGTCAGATTCTTGAGTTTTCGGGTATATTTGGCCTTCTGACGCTCCCGTTTGGCCAGCTTTTTTGCCACCCGTTCCAGCAGTTGCCGCAGCTGCGCGAACTCCAGGCAGCACTTCACCGGTGCGAGCTTTTCGTCGTATCGCTTCTCCAGGATCTTCTCCAGGGACTCCCGCATCAGGCGGGTATCCCGATCGATGCTCCGGCTGAAACGGGCGTTGAGCCAGAAGAGCGCCCCCAGCACCCCGGCGAAGAGAAGGAGCGCCTTGAACCAAAGTGCCAGGAGTTGTTCCCGGATCGCCGCCAGGGAGTAGGCCATGCGAACCGTATACTTCGGTCCCCGATGGGCCACGTAGAGCAGATCCTCCTCCAAGGTGGCCGATCGTCGCACCGACACCCCCCAGCCCTCCCGTCGTGCCTGCTGGATCTCGGGGCGTCGGGAGTGGTTCTCCATTCCTGCCGGAGAGCGGTCGCTTTCGTAGAGAACCCGACCGTCGGGGGCGACCAGGGTGATCCGGGTTCCGGTCTCTTTTCGAATCTTCCGAAGGATCGAGGGAATCCTTTTCGGATCGACGCTTTGCAGTTCCCCCTCCAGAAGTACGATCATATTCCGCAACATCGTTTCGTGGGTGTGGATCTCCATCTGTCGCAGGAGCAGATACCCCACCGCCGCCGCGATCAAAAAAGCGCTCACGAAGAGCAGAAGAGTCCGTCGCAGATAGAGCTGGGAGAGTTTCAGCATAACCGATATCCGATCCCCCGGACCGCTTCGATGATCGGCGATTCACCGGACGTATCGACCTTCTTCTTCAGGCGGTTGATGGCGACATTGACACTTTTGG
>JALWPZ010000109.1 GCA_026994745.1 Campylobacteraceae bacterium | reverse complement strand
GCCAGCTTCTTCCAGCTCTTCTTGATCTGGTCCAAATCGAGCTTGAGCTCCACAGTGTTCTTCCAATTCATCAGCCAGTCGACCATCCCGTAGGCGTCGTCCTTGCTGAACATATGTTTCCAGGCAGGCATCGCCGTACCGGGACGACCGTTAAGGATCGTCTCGGCCAACATGTCAGTGTTTTTCTTCTTCAATACCTTGGGGCGCAGGTCGGATCCGACACCACCCTGGTGGATGGGACCGTGGCATCCCTGACACTCTTTTTCGTAGACCTTGGCGAAGTCCATCTTGGAGGTTCCCGCCTGGGCCATGGTCGCAGCCAGCGATACTGCCGCGACATAACTTAAAACTGTACCGAATTTCATTTCTCCTCCTTCAAATGAGCGAAATGTTCAAAACAACCGGCCCTTGCCGGCACCTTCTGAACCGTGTATGAATTATATTGAAAGAGATCATTCACTCAAATGATCTCAATCAATCGTCATTCCCCACGCTCCAGCTTCTTCTTTTCACTGAAGTAGATCCAGATCATCGGCAGGATGATGACCGTATGCAGAAAGATCGTCAAGGTCAGAGGACCCTGGTTCAACCACGCAAAAAAGCTGTTGCAGGTGATATCCGTACATTGTTCAAACATATGAAAATTCATGAGCGCATCTCCTATTCTTTTTCTCTCACTTTAGAATGGAAGGACCGCACAAGGTTCCTTCCTTACTGTCACGCCTGCTCGGCCTTGGCTTGGACCTTCCCGATGGTCAGTAGATCCCAGACCAGATAGACGAATCCTACGAAGGTGACGACCCCCATGATCTCCCGCCAGACCTGGGCCTGAACATACCAGGGAAGGTTCTGCGCGGTGAAGAAGGCTTGCCATCCTGCACCCAGTTCAGCACGCTCCACCAGAACCTGCTCGTAACCGGCAATGGTCAGAGCAACGGTCATTCCCAATACTCCAAAGGTGATCAGAAAAATCGCCATCTTGGATTTGAAGGTCGCCTTGAGCCGCTTGAGCCCGTAGGCGTCCTGGATCCCCAGATACATCATCCCGATCAGGATCGTCGCGTAGGCGCCGAAGAAGGCCAGGTGGCCATGGGCCGCGGTGAACTGGGATCCGTGGGTGTAGATGTTGACCTGGGGCAGCGTATGGAAGAATCCCCAGATTCCTGCTCCCAGGAAGTTGCCGAAGGCGTTGATGGAGATCCAGGCCATGGTCGGTCCATTCTTGATGGAGCTACCTTTGCCTTCCGCCTGATGTTGCCCCTGCTCTTTTCCCCAGTCATAAAGGACATGGACGAACATGGCGACCAGTGGGACGGGTTCCAGTGAGCTGAAGAGTGCACCGATCTCCCACCAGTACTCGGGAGTACCGATCCAGAAGTAGTGGTGACCCAGGCCCAGGATTCCGGAACCGAAGAGCATCAGCACTTCGATCCAGAGCCACATTTCGACGATTTCACGCTTGGCGTTGATGACCCGGATCAATCCGTAGGCTGCCAGTGCCCCGACGAAGACTTCCCAGGTCGCTTCGACCCAGAGGTGGATGACCCACCACCACCAGTACTGATCCATGGAGATGTTGTCGGTGAAGAACATCCCCGCCAGATAGAGACCGGCCAGGGCCATCAGGTCGGCGACCATGACGGTCATGATGCCGGTCTTTTTCCCTTTCATATAGGTGAAAAAGACGTTGGCGTAGAAGATCAGGACCACCACAACGATGCCGATATCGGCCCAGCGGGGCGCCTCGAGGTATTCACGCCCTTCGTTGATCAGCCAGATCGTGGACTCTTTCCCGGGTCCGACCTGAATGAAGAGATAGACGAGTACGACCACGGTGACCGCCGCCGTCAGAACCCAGAAAGCGAGCTTGCCCAGACCGATCGCTACCGGATGCTCGATACCCGTCTCGTCAGGAAGCATCAGATAGACCGAGCCGATCATGGCGTAGAGCATCCAGACGACCAGGGCGTTGATGTGAACCATCCTCCCGACGCTGAAGTCCAGGAAGTTGTACAGAAAACTCGGATAGAGAAACTGCAGACCGATGATCAATCCAAAGAGCAGCTGGGCACCGAAGAGGACGATCGCAACCCGGAAGTAGTTCATCGCCAGCTGCTTGGAAGGCGACAGATTACTGGTGTTATTTAGCATAGGTGCCTCCTGTCTGGAATTCTTTTATGGTTTTGGAGAAGCCGCGGGGGTACCCGTTGGTGTCGATGGACGACATATGCTTCAGGAACGCCACCAGACCCTTCGCCTCCTGCTCGGTGATTCCGAGATTGGGCATCATCCGGGCATGGGTGGGGTACTTGTCGGGATGCATCAGGAATTCCACCATCGCTTCCTCTTTGGTTTTCTTCCCGGTCATGGCGGGCATGGTCTTCTCCCACATGGGATCGAGCCACGCTTTGGTCAGATCGGGAGCGTAGTAGGCACCGTTCCCCAGAAGCGTATGGCAATCCATGCAGTTCTTGGCCTGGGAGGTCAGCTTGCCCAGATGCAGCAGTGCCGCCGCCTCTTTGGGGCTGAGCTCCTTTCCGAAGAGCGGCTGCTTCTCGGGTCCGATCACGGGAGCCTCCAGGCCCCGCTTCTCGTCGTACTTGTAGTCGATCTTGTAGTTGATGACCGTGGGGGCGGGAATTCTCCTCTTGACCCCCTCCTGCAGTTCCTTGTCCGTACCCATACGGATCTGTGCCATGGTGTCGAACGTCAGCCAGATCAGCAGGATCGTAGCGAACCCGGTCACCCAGGCCGCCGAACGCCGCCAAAAGCTGATACTCGTCCAGACGGATGCTTTCTTGCCAGCCATTTTCCCTCCTTTAGTGGTTTGAATCGTGTTGGTCGTTCTGTTCGTACCGCTTCTCCGACTCCGAGACGAGATAGAAGTACAGATGCGGTACGAAGAGATAGGCCACCATCGTCACCAGCAGCACCTTCGTAGTGTAGTGGTTGCTGTGGATCAACATGGCGAGCTCATACAGACTCAGGGTCTGCAATCCCCAGAACAGGTAGCCTACAGGTATCCATTTTTTGGAGAAAAATCCCATTTTGGCCAGGGTGATGATCGCCGCATATCCGACCCCGAAGAGCAGAACCAGTGTCGCGACGACGAATATCGGTAGGAACTGATCGGGAGCGATCTCCGGCCATCCTGTGAAATTTCCCATACTATGGACTCCTTTCGACTTTATGCTTCTATGAGCATAGGGGATTATGACAATTTTCGGCCTGGAAGCCATTGATACGTATCAAGAGAGGGGGTGGAGTCGAAACCCTGGGCTGGAATGAAAAACTTTCGGAGGGAAGGAAAAGAAAACGAAGTTTCCGAGGAGGAGTCACTTCACGATGCAGCGGGCGATATGGAAGGGACGAACGAACTCGGGAGAGACGAAATACTCCCCCTCGATGCGCCATTGGGCAGCGGTTCCTTTTTTGATCTCGATGGATTGGGCCATCTTACGTAGCATCCGGCTTTCGCAGAGAATCGGTTTTCCCGCTTCGAAGGCCTGTTTGACCGTAGCGATCCGGGAGGTTGTGACCCAGTAGTGCGCCCCGATGAAGATCGCCAGGACCAGGGCCACGATCCCCAATCCTTTCTTCGGAGCACCGGGGGACATAAAGGGGCGGGTGGTCACAAAGAGAGTGACGAGCAGAATGATCGCCCCCAGAATCAGGTAGGCTCCCTCAAGATAGAAAAAGTTTTTGATCGTATCCATGCTACCAATCCTCTCATGCTGTGATTCCAGGAGTGTAACGCATCTCGCTCCAAACTCTCCTTGACAGATGTCAACCGCCTCTAATCAGACTCCCTCTATACTATCTATGAATTTCTCAGCGCAAGGATTTGACAAGAATGTTCAGTAAAAAACTTGGGTTCGCCCTGGGCGCGGTCATGATCTTCCTGGCGGGTGTCGCCTTTATCCTTGGGCGTCCCCCCCACCGGGATGCCCGGATCTATCCTCTGGTGCAGCACTACAGTCCCTTCGTCGTGGAGAACGGCCTGGGAGGCCTGAAGATCAAACGCAAAGACGATCCGAAATTCGAGCGAGAACCCGACGCGGTAAAATTCTACGCCCAACTTCAGACCCTGGAGCGGGAGTGGGCGAAAAAGCACCTGAAACTGGAGGGGAACACACTGCTGATCCTGGACGATTCCGGGAAGAGAGTCAAAGAGATTCCCCTGAAGAACGAATCCGAGAAGCGCTTCGTCCGGGAGTACTACGGAGTCGATACCCAATGAGCAATATGGACCTCGCCCTCACCCTGGTCTTTAGCAGTGTAATGCTGCTCTTCATGAGCTATCCGGCGATGCGCATCAGCCAATGGCTCGAGGAACGTTTCAACCTCGACCCCAAACGCCATGCATTGCGGGTGATCTCTTTGACGATCCTTTTCTCCCTGCTCATCGGGATCTTCCTGCGATACGCATAGGGGGATTGAAATGATCCGGGTAGGCAGCGACCTGGTGGCGATCCGACGGATCGAAGAGGCGAAGGAGCACTTCGGTGATCGTTTTCTCTCCCGCTACCTGAGCCCTGGGGAAGCGGAGGGGAAAAGCACCGCCTCCTTGGCCGGGTACTGGGCCGCCAAAGAGGCGGTCGCCAAGGCCCTGGGCTGTGGGATCGGCAGCGAACTCTCCTTTCACGACATCCGCCTGCACAAAGACGAACGGGGAGCCCCCTCCTTCACCCTCTCGGAGGAAGCCTCTCGCCGCTTCCCCGTTCTGGACTCCTCCCTCTCCATCAGCCACGACGGGGGCTTCGCCCTCGCCGTCGTCGTCCTCATACTCTCCGATTGATCAGAATCGCTTCCAAAACGAGAGGCTCAGAAGTAGATAGACCGTATAGCACTCCAGACGTCCGACGATCATCCCGATGGATAGAACGATCTTTTGGGGATCGGTGAAAAAGGCGAAATTCTCCGCAGGCCCTACTTTCGCGAATCCGGGGCCAATGTTGCCAACGATGGCCAGGGCTCCGGAAACCGAGGTCATCGTATCGTAGCCGCTGGCATAGAGGTAGACAGTCAGGAGGACATTGGTAAAGATATAGAGGATGAAAAACCCGAAGGTCGAGGTGATCACCGCTTCCCGCAACTTGTGCCCATCCACATAGACGGCGATCAGCGCCCGCGGATGCAGAGTCCGTTTCATTTCGGCGAAAAGGGTCTTGAAGATCACCACGTACCGGATCACCTTGACCCCACCGGCGGTGGAGCCGGCGTTGCCCCCCACGAACATCGCCAGAAAGATCATCGCGATGGCGGCATGACTCCACCCGCCGTAATCGGTGGAGGCGAATCCCGTAGTCGTCATCACCGAAGAGACGGTGAAAAAAGAGTGGGTCGCCGAGTGCCAGAAGCTGTCCCCTCCCACCCATTCGTGGGTCAGGGTCACCACCAACCCCAGCAGAACAAAAATGAGCAGATACCAGCGCACCTCTTCGCTACGGTAGCCGCTTCCGTCCCGATAGAGCATCCTTAGGTGGGCCAGGAAGTTGATCCCCGAGAGGAGCATGAAAATCGTCGTGGTCCAAAGAATCGCCGAAGATCCGGCCCAGTGCCCCATGGAGTCGTTTCTCGTGGAAAAGCCCCCCGTCGAGAGGGTCGAAAAGGCATGGTTGACGGCATCGAACCAACCCATTCCAAAGAGTTTGAGAAGGATCGCGTCCAGAATCGTCAACGCCAGATAGATCCCCCAGAGGCTCAACGCCGTATCCCGGATCTTGGGGCGGAGTTTTTCGATCTGGATCCCTGTCGATTCGGCCTTGAAGAGACTGAGGCTTCCCGAAGGATTGATCATCGAGAGCAGCCCAACCCCCAGGACGATGATCCCCATCCCTCCCATCCAGTGCATGAGACTTCGATGGAAAAGGATGAAATGGGGCAGCGCCTCGATCTCACTGTAGATCGTCGCCCCCGTCGTCGTGAACCCACTGATCGCTTCGAAAAAGGCCGAAGCGGGGGAGACGTCGGTGTAGAGCAGCAGAGGGATGGCCCCTCCAATCCCCAGGAGGATCCATAGCAGGTTGACCGCCAGAATGCTCTCCCGGATCTTCAAATCCACGTGATGGTCCCGCAGAACGAGCCAGATGGCGAGATTGACCAGGAAGAAGAGAGCGAGAAAGATGCCCAAACGCTCCATCGGCT
>JALWPZ010000108.1 GCA_026994745.1 Campylobacteraceae bacterium | reverse complement strand
CCGGGTCTGAAGTCGCCGCCGACGGCGTCGCCGCCAACGCCTTCCTGATCACCAATGTCGCCGCTTCTCTGGGGGTCATCGGCTGGATCCTCGTCGAATACATGATCTACAAGAAGGCTACTCTGGTCGGTGGTGCTTCCGGTGCCGTCGCCGGCCTGGTCGCCATCACTCCCGCCTCCGGTAGCGCCGGTGTCGTCGGAGCTATCATCATCGGTCTCGTCGGCGGCGCCCTGGGTGCCTTCGGTGTCTCCAAGCTCAAGAAGCTCTTCAAGGTCGACGATTCCCTGGACGCCTTCTGGGTCCACGGCCTGGTAGGAATCTGGGGATCCATCGCCACGGCGATCTTCATCGCTCCCTACCTGATGCCTGAGAACTTCAGCCTGGGTAGCCAGCTGATGGCCCAGATCAAAGCGATCCTGCTGACCATCGTCTACAGCGGAATCATGACCGCCATCGTCTACTTCATCGCCAGCCTCCTCACCGGTGGCGGACGGGTCGATGACGAGACCGAGCTCAAGGGGCTGGACGAGTCGATCCACGGGGAAGAGGCCATCAACCTCTAAGAATCCGGTGCCTCCGGGCATCGTTCAAACCATTAGATAACGCAGAAAGGAACAGCAATGAAAAAGATCGAAGCAGTGATCAAACCCTTTAAACTCGAAGAGGTCAAGGAAGCGCTGGTCGAGGCGGGCATCGAAGGGATGACCGTCACCGAAGTCAAGGGATATGGACGCCAGCAGGGCCACAGCGAACTCTATCGCGGGGCCGAATATGTGGTGGATTTCATCCCCAAGGTCAAGATCGAGATTGTCGTCAGCAGCGAGGAGTACCTCAACACCGCCATCAACGCCATCAAAGAGTCCGCCCGCACCGGAAAGATCGGGGACGGAAAGATCTTTGTCACCCCCGTCGAGCACACCGTCCGGATCCGGACCGGCGAAGAGGACGAAGAGGCCCTCTGACGTCATAGTGCTCTCTTCCGGGAGGCTTCTCCCGCCAAAATCTGTTACCCTCCCCACTTTCACCATCAATTTCCCTCGGATTCCGAATAGAGGGTTTTCAATCGCTCACAGGCGACTTCATCTCCCAGATTGCACCCCTTTTTATACAGCGGCTTCGCTTTCTTCAGATCTTTCGGTCTCCCTTTGGCATCCCTGTAGAGGTCTCCTGCATTGGTACATCCCAGGTCGTACTCCATTTCACAGGCTTTTCGATAGAGCTCCATGGACTTCGTATAGTCTCTTGCAACCCCAAAACCATTTTCGTACAGATACCCCAGGCCACTGCAACCTTCACCCCTGCCATGTTCGCAGGCCAGCGAAAACAGGCGCCGGGATTCCGATAGATCTTTTTCCACGGACAACCCCTGTAGATAGGAAAGTCCCAGTCCATAGCAGGAGAGATAGTCTTCCAATTGACATCCCTTCCGGTAATACTCTGTAGCCACCCTGTAGTCTTTGGTGACACCCTGGCCCCAGGCATACCGGATGGCGAGGTTTGTGCAACCATATGCCGAGTTCAGCTCGCAGGCTTTCCTCAGAAGTTCAAAAGCCTCTTCGGAGCGCTCCGGTAGCAACATAGCCGCATTGTTACACCCGTCCCCATTTCCAAGGGTGCAGGACTTTTCGTAGAACGCCAAAGCCTTCCTCTTCACCTCCTCTGTTTCTTTTTCTCCGTATCGTTTTCCCAGTTCGAAGCAGGCGGTGGCATCACCGTTCCTGCAGGCATCGATCCTCTCCTCTAAGCCGGCTGCGGACAAAATCATAGCACCAATCCATATTCCAACAACTCGTAATATCATTTACAATCCCTTCTCGATCGGGAGCGACAGAGACGATCCCTCATGAGGGCAAAGTTACTCCGCCACACCCAACCGTTTCAAGTCCTTTCCCTTCGCACCCATCAGGCCGACACCGATACCATTCTCCTTGAGAATACTGCTCGCTTTGGCACTGATGTGGAAGAAAACGAGCAGGTTCACCAGTGGAACCAGCATCAACAGTGCATACAACCATGCTTTCAGACGGGCCGATTGGGCGACTCGATAGACCTGAACGATCAGGGCGATGTTCCACAGAAGCGCGAACAGATCCTCTCCACGCCCCAGACCCCCGATCATTCCCCAGCCAGCCGCCATGCCGATCAGTACAAATAGAAGAATTCCCCCCAGAAAAATCCAGATCAACTGTCTTTGCCTCTTGGCCAGCTCCAAAAGTTCACGATCTTCCCAACCCCTTACATTCGTTTCGCTCATCACACCCCCCTTTCAATTATGAATGCTCTTTCCATGGTTTGCGCATGCTTATCTACTATCGGATAGCGACATTGAAATCCACCAGTTTCCATTCACCCTTCTCCCGGATATACCGTAGCGTGTAATGGAATCGGTTGGGTTTCGTATCGTAATATCCCTGCAGCGTCAAAACACCTTTCTCGTCCATCTCCGGACCCGGCTCCAGCCGGGGATCCATGCGATCCAATACCGTAAAATCGATTCCCATTTTGATGAAAGGCTGCAGTGCCTGGTTGATTCTCTCCAGGCTCACCTCCTGGCGGAAGATCTCGGCGGCAGAATCCCGTAACTCCGACATCTCCCCTTTGTTGACTGATCGTGCGAAGCGCCCAATGGTCTCCCGCACCAACGCCTTGGAAGTCTCGGTGTCGGGCATCGCCGTTGTGGAAGCCGCGGTGGAAGTGGCACCCCCATCAACAATGTGTGCACCCGCTTTCGGCTTTTCGATCTCATAGATCTGCCAGTTCCCATCCCCATATTTTACGAAACGGATCGTCAAAGGAACTGCAGTTCCCGAGCTCGTGGTCACGGTTCCCTCTAGGACTCCACGCCTCCCCTCCATCGAACGATTGCCCCAACTGGCACTCTGGTATTGATCCAGACCTGCCTGCTTCAAAAATCGTATCAACTCTTCACGGCTGGTACTCTGTCGAAAATCTTCCGACAGCATTCCATAGGCCTTATCGTAACGATGCGCTTTCACTTCCTCGAAGAAATTCTCGGCAGTTTCACTCATCCCTGCAGTCAGATAGAGCACAAGTACAGTCGTTCCTGCGATCAGAACCACGATCCCCAACACAATCTTTTTCCACATCGCTCCACCTCCTTTCTTTGGCTTCCACCTCCATTCTATTCTTTTGTTTATTAAATTTAAATTGTAGATTTTTATTTTATTTCTATTTAATAATAGTATACTCGATAGGGTGGTCAAGATGAATTTCAATGGGAAGGAGACGGAAAAATGACTTTCAACCCGATATTCAAAATCCTCGTATCAACCTTCGCCCTCCTATGTTCCGTACTGTTTCTGCCGGCGAAACAGACCGACCCCTTCGAAATGTCCAGGGCCTTTGTCGGAACGATCGCAGCCCAGGTATCCACTTCCCCACCTGTGGTACCTTCCAAAACGACAGGTTTCGATCTGGGAAATCCTCGGAACGACCCTGGAAGAGAGTGGACGATCCTCGTCTATATGGTGGGGGACAACAATCTCGAAGCGATGGCCCTCAAAGATATCAACGAGATGGAAAAGGGAATCGACGGGCCAGTAGAGATCATCGTCCTCATCGACCGTGCCAAAGGATTCGATCGTTCGGAAGGGGATTGGAGCGACGCTCGAATCTATCGCATCCGCAAGGACAACGATGAAAAGAGGATCCATTCCGAGCTACTTGCAAAGCTGGGAGAGCTCAACATGGGCACCCCTGATGTCCTGAGAGATTTTCTGCGGTCCGCTTTGGCAACGTTTCCGGCGAAACATCATGCCTTGATCCTATGGGACCACGGGGGAGGATGGCAGTCACACGCCAACGACAGCGACGCTCCGGGACAGCCCCAAGGTGAGGATTATCTGACACTGCCTGAACTGCACCGTGCACTTCATGAGGCGCTGGCCGAAGTCGGAATCGACAAGCTCGACCTGATCGGATTCGACATGTGCCTGATGGGACAACTCGAAACAGCGGCGGAGATGAAGGATCTCGCCCGGGTCATGGTCGCCTCGGAAGCGTTGGAACCGGGGGACGGATGGCCCTATGAACGTGTGTTGCCAGAATTCGGAAAGGGAACACGGGGGGTGCGAAACATCGCCGTATCCATCGTCCGGCATTACGGAGAAAACTATCGTGATTTGAACAAAGAAAGCTATACCCTCTCTGCGATCGACCTGCAAAGAACCGACGACGTTCTCGATGCCTTCGATGCATTGACAGAGGCGTTGGAGAAAGGATTGGATCGGGATTGGCCGAAAATCGCACGCTCGATCTTTTTCTCCGAATCCTACCTTCCGCGTTCCAAAGTTCAAAGAGGCCCAAGAGCACTGGCCAGTATCGATCTCATGGATGCGCTCAAGCGGATCCGGAACAATAGCGGAACCCTGCGATCGGGTGGGGAGTACGAGAGATTGCTTGCCGAGATGGATCGTATGATTCTCGCTACGACCTCCGGTGCGGCAAGGCGTCTGAGCAACGGATTGGCCATCTATGCCCCTGTCAGTCAGAGCGTGTTCAATTCCCGATACAACAAAACCCGTTTGGCCGGAATGACCCGTTGGAAAAAAACATTGAAAGAGCTTTATCGAAAAGAGAAGGAGAAAGCTTCCCGTCTGAGAATCCACGATATGAAACTGGTGGATTTCTCCAAAGGCACCCCGACGCCGACCACCCAGGCCATGCCCCTGGGAGCCCAGGGGATCCACACCACCGTCGAAGGAACCGACATTCTCTGGATCCGTGCGAGTTTCGGGAAAAAAAGCAGCGGAAACACCGATACGAAGATCTACCTCAACAGCCTGATCACCGACAGCAACTGGATGGAGCGTAGGAAGAAGACAGCTGCCGATGAACTGGATTACATGATCCCCCAATACAAAGACGGTGTCAATACCCATGTCATTCTCTATCAGGGGTACCACCTGAAGGTTAGCAACGGGACAAAGAGCGCTTACGCCACGATCAACATTCCCCTGAACTCCGGGATGATCTCCGTCCCGATCCTTTACAACTATCCGGGGATGGGTTGGTTGAGAGCCTCGGTCTATTTCGACGAGAAATGGCAGGGGAGTCGATCGGTGGTACTGGAGATCCCCCAAAAGGACGGTACGGTTTTCTATCAAAGCGTCAAACCGGATCCAACAACCGAAATTACGCTGCTTTTTGAAACCGTCGCCAAAGACGGGAACCATGGCTTTGTCCGCGGGAAGACCATACAATGGAAAGGAGGGCTCGACCTTGTTGTCGCCTTCGATCCTCCCGGTGAATACGAACTGACTCTGACAGCCGAAACGATCGGAGGGAAACCTGTGGTTGCCCGCTATCCATTTAGAGTTGTCGAGAATCCATTGATCAAAAGTATTTCCCAAAGTGGGGGAGCCTCCTATCGCCGTGAAGATCTTTATGGTCTCTGGTACGAGATCGATGCCGATCGCTTTTTCCGACAAAGCCAAATCGTAAAAACCGACGGAGCGATCGAACTTTCCCCGCACCCGAAAGTCAAAGCCCTTCTGGTCGCGACACGCTCCTCCCTCAATAATCCCGACCAAAAACTCATCAGTGTCGGTTGGCTCGAACAAGGGGATTCACCGGTACTCAGACTCGTTCCTATCGAAGGGACAAAAGGAACCAGGCGTGACAAGTACCGCCAGGACTATTTGACTTTTCTTGTCCCTCTTCCCAATGGAAAAAAGCTGATGTATCGCATCGATCTGGCCAGCCACAAGGTCTCCCTCTATCTAAAAATGAAAGGCGGATCGGGAAAAACAGGAACTCCCTCCTCCTCTGCCGGGCCTTTGAGCCCACCAACCTCTGCCAATGCGGCAGGGCAGACAACGACCCCAATTCCGGTACCATCCATGCTTGAATCACTGCAGGGGCAATGGATATCCGAAGGAGGAGAGATCCTGCAGTTGGACTCTAAGCGATACCGCCTCAGCATCAATGGACGGATCGAAGGTGAAGGGACCTACCGGGTCGAGAATTCGACTCTGATTCTTTACAACAGCAACAACACGGTCACCCGCCTCTCCATCCGCTTGGAAGGAGACACTCTGATCCTTCGGATGTCCAATGGAAAAAGATTCCTCTTCCATCGGAGGAAATCCGCATCATCTTCAACAAGCCCCTCTCCGAACCGGCGTCTC
>JALWPZ010000107.1 GCA_026994745.1 Campylobacteraceae bacterium | reverse complement strand
CGGATATGTCCCCCCTGCCGAAAGGTGTAGGCCAGCCCCAGATAGACCAGGGCCAGAAAGAGATAGCCGCTGTACTCGTCGGCCAGCATCGTGGAGTAGTCGAAAAAGCTCCGCCCCACGATCTCCACGGTAATCAGCCCCACCAGCCCCAGCAGAAGCAGCGAAGCGATCACCGCACCCAGAGTCGACAGGAAGCGCTCCAGTACTTCCAACCTACGAAACATTCAACAACCCTCCTCTAACCAAATAAGTCATTGAAGTCATTTGCTTCGCAGTCATTTATGGTCATTTCGCACGCTTTGCGTGCTGTCATTGAGGAAAAGCCCCCTTAAATGACAACAAATGACCACGAATGACCATCAATGACTTCTCATGCAAACTTGCGACGTGAGGGGCGAAGCCCCGTTCTTGCGACTTGCGACTATTGTTTCCGATATTCGGCAAAGATCTTCTTGATCTCGGGACCGGCATCCTTGAGGTATTCGTCGAGCATCTTCTTGCCCACCTCCGCCAGCTCTTTTTTCAGCGTCGGGCTCGCTTCGTGGATCTTCATCCCATGCTCCGCCAGGGTCTTGAGAGCCACCTCATCCTCTTTCTTGCTCGCCTCCCACTGGGCCGCTTCGATCTCCTTGGCCGCTTTGAGCATGGCCGCCTGTTGCTCCTTGTTCAGGGAGTTCCAGTAGTCCAGGTTGATGGTGACCGCCTGGAGGGGATAGGCGTAGTTGATCTTGGTGAAGTCGCTCAGGACCTCCCAGAACTTCCCGTCTTTTCCTGAAGCCGAGGAGGTGACCACCGCATTGACCATGCCGGTCTGGAGCGCCGAATAGACCTCTCCCCAGGGGAGCGCTACCGCGCTGCCGCCGGCCATCTGGATGAATTTGGCGGAGTTCTTGTCGTAGGTTCGCGCCTTGATATCTTTGAAATCGGCGGTGGAGTTGACCGGATGCTTGGTGTAGAGTCCGCTGGGAGGCCAGGAGACGGCGTAGAGCATCTTCTGGTTCCACTTTTTGGCCACCTTGTCGTAGGCGGGCTTGGAGAGCTGATAGAGACGGTAGGCGTCATCGTAGCTGTTGGCCACGAAGGGAAGCGCCGAAATCCCGAAGACCTTGCCCCCGCCGGCGGTGAAGGGGATGAACATATCGGTCATGGGCGCCGTGCCGTCCTTGACTGCCTTGAGGGGATTGCCCTTGACCAGGGAGCTGCCCGGATGGACCGTGATTTTGACGGTGCCGTTGGAGTACTTCTCCACCAGTTGGGCGAACTTCTCCGCTCCCTTGGTGTGGAAGTTGTTGGCCCCGTACTTGGCGTTGAGATCCAGTTTCACCACATTGCCGGCAAAGAGCGTCGCCGAAGCGAGCGCCGCCACAAGCATCTTTTTCATCATCATCTTCTCCTTTTGATTTGGTGTTGCGCCGTCAATCTTACCATATTTCGGTGCCCTCAGAGTGCCGAACTTTCGCGGAAAAGCTACCCTCCCAAACCGTAGATTGCTACCCACGTCGCAAAGAAAGAACCCGGGGACACGATATCCTTTCACAAAACAATCCAAAGGAGTCGAAATGACCGAAAGCCTGAATCAAACCGAAGTCTCCGTCAACCAGTTCATCAAAGCCCTGGAAAAAACGGAAAAACGGATCGCCAAGATCGAAGAGCAACTCAAAGAAACCCGCGGAAAGCTGGAAAAGATGGAGGTGGAGATCCTGGAGATCTCTTCCAAAATGCGGGAGATAGAACGCAAGATCCACGAAAAACTCGGCAAGATCAAGCGGACCAACAAGCTACTGCTCAGCGCCAAGACCGAGCGCCAGATCGAAACCTACGACAAAGATCTGCGCCAGCTCAACAAACAAGTCAAAAAACTGGACAAAGAGTACGCCGAGCTCAAAGAACAGTACGACAAACTGGTTCGCAAAGAAGAAAAACTCCTGGACAAAGAGATGAAACTGGAAGAGGAAAAAGCCCGGCTCTACCACGAGCGGGAACTGTTGATGAAACGCGCCGAGCAGGTCATGAAACGCCTGAACGACAAGATCAGCCGCATCCGCTCCCTCTGACCCCTTCACCCCGATCGACAGGGGAGGGGTCAATCCCCTCGAAAAATTTTCATCATCTTTACCACCCTTCACGAATCGTTATCCCTGTATCCGCCGTTCCAGATAACGGGAGACGTGGGAGATGGGATAGGTCAGGATCAGGTAACCGATGGCCAGGGGAATGTAACTCTCCAGAGTCGAGTAGGTGAAGGCGTTGACCTCCTGGGCGTTCATCGTCAACTCCCGCACGGCGATGATGGAGAGCAGTGAGGAATCCTTGATGATGGAGGCGAACTGCCCCGTCAGAGGCGGCAGCATCCGCTTGAATGCCTGGGGAAAGATGATGTATCGGTAACTCTGGAAGGGGGTGAAACCCAGGGATTTGGCCGCTTCGAACTGTCCCGTGTCGATGCTGTCGATGGCCGCCCGGATGATCTCGGTGACGTAGGCGCCGGAGAAGAGCGCCAGGATCAGAACCCCCGCGACATAGCGGTTGTCGATCCCCAGGTTGGTGGCGAAAACGTAGAAAAAGATCAGAATCTGCACCAGCAGGGGCGTTCCCCGGATAATCTCGATGTAGAATCGGGAGAAAAAGCGCAGCAGGATCACCCTGGAGTTCTGCCCATAGGCGAAAAAGAGGCCGATGAGCAGGCTAAGGATCAGGGCGGCGACGGAGATATAGACGGTGGTGAAAAAGCCGTCGATGAACTTCTGCCGATACTCCCAGACACTCTCCCACTGGAAGTTGTAATCGGTCGCTGCGAACATCCCTCCAAAGAGGACAAGGATCAGGAGAAAAAGTAGAGAGGCGTTGAGAAGGTAGACCGGACGGGGAAGCCTCGGGGCCCTGCCCCGCTCGATCTCCTGGATGAACCACTCTTTGAATTTCGTCATTCAGTGTTTAGAAGAAGAAAGGGATTCCCAGTTTGTCGAAGGTCTCCTTGGGGCCCTGGAGATACTTGTTGGCCAAGGCGTCGAAGGTGCCGTCCTTTTTGGCCTGGCGGATGAAGGCGTCGACCTTCTCTTTGAGCTCTTTGTCCCCCTTGCGCATGGCGATTCCCCAATATTCGGGCTTCTTCTGAAAGGGCTTGAGCAACGCTTCGGTCTGATCGGGGTGCTTCTTCCAGTTGCGGTAGATCGTCAGCTGATCGTAGAGAAACCCGTCGGCCCGCTTCTGGATCACTTCGAGGACGGCGGCGTTCTCCTTGTCGAAGACCAGGATCTCGGCGTTTTTCAAATGCTTCCGGGCGTAGATGTGCCCCGTCGTCCCCTTCTTCACCGCCACTTTGCGCCCTTTTTGGTTCAGGTCGTCGATGCTCTTGATGCCGCTGCCCTTCCAGGTGAGGATCGCCAGATTGCTCTGGGCGTAGGGGATGGAGAAATCCACGGTCTTCGCCCGCTCGGGGGTGATGGTCATCGAGGAGATGATCATATCGATCTTCCCCGTCTTCAACGAAGGGATCAATCCGTCCCAGGCGATATTCTCGATCTGCACCGGCCGCCCCAGGTATTTCCCCAGGGCTTTGGCTAGATCGACGCTGATCCCCGAGGGATTCCCCGCCTTGTCGGTCATTTCGAAGGGGGGATATTGCAGCTCCATCCCCACTCTCAGAGGCTTCTCGGCCCAGAGGCTCTGGGCAAAAATCAGGCTGAAAAAAAGCACGAGCATTTTACGCATCGATCGACTCCTTAGGATTTGTTATTGTTCTCGTATAATGAACGATTACTTGTTCGCCACAGGGCTGGCACAACCGATGCGCCCCTCTTTGGCCAGCTTCTCGTAGATCGACTTGTCCCCTTTGTCGATCGCAGTGGTGATCGCCTTGTGGGCTTTCAGCTCTTCCCAGGTGATGTCGCCCTTTTTACAATCTTTGAGGCCGATCTTCCGGTAGAACTCGATCACCTTGTCGTCCACATAGGGGGAGACCATCGCCCCTTTGGGGATCTCGTAATTCTTACCTTTCACCGTAACCGTCTGCAGATCCTTGGGATCGAACTCCGCCTGGTTCATCGCGCACCCGCTCATCAGCAGTGCAGCCGCCATCGTCGAGATGATCATCGTTCGTTTCATTTCATATCCTTCGTCTGATTTTGCCAGATTATATCGTCACCGGCTGATAGTTCCGAGGGCTTTGACTCAGGAGGAGCGTTTCAGCTTCAGACGCTCCAGTTTTCGCTTCGGCCAGGCCAGTGCGATCGTCAGGGCGGCGACGCCCACGGCCCAGTAGACCCAGGCGGGGATCGGAACCGGATCACCCGTGGCGTAGGAGTGCATCCCGCTGAGGTAGAAATTGACCCCGAAATAGGTCATGATGATGGAAGCAAAAGCCAGGAAAGAGGCTGCCGCCAGGATGAAAGGCCGGTCCCACCTGGAAACCAGCCGCAGATGCAAAACGATGGTGTAGACCACGATGCTGACGTAGGCCCAGGTCTCCTTGGGATCCCAGCCCCAGTAGCGTCCCCAGGATTCGTTGGCCCAGACCCCGCCGATGAAGTTACCCACTGTCAGCATCGAGAGACCGATGATCAGCGCCGCTTCGTCCACGGCCACCAGCCGATGAATCGCCCGATCGACCTGGGGCCGTTGTTCCGAATTGCGGAGGACAAAGAGCCACAGGACGATAAAACCGATCAACGCTCCCAGACCCAGGAAACCGTAACTGGCGGTGATCACCGAGACGTGAATCGTCAGCCAGTAGGATTTTAGTACCGGCACCAGGTTGGTGATCTGGGGGTTGATATTGCTCAGATGGGCGGTGAAGAGGAAGATCCCCGCCACCATGACCGTCGCCCCCAGGACCAGCAACGAATGGCGGAAAAAGATCAACCCCGCCAGCATCGCCGACCAGGCGATATAGAGCAGCGACTCGTAGGCGTCGCTCCAGGGAGCGTGCCCGGCAATGTACCAGCGCAGCCCCAGCCCGAAGGTGTGCAGCACGAAGAGCAGAATCAGCACCGCCCCCGCCCCCAGGCGGATCCGGCGGAACCAGGGGCCGGGCTTCTCCCGCAGGATTTCGGCGAAGCCCGCCAGGATCAGCAGGAGCCCCAGCAGCAGGTAGGTTCCCACCAGACGGGGGAAGAGATGGAGCCGATTGTAGAAAAGCTCCGCCTCGATCTTCTCTTTGGGCGGGATCAGCGCGGCACCATAGCGCTGCTGATAGTGGCGGATCTGCCCGATCATCTCTCCGGCGGCTTTCCAATCCCCCGAAGCGGCCGCATCGATGAAGTGGCGGGTCAGGCTCTCCACGGCGGCTCTCTCTTTTCCCGTGAACTTCTGCATCGCCTCCAGGGGATTGTACCAGGCGTTGTTGGGGTCCCCCGGCATGGGAAAGATCCGGTAGAGGTTGCCGTAGAAGACCATGTAGATGACGTTGAGCTTCTCGTCCAGAGCGATCACCTCCCGTTCAAAGGTTCCCCGCTCCCCCGGTTTGATCCGATTGGCCTCCTCGACATATTTTTTGAGCTTGTAACCCTTCTTTCCCTCGAAGGCATCGGCGAAGGCTGCCCGATTCTCCCCAGCCTGAAGTCCCAGAATTTTTCGCAGTTTCGGGGATTTGATCTTAATGAGCCGGGCGTAACGCCAAAGCTCCGGACGGCTCAGCATCCCCATCAAGACCTGATCCTGACCCATTCCCCGCCAGGAGAGACTTCCGTGGAGTTTGTAGAGCAACTGGGTATCGAGGTTGTTAATCGGTTCCATCCTCCCCATGGGGGATTGGACGATGAGGCGGCCAAAATTCTCCGCCGTGGCTTTGGAGCCATGGGCGTAGGCCGGGAGGTACTTTTCGAAGTCCGTTGGAGTGGCCGCCTGCAGAGGAGCCGACACCAACCCGAAAAAGGTCAGCATCGCCCAGAGTGGCGCCGTCGCTTTCAGATAACGTATTAGTTTCCCGAATCGGGACGTAGGATCGAAAAGATTCCAAAGCAAGCCCAGGGCCAGGAGGATGTATCCGAGGTAAGTGGGCCACTTTCCCGGATCGTCGTTGACGCTGAGAATCGTCCCCTGCTCATCCCGGTCGTAGGAGCTCTGGAAAAATTTGTATCCCCGGTGATCCAGGGTGTGGTTCATGAAGATCCGATAGTCGAAATTCCCCGACTTCGGATCGAGCACCGTCACTTCGCTGG
>JALWPZ010000106.1 GCA_026994745.1 Campylobacteraceae bacterium | reverse complement strand
TGGGTTTCTTGTGATTGATCATCACCAGACGCTTGTCGGGACCGTCGACGAGCTTCAGGCCCGCCATGGCGTTGACCATGGGCTCCGGAGGCCCGCACTTGGAGGTATCGAACTCGTAATACTGGGTTGCACCGATCTTGTAGGTGAAAAAGGGAACGGTCGCTCCCGGCACTTCGATGGGTTCTTTGGTTATATCTGACATATTTACTCCTATTTGAAAAGATAGCGCATTATAGAGCGCAGTGATCCCATGCCGCTTGATCGAGATCAACTGACGAGAATTTTACCATTTTTTCTCATTGGATCGTTAAAAAATCGTTAAACTTGAGTCAATAGAATTCAACTTGAAAAGAAACGATACAAAGGAGTCAGCAATGAACAGAATCAGCAAAATCGCAGCGAGCCTGCTTCTCGGAGCCTCCATCGCCACGGCATCGGGTATGACGGCCAACGCCGCAACGAACGATCCTTTCGCCGAGATGGAACGGGTCTTCCAGATGCAGATGCAGCAGATGAAACTGATGCAGCAGCATATGGACCGGCTCTTCCAGAACTTCGAAAAGAACTTCCAGACCCCGGCCATCATGCAGACCCCCATCCTGGTCCACTCCTCCGGTGTGCTGAGCTCCGGGTTCCAGGACAAGGGGGACCACTACGAACTACAGATCAAGGTCAACGATCTAAAGGATTCGGAGGTCAAGATCTCCACGGAGAACCATATGCTCACCATCGCGATCAGCGCCAAGAAGAAGGTCGAAAAGCAGGAGGGCAACTACGGAAAGATCATCAGTTACACCAACAGCAGCTCGGTCCAGAGCTTCACCCTCCCCTCCGACGCCGATCCCGCCAGCATCGAGGCGAAGCAGAAGGACAACACCATCACCATCACCATCAAGAAGAAGCCCGGAGCCAAAGTGATCCCTCTCAAAAAGGAGAACACTTCCGCCGCTTCTGCGAAACCCGAAACGCCCCAAAAAGAGGAGAAGAAGCAGTAAAGATCCCGGGTATCCGGGTCTCCTCCCCCCGTTCTTCCAACTCTGCGAACTCCCATCCCCTATCTTTCAAGCCGTTACGATACAATCGATCTCAAAAATCCGTCACGATGCACGAAGAGGGATCCTATCGATCCCCTGTACTTTAGTCCTCGATCGAGTCCGAAAGAAGCAGCCCCAAAGAAGGCAGGAGGGAGGCGACCATGAAACCAATACTTCTACTCGCCGTCATCGCCCTGACGACATTCGCCTCTGCAGAGCAGAAGTCCGAAGAACTGGGCGACCCCGTACTGGAGTATCTACTCCTGAGCCCGGAGGAGCAGGCCAGAGAAGCGGAAGCTCCCACGAGACAGAACGCGACCAGAGTGAACGAAGAAGAAATGAGCTCCCCGCACCGGATGGAGGCCGTAAACCCGTTTCCTGCGGATGCCTACCTGGGGCTCAAAACGGTCCCCCAAGAGGCAAAGGAGATTCCACGGTCCGACCCCGAACTCTACCTCTCCCTCAAAGAGGTGATCCTCCCCCTTCCCCAGGACTACGCCAAGACCTATCTCAAACTCAAGACCCTGCTCGATCCCACCCGCACCTATGTCCAGGTCCATGTGGACAAGTCCCGTCAACGGATGTGGGTCTATCTGGACAACGACTATGTGGGGGATTGGAAGGTCTCCACCGCCCGCAGAGGTTACTGGACCCCCGTCGGGGTCTATCGCCCCTATACCCTCCACCGGATGCACTACTCCAGGAAATACCACAACTCCCCCATGCCCTGGTCGGTCTTTTTCAAAGGTGGCTACGCCATCCATGGAACCAATGCCATCCGCCGGCTCGGCCGCCCCGCATCCCACGGCTGTATCCGGGTCCACCCCAAGAATGCCCGGAAACTCTATAAATTGATCAAGCGTTTCGGAAAGCAGAATACCCGGATCATCATCCGGGGATAGTAGATTCCGGAGGCCAAAAGCGGATTCAGCCATCGACTGAAAAGATTTTAGAAGAGCGACCCGCTGTCCTGCCCCACCTCTTCGGGTCGTTTCGGTTCGGGATGGAGGGGGTCGACGATCTCTCCCTGAGCCGGAGAGGAGAAGGCGTCACCGCTCTGCGAGGAGGGGCCCTCCCCTCCATTGAGATTCACCGATTCCACCTCCCCGGCAGCCCCTGTGCTCTGGGAACTGATCTCACCGGAGCCCTCATCGCTCCTGGGGGTCCCAAAGAAATCTTCCCCGGGCTCTTTCCTCTCCTGGGCCGGAGCGGCGGGCACGAAGCCCTCGTCCAGAAAATCGGAACCGTTCTCTCTGGGAAGGGGGGAGATCTTCGTGTAGAGCTCCTTGTGCCCATCCACCTCGCCCACATAGACCCCCTCCGGGATCGGGAATTTCCGGGGCATCACGGGATCGATCTTCAGGAGGGATCGGTAGAAGTGGGCGAAGGCGGGAGCCGCCACCGAGCCTCCGGTAGCGTGGCGTCCGATGGGCCGGTTGTTGTCCCGCCCGTACCAGGTGATCGTCGTCACCGAAGGGGAGTAGCCACAGAACCAGGCGTCCACCCCGTCGTTGGTGGTCCCGGTCTTCCCCGCCAGCTCCAATCCCTTGACCGCCGCGTTCTTTCCGGTCCCCCGCTTGATCACGTCTTTCAGGATATCGGTCATCAGATAGGCTTGCTCGGGACGGGTGAAATCGACGATCTCCTTGGGCTTGGTCTCATAGAGGATCGCCCCCTCCCGGGATACGATCTTGCTTACCAGCCGCGGTTCGATCATATGACCGTAGTTGGAGAAAACGGTGTAGATCTGAGCCATCTTCAAGGGACTGATCGCCAGGTTTCCCAGAGCGATGGACATATCCCGGGGAATGTTCTTCACATCCAGGAGCGCCAATCGCTTTCGGATCGTCTCCACCCCGATGTCGTAGACCAGATTGATGGTGGCCAGGTTACGGGAGTGGACCAGGGCTTCCCGTAGAGTGATGAACCCCTTGAAATTCCGCTCGTAGTTCTTGGGGGCCCAGACCTTTCTCTTGCCGTTTTTATAGTACTGGAAGGTCCGGGCCAGGTCGGTGAGCTTTGTGGCCGGGTTGTATCCCATATCCAGCGCCGTCTGGTAGATGAAGGGTTTGAAGGCCGATCCCGGTTGACGCTTGGTCATCGTCACCCGGTTGAAGGCGCTCCTGCGGTAATCCACCCCTCCGATCAGAGAGAGGATATCCCCGGTTTTGTTCTCCACGGCGATCAGCGCTCCGTTGAGATTGCTCTTTTTCGGATTCTCCTTGTAGCGCTTCATCAATCGATCGTAGCCGAACTTGACCGCCTCCCGGCCCGCCTTCTGCATCCGCATATCGATGGTGGTGTAGATCTTGTAGCCCCCGGTACGGATATCGCCGAACTTCCCTTTGAAGCGCCGCAGAACCTCGTCCACGACATAGGGCGCGATGTTCTGGCTCAGGCTGGTGCGGTAGATCGTGGGGATCTCCTTGATCGCTTTGAGGTACTCCGTTTCGGTGATCCAGCCCAGATTCTTCATCCGGTAGAGAATGGCGTTGGCCCGGTTGAGGGTCCGCTTGTAATGGCGCCGGGGATTGTAGTAACTGGGAGCGTTGGGGATCCCCACGAGAATCGCCGCCTCCTTGAGGGTCAACTCCGGCAGCTCTTTGTGGAAATAGCCCTGGGCAGCGGTCTTGACCCCGAAATAGTTGTTGCCGTAGGCGATCTCGTTGAGGTAGCGCTCGATGATCTCCTCTTTGGTCAGGACATTCTCGATCTTGAGGGCCAGGATCGCCTCTTTGATCTTTCTCGCCAGCTTCTTCCGACTGGAGAGCAGCTTGTTTTTCACCAGCTGCTGGGTCAGGGTGCTTCCCCCCTCGACGAATTTCCGGGCTTTGATATCGGCGACGACGGCCCGCAGGATCGCATCGGGATTGACCCCGCCATGTTCGAAGAAACGGGTATCCTCGGTGGCGATCAGGGCTTCGACCAGTTTGGGAGGAAGCTCGTCGAAGGTGGCGTAGAGACGGTGGCGTTTCTTGAATACGTAGGCGAGGCGGTTGCCGTGGCGGTCCAGAATTTCGCTGGAGACCTCCGGACGATAGTTGATCAGCTGATCGGCGTCGAGCTCCACCTCCTGATACGCGTAGATAAAAGCCCCAATCAGCGCAATGGCGAAGACGATCGCCAGGATGATGGAGCCTTTGATAAAGCGGCTGATCATTGTCGAAACTCCCTCTTGGCGAAACTCGCCTCTACCAGTCGCCGGGTGTACTCGCTCTCGGGATCCTCCAGGATCGCCCGGTTGCTCCCCTGCTCCACCACCCGTCCTTTGCGGATCACCAACATCTCCTCACAGATCTTCGCCGCCAGATTGATATCGTGGGTGACGAAGAGTACGCGGAATCCAAAGCGCTTCTGCAATTCTAGCAGAAGGCGGGCGATCTCCTCACGGAGATGGGGGTCCAGCGCCGTGGTCGGCTCGTCGAGCAGCAGCAGTTTCGGATTCCCGCTCAGGGCGATGGCGAAGATCACCCGCTGCAGCTGTCCCCCGCTGAGCTGGGGAGGATATCGGTCGAAGAGGCTCCACTCCAGCCCCAGCAGCTCGAAAAGCCCCCGGGCCCGCTCCTCGGAAGCGAACCACTGTTTCCGGATCTTCGTCATGGGGGAGAGCGCGGTGAAGGGATTCTGGGGGATGAAGGCCAGGGTCTCCCCCCGTTTCAGCTCGAAGGGGGCCTTCAGATCCATCTCCCACTCCAGGTTCGAGGGGAGCATCCCGATCAGGGCCTTGAGGGTCAGGGATTTTCCGCTGCCGCTCTCTCCCACCAGGGCCAGGGATTCACCGATCTCGAAGCTCAGGTCCACCAACTCTTTTTCATCCTGGAGAATGCGAAGCCGCTCGACCCGGATCAATGCGTCTCCTTTTTCAGGAAACGGAGCATTCGACGCAGCTCTTTTTTGGAACTCCTCAGCCGGGGAATGATCCGCAGGATCGGACGCTCCACCGTAGGCCGGCGGATCGCCCCCACCAGCCAGCCATTCTGCGTCAACCGTTCCTGCAAGCGGACCGCCTCGGCGTCGGAGGACACGGGAAAGGACAGGATCTGGGACTCCATCCCGATCCCCAGAACCTCCTCCACGATTTTCCGACGCTTCTGCAATCCCCTACGCAGCTTCACGGCATGACGGCGAATGTATTCCAGATTCTCCAGGGCCAGGGCCGTATCGATCACCGAAGGGGCGGTGGAGTAGATCAGGGGTTTGCCCCGGTTCTCCAGATACTCCACGATGTGCCGGCTCGCCAGGATGTAGGCGCCGTAACTGCCGTAGGCTTTGCCCAGGGTCCCCATTTTGATATGCCAGGGCTGCGGTACGATGCCATAGTATTCGAAGATCCCCAGCAGATGCTCTCCCAGGACACCGGAGCTGTGGGCCTCGTCGACGATGAGCAGCGCCCCCTCCTCTTCGACCACGTCGAAGATCTCCCGGGCCACCCGCTCCCCCGACATGGAGTAGACCCCCTCCACGGCGACGATCCTGCGCTCGGCGGTGCTTTGGCGGAGCAGGCTCCGTAGCTCTTCGGGATCGTTATGGGAAAAGAGCGTCACCCGATCCCCGAGGAGCCCCGTGGCCATCATTCCGCTGGCGTGATACTCCTCGTCGATGAAGAGGTGGTCTTTTTTGCGTACGAGGGCTTCGATGAGTACCAGGTTGGCCAGAAATCCGCTTCCGACGACGATCCCCGCCTCGAAACCGTTGAGCTCTGCGATGCGGGTCTCGAAGAGTTGATGCACGGGATGATAGCCGTTGACCAGCATGCTGGCCTTGGGACCGTGGGAGGGAAAGGATTCGAGAAAATCGACGGCCTTTTCCAGGCGCTTGGGCTTTTCGGCCAGGCCCAGGTAGTCGTTGGAGGCGAAATCGACGAGAGACGCATCGAAGAGCCGGCGTCGACGCAGGCGGCCGGCCCGGCGCAAGGCTTCCAACTCCCGTCGGTACGGCATCCCTATCCTTCGATCCAGGGGCGGAGGATCTCCACCTGCAGCCCCATGGCGGTGCTCTCCAGCCCACGGACCTCCCGGATATAGGGTTTGCAGAAGCCCTCGACCATGCAGGCCCCCGCCTTGCCCCGCCACTCACCGCTCTCCAGATAGTGCAGCATCTCCTCTTCGTCGAAGTTGGCGAAACGGTAATGGGTGG
>JALWPZ010000105.1 GCA_026994745.1 Campylobacteraceae bacterium | reverse complement strand
CCACCCCGCTGAAGGGGGGGATCAGCATGGCGAAGTCGAAGCTCTCCTCACCGGTGCTGCCGTCGACCAGTTCGTACTCGATCTTGCCCTCTTCGACCTTGCTGACGTGGGCGTCCATCTGCCAGTGGATCCCTCGCTCGGCGAAGAGAGATTCCCCCAGACACTTGGAGCTGCTGACGTAGCCCATGATCCCCAGGTGCATACCGTCCATTCCGAAGTCTCCCAGGTAGGGCTCGTTGGAGATCCATTTGATCTCCACATTGTCCCGGACGCCGGCCTGGCGCGCTTCGTGTTCGATGTTGAGGATGTACTCGAAAGCGGCTCCCTGGCAGGTACAGGTACCGTGGCCGGTTCCGACCAGGATCTTCTGTTTTTCACCCCGGCGGGCCTTGTCGAAGATATCTTTGAGCTTCTGATTGGCATGGATGGCGTGGTCGGCGGTACAGACGCTGACGGTGTGTTCGCCGATCTGACTCCCTTCTCCCAGGCCGGGAGTGGCGCCGAAGTTGAGTTTGGGGCCCGTGGCGTTGACCAGGTAATCGTAGCTCAGCTCTTCGCTCTGACCCTCCTTGCCCTGTCCCGTGTACTCGATGGTGATGAAAGGAGTGTTGCTCTCCTCCTTGCCCTCGGGATGGATGGTGAGCGCCTTGGCCTGGCGGTAATCGATCCCCGCTTTGGCGTAGATGGGAGCGAGAGGGAAGGTGACCTGCTCTTTGGTCATCCGGCCGACGCCGACCCAAATGTTCGATGGAATCCAGTTCCACAGTGCGTTGGGGGTGACGACCACCACCTCGTGTTCGTCGCCCAGCCATTTGGCGAGGAAGGTGGCGGCGGTATGCCCGGCGACCCCTCCTCCCATCACTACGACTCGTGCCATTTCTTTCCTTTTGTAGGTGCGTTTTTCCATCTTCGATTCCACCAAAGCGGTTCCGAAAATAGATGGGTCAATTATAGTGGGAATAGAAAGCCCAAAGGATAATGGAGTATGTATGGTGTCTGTATGATGAGAGGGGGACACAAACAATGCGGTAAACGCGATGCAATGAGGCTCTAACGGGTATCCGGGTAGAATGATATAGTTATGGAACTCTTCAATTTATGAAGTATCTGAAACCGGAATCAAGGAAAACATCATGGCTCTGCAGGATATGGAATTTGTCAAGACGTTTATCGGGATGCTGGCACTGATGAATCCCCTGGGGGCCGTCCCCATTCTGATCTCCATCAGCGCGGACAAGCCGGGGGTCGTACGGAAGCGGATCCCCAAAGTGATGGCAACGGCGATCCTGATCATTCTGCTGATCTCGGTCTGGGCGGGAGAGGGGATCCTCAAGCTCTTTGGGATCAGCATCGAAGCCTTCCAGGCGGGGGGTGGGATCCTGATCCTCCTGATGTCGATCCATATGCTCCAGGCCAAGACCTCCCCCATGAAGCAGACCAAGGCAGAGAGCGAGGAGCTGAGCGAAGCG
>JALWPZ010000104.1 GCA_026994745.1 Campylobacteraceae bacterium | reverse complement strand
TGGCCGCTCTACCTGCCGAAGGGTATATGGACCTTGGCTCCTATCTGGCGGTCAAAGGGTTCGATTTTGTACTCACGCTGCAGGTGGACCGTCTCAGTGTGGTCATGCTGATCCTTACCTCGGTACTTTTGATCCTGGTGACACTTTCAAGCTGGACGATGAAACATCCGAAGTACTACTTTTCACTCCTGGTCCTCTTCTCCGGCCCGATCTTCGGCGTCTTCATGAGTACGAACCTGCTGTGGTTCTTCATCTTCTGGGAGCTGACGCTGGTACCGATGTATTTTCTCGTCGGTATCTGGGGTGCGGAGGGACGCATCTATGCCGCGGTCAAATTCTTCCTCTATACCCATGTCGCTTCCATGCTGATCCTTCTCGCATTCTTCCTCATCTACCAGGAGACGGGTGTCTTCGACATGACACTGGTCAAAGAGGCGATGCTGAGTACACCGGCACTGGTCTGGTGGCTGCTCTTCATCGGCTTTGCGGTCAAGATGCCCATCTTTCCTTTCCATACCTGGCTTCCCGATGCGCACGTACAGGCACCAGCACCCATCTCGGTCCTGCTGGCGGGGGTCCTGCTTAAAATGGGGGCCTACGCAATGATCCGTATGGTCGTGCTGATGCTTCCCGAACAGTCGGAACGCTTCGCCTGGGTGATCCTGGTACTGGGACTGGTGACACTCTTTTATGCAGGCTTCATGGCGCTCTACGAGACACATCTCAAAAAGATGGTCGCCTACAGTTCCATCTCGCATATGGGGCTGGTCACCGTGGCCATCGCAACGCTGAGTTATGCGGGTCTCTCTGCGGCACTGTATGAAATGATAGGGCATGCGCTCATCATTTCGCCGCTCTTCCTGATCGCGGGATTCCTGCACAGCCGTACCGGAAGCTGGCAGATGAAAGATATGGGAGGGTTGATGCAGAAAGCACCGTACCTCTCCGCCATCTTCGTACTGGCCGGCCTGGCAGCGCTGGGACTTCCTGGGACCATGGGATTCATCGGTGAACTGACCATCCTGATTGCTGCGATAGAGCATTACGGTATAGGCCTGATCGTAGTGGCCCTGGGTTCCATGATAGGGGCCGGATATATCATCTGGACCTTCAGACGTGTGGTCTACGGTGAAAAGTCTGCGCTGGTAGAAAAGAGCAACTTCCGTATGAACAGGGTCGAGTTCGCAGCTCTGATCCTTTTCGCTCTGGGGATCGTCGGTTTCGGTCTCTTCCCGTCCGCCCTGTTCGATACGATCAATGCAGCCTTCAGCATGCTGCTTTCACAAGGAGGTGCCTTATGATTAGTGTATTTTCCATTCTATTTGCCGCTGCACTGCTGAGCCTGCTGCTGCACAGAACGAAGTTCCTGCAGCCTTTTGCGCTGCTGGCACTGCTGGTCGGACTGGTACTGAGCGGCAGTTCCATCGGATTGAGCGGTTTTGAAGCTTCCGGAGCGATCACGCTTTTTACAG
>JALWPZ010000103.1 GCA_026994745.1 Campylobacteraceae bacterium | reverse complement strand
AATGGTCGAAAGCAGCATACCGCCAAAGACGGCCGTTCCCAGAGACTGTCTCGATGCCGCTCCGGCTCCCGTAGCCGTCACCAGCGGCCAGATACCCAGCAGAAAGGCGAAGGCGGTCATCAAAATAGCGCGCATTCGCAGTTTGGCAGCCATGACGGCGCTCTCGACAAGCTCCGTTCCTTTTTCTCTCAGCTCTTTGGCAAACTCCACCACCAAAATGGCATTCTTCGAGGCCATACCGATCAGCAGTACGAGCCCTATCTGCGTATAGATGTCGTTTAGCAGGCCTGCCGTCATATTGGCACCCAGCGCGCCGGCCATGACCGCAGGAATGGGGAGCATGATCGTAAGCGGGATGATCCAGCTCTCATACTGCGCGGAGAGGAAGAGAAAGACCATCAGCAGCGAGAGCATGAAGATGTACATCGCGGCATTGCCCGCCTCCTTCTCCTGGAGTGTCACTCCCGAATAGCCGATCCCTATGCCGGGAGGCAGCTCATTTTTGGCATGTTCTTCGATGGCGGCGATGGCATCTGCGGAGCTGTAGCCTTCCGCGGCATTGTGCATACCGTTGACCGCAATGCTCTGGTAGCCGTTGAAGTGGGTAATGGTATTGGCCCCGGCGGTCTTCTCAATGCGGACGAAACTCGAAAGCGGGATCAATACGCCGTCCCTGTTCTTGACAAAGAAGTGCTCCAGCTTTCCCGCGTGGGTTCGGTACTTCTCGTCCACCTGTACGAAAATACGGTAGGTTTTGGAGAACTTGTTGAAGTCATCGACATAGAGCGAGCCCAGATAGCTTCCCAGCACCCCGAGAAGATCACTCAGGGCAACCTGTGCGCTCGCCACCTTGTCACGGTCTATGTCGATACGCAGCTGCGGATAGTTGGCATTGAACATCGTGTAGGCGCTGGCGATGCGGGGGTCTTTGTTGAGTGAGGCGATGAACTTTCGCGCCCTGCTCTCAAACTCCCGAAGCGGTATGCCTTCGAGGTTTTCAAGTTTGAACTCGAAGCCTCCGGTAGCGGAGAGTCCCGGAATGGAGGGAGGGTTGAAGAGGCGTACCGTGATGTCGGGAAGCGCTTGGTGCAGCTTCTTCTGGATACGGGAGATGATGGCCGGGACACTCAGCTGCGGCGTCTTGCGTTCATCCCACTCTTTGAGTACCACGAAGATCGTTGCGGTAGAGGTGTCAAGCGTCCCCATAATGCCGTTAAAGCCGTTGACCGTCGTTGCCGATGCCACACCCGGATCTTTTTCAATGATTTTGGATACACGTTTGGATATCTCTTCGGTATTGTGCAGTCTCACTCCCGGCTCCAGTGTAACCGCGGCGATGAGCGTTCCCTGGTCCTCTTCGGGCAGAAACCCCGTAGGCAGTGTTTTGAAGAGAAACCATGTGGCGACCAGCAGCAGCACGAAACCGCCGACGGCAAGCCGCCAGTGGGCTATCAGGAAGCGTACCACCTTCTCGTACCCCTCTTTGAAG
>JALWPZ010000102.1 GCA_026994745.1 Campylobacteraceae bacterium | reverse complement strand
GCCAAGCTCAAGACCCTGATGGACGTGGGACTCGACTATATCAAACTGGGCCAGAACGCCACGACCCTCTCGGGAGGAGAGGCCCAGCGGATCAAACTGGCCAAGGAGCTCAGCCGCAAGGATACGGGACGGACTCTCTATATCCTGGACGAGCCCACCACGGGGCTGCACTTCGCCGACGTGGACCGGCTGACGGGGGTGCTGCATCACCTGACTGAGCTGGGCAACAGCGTCATCGTCATCGAGCACAACCTGGATATGGTCAAGAACGCCGACTATATCGTCGACATGGGCCCCGAAGGGGGGAACAAAGGCGGGCGGATCGTCGCCGTGGGCACTCCCGAGGAGCTGGCGAAGGAGTGGAGAGAGACCGGCAGCTACACCGGGAAATACCTGGCCCAGGAGCTGGGAATGGAAGAGAGAGGACAGTGAGCCCGGTCCGTATCCACCGGATCGACTACCGTGACCCGAAAGAGGCGGCGGAGATGGTCCGCCTCCTCGACGACTACGCCCGCAGCCCGATGGGCGGAGCCGAAGGGTTGGCCGAGGAGGTCCGAGAGCGCCTCCCCAAGGCGATGGCCCAACGTCCCGACGCCTTGACCCTGCTGGCCTACGACGGGGAGAGGGCGGTCGGGCTCTGCAACGCCTTCGAAGGCTTTTCCACTTTCTACGCCAAACCGTTGCTCAACATCCACGACATCTACGTCGATCCGGAATACCGGGGGCAGGGGATCGCCAGAGCTCTATTGGCCGAAGCGGAGCGCATCGCCCGCGAACGGGGCTGCTGCAAGATGACCCTGGAGGTTCTGGAAGGGAACAGAGCGGCCCAGGCAAGCTACCGGAGATTCGGCTTCGAATCCTACCGCCTTGACCCGGAGAAGGGGGTGGCGCAATTCTGGCAGAAGCCTCTCCAGTAAAAGAGTAGATCGTCAGCCTTCCTTTACATAAGAGCTCGTGCTTTCTTGGCAACTGCACTCAGTTTGATATCCATAACGTCGCAAATTACCGGGAACAAAAAGCAGAGTGACAAAGAAGCGGCTCTTTTTGATGTCCGAGTGAATTTTCCTTGTTAGCCGCATTATTAGTATTCTCCCACATCATAAATCACTTTTTAACAAACTTGCAGAGTTCATCCGAAAGTTCCTGAAGAAACGACTGCTTATTTTCTAATGGCTCAACAATGTGTGGAGGTGCCTGATCCATAAATGAAAAATGACCAGCGTCATCTACAACATGAATATCAACTGTATGAGAATCATGTATTTCATGAGCTAACCACTCACTCTGTGATGGAGGCGTAATATCATCCTCAGAACCTACCCATGTTGAAATTGGAACTTTTACCTCATCAAGTGCACCGGGTGCTTGGAAATAACCTGTGGGTGGTGAAAGTAGTGCTATACGATTTAACCGTGTATCAGCTGAAATGTTGACTCGCTGTCCTGGCCCCAACCACATCTGACCACCTGCTAGCGCAATGAGCATAGCTGCACCGATAGA
>JALWPZ010000101.1 GCA_026994745.1 Campylobacteraceae bacterium | reverse complement strand
CGTTGGAATAAGCCCCCTTCATGAGCCATGGCCGATCCCAGGCTCGCTGGAGGGCCCGTGTCGGCTGAAAGACGGGGATTTGGCCGTCTTTCTTGATGACTCCAGTCAATCGACGCTAAATCCCGTTGCGTTGAGCAATTGAGGACGGCGATGAATGAGCCCAGACCGACATGATTGATGGGGTTATTTTTGTGGGTGTCCTAGTTTTTTCCATTCTTTTGGAGGCGATGTGTTTGGACTAGGTGTCCAGAAGCCAAATTGCTTTCGTGTAGGTACTGGAGCCTCGGTTCCATCATTTTTTAAGTGACTCAATCTGGGGCACCCACATATTAACAGGAACGGGTTATGTACAGGGGTTGGCCGACTTTCTCGATGACTCGAGTCAATTGTCGAGAAGTCCTATTGTATTGGCCGATTAAGGGCAGTGATGAGCGAGCCAATATCGATATGATTTTCAAGGTTATTTTTGTGGGTGTCCTAGTTTCCGTAGTTTCCTATACCGGAGGCCTCCGACTATACGTCCGTTCAGACACGGATTCACCGGACCCAACCCCTCGCCAAGGCCCTGCTCCCCTTCCTCGGCGCAGAACGAAGGGATCAGGATCCCGGTCTGGCCTTCGATGAAAGGGACTATCTGGCGCTCGTGGACTGGACCGGCCAGGCCATCCGCAGCGACAAACCGGGCGCCATCCCCGGTCACCTCGCACCGATCCTGGAACGGCTGGGCATCGAGAAGCCGGCATGGACAAAGAATGTCGAGCACTTCGGGCGACGCTACTACCGCGCCATCGGCACCTGGCAAAGACTGCGCCAGTTCGCCGAGACGATCGGGCAGAACTGGCTTCAGGGGCAGTCGCACTGTCGGATGGCCTTCCAGACTGCGCTGGAATGAGCCACCCTCATGGGCCATGGTCGATCCCGGACTCGGGAGGGGGCGTGTCGGCTGAAAGACGGGGATTCGGTTGTCTTTCTCGATGATTCGGGTCAATTGTCAATAACGCCTGTTGCGTTGGCTGATTCAGGACGGCGATGAACATCTTAAGGATGCCATTATTTATCGGTGATTTTTATGGGTGTCCCGATTCACGATCGGTGATTTTTATGGGTGTCCCGATTCACGCCTTTATGGGTGTCCCGATTCACGCCTCCCGATTCACGCCTTCGATTCACGCCTCTATCTTTTCTCCCCCCAAGCCGCTATACTCCAGCGAGATCGGGCCTTAGGTTCGATCGTGCGCCGTGGTACGACAAAGCCTCGGCATCTATCGACCATCGATGTCCGACCCCATCTCTCGTCGGTCCTGAACTCCTCTGCAAACAACGTTTCCAGCGGCGACTCGGGCCGATAGTGGCCGGTCTAGGTCGCCATCCAGATTCACCATCCATTCGCACGCACCCGACCACCGGACCATCGATGTCCCGGGGACCTGGTGCCACGAGTCACCAGGAGTCACCCCCTAGTTATGTCATTCAAGAACCTCGGCCTGTCGGCCGAAATCCTC
>JALWPZ010000100.1 GCA_026994745.1 Campylobacteraceae bacterium | reverse complement strand
GTGAGAGGATGAAATCACGCCCCCAGTTGAAGCCGACCCAGTTCATCTCCCAGCTGTGAAGGTAGCGCCGTTTGAGCTCCTGTACCCTGGGATCGTTGAACTTGCGCCCCTCCACCAACTCCAGTTTGGTGATATCGGCGGGATCGCTGGGGATCCAGCCGACACCGGGAATGTAGTATTCCGCCCGGCAGTGCTGCCAGGTCGTGATGTCGGCGAAGCCTTTGTCGTCGGATTTCCCCAGGGCCTTGGAAAACTCGGAACGCCCCAGACGGATCCCGAAGACTTCCCGTGCCGGGATCCCCGCCGCCCGAAGCAGCGCGACGAAGAGGGAGCTGATATCGGTACATTTCCCTCCGAAATATCCCGATTCCATCATCTTTCCGGCGTGCCCCACCCCGCAGCCGATCACCTTGGGATCCCGAAAGGTCACCTCGGTCACCCAGTCGTAGATCCGCTTGACCTTCTCGAAGCGATCCTCGACGCCCCGGGTCAACTCCAAGGCCTTGGCTTGGACCTTACCATCGGTGGGGATATGATCCGTCGGCTTCAGGAAACGCCGCACCTCTTGCGGAATGGGTAGATCGCGCTTCGATGCCGCCTCGATCCTCTCGATGGGCACGGACCGGGGACGGGTTTCGATCTCCATGAGGATCTCCATCCGCTTGGGCTTGGGGCTTTTGGCCCACTGGGCGTAGAGGATGTGAACGTCGTAGGTGTTGTCGTCGTTCAGGTTCCAATCGTCGTAGTTCCCGTCGAAATGGAGAATTCGCACATTCTGCCAGGGGGCGTTATAGGGCATAGGGTTCCAGAGCCGGGCGGGGAACTCCTTCTCCTCTCCGTGGAGATCGAAGGAGTAATGGACACGAAATCTCCGCCTCTGCCTACTCTGTGCCACCCTCCCTTGCGGATTCTCCCCGGCAGAGGCCAAAGCCGGCCAAAGTGCCAGCGCCGCCGCAGCGGAAAGTGTTTTGAGAAAGCTTCGTCGTCGCAAGGTTCGATCCTTTGTATTGTCGATGTAGATCATTTCGCCGAAATTTTATCATAACCTAATCGAATAGGCAGGTGGTTATAATGTCGCTATCTTTTCCCAAAAGGAATGATCGACCATGAGAAAGCTCGACAACCGGGCGAAACTTACCAAATACGTCAAAGCCGCCGGCTGAGCCGCCAAATTGGGTCCGGAGGACCTCACAGAACTTTTGGCGGATCTCCTCGGCGAGGACGATCGGATCCTGGTAGGACCCCAGAGCAGCGACGATGGAGCGGTGATCCGTCTGGACGAGGACAAGGCGATGGTCCAGACCCTGGATGTGATCACTCCGGTGGTGGACGACCCCTATCTCTATGGGCAGATCGCCGCGGCCAACAGTCTCAGCGATATCTTCGCCATGGGAGCCGAGGTGGCCACGGCGATGAACATCGTCGCGTTCGATGGATGCAACCATCCCCGAAGCGTGCTCAAAGAGATCCTCGCAGGAGGTGCCGACAAGGTACGGGAGTGCGGAGGGTTGCTGGTGGGGGGCCATACCATCGAAGCTCCTGAGATGACCTATGGGCTCAGCGTCACCGGATTCGTCCATCCCCAACGGATCCTGCGAAACGACACCCCCAGAATCGGGGACCGGCTGCTCCTTGGCAAACCCCTGGGAATGGGAATCCTCACCACCGCGATCAAAGCCGATATGCTGCCCGAAGAGCTTGTCGTCAGGGTCGCGAAGATCCTGGCCCAGCTCAACTATCGGGCCTCCCTGGCACTGCGGAGCTTCGATGTAAGTGCCTGCACCGATGTGACGGGCTTCGGCCTGGCGGGACACGCCTGGGAGATGAGCGGACGGGGACGGGTGACTCTGGCCTTCGACTACGAGACTCTTCCCATCGTGGCGGAAGCCGGTGAGATGGCCGCCATGGGACTGATCCCCGGAGGAAGCCACCGCAACCGCGCCTACCTGACCGACAAAGTGCAATGGCGGGCTGAACATGGAGACGATATCCTCTTCTACGACGCCCAGACCTCCGGTGGATTGCTCGTCGCCGTCCGGGAGGAAGAGGCCGAAGCCTTATTGAAACGTTGGCGAAACGAGGGATACGAGGAAGCCGCCATCATCGGAGAGGTGCTCCCTCCTGTAGAGAAAGCGATGTTGGTCCGCTGATCCGGTACCGACTTTTGGTCCGTCAAGAACGAAAGAGCAATTGGCCGTCAACTCCCCTGCATACTTTCGTAATACTCGGGAGTGGCCAACTCCACCTTTCTTCCGTTCTGGGAGAGCACCACCACATCGATCTCCTCTCCTTCGTGATACCGCTCCGACAGATTCTCCACCCGCTCTTTGGCGACCTTGGAGATATGCAACAACGCATCGTTCCCATCGGGCATTTCCACGAAGAGGCCATAGTCGACGATCCGCTTGACCCGTCCCCGGATCCTCTGCCCCGTTTGGTAGACCGTGTTCTCCTGTGAGGCACTCCCTCCGCTGACTTGTGCGATCTGGGTGATATGCTCCCGGGCCGCCTGTACCTTCCGGGCATCCTGACCCGTCACCTTCACACCGCCCCTTTCCCGATCCAGGTCGATGCTGACCCCGAAACGCTGGATGATTTCCCGGATCGTACTGCCGGCCTTGCCAATGACATGGACGATCTTGGAGGGGTCGATCTCGAAGTGTTCCGAAACGGGAAGCGCCCCGCTGGGCCGGATCCGCTCCTTGGCCTCCTCCATGATCTCCAGGATCTGCAGGCGCGCTTTTCGTGCCTGCATCAGCGCTTCCTCCAGAACCGTGAAGTCGAGCCCTCCCGAGCGGATGTCCATCTGCAACGCCGTGATCCCCTCCCGGGTCCCGGCGACCTTGAAATCCATATCGCCGTAGTGATCCTCCAACCCCATGATGTCGGTCAGGATCCCGTATCGCTCTCCCTCCTTGACCAACCCCATGGCGACCCCGGCCACCAGACGCTTGATCTCCACTTCGGCGGCGCAGAGCGCCAGGGAGCCCCCACAGACCGTCGCCATGGAGGAGGAACCGTTGCTCTCCAGAATCTCGGAGACCAGACGGATCGTCTGGGAAAGGCGCAGATCCACCACCGGCTCCAGGGCCCGCTTGGCCAGATTCCCGTGCCCCAGTTCCCGCCGCCCCGGCGCTCCGATGGGCCGGGCCTCCCCGACGGAGAAAGGGGGAAAATTGTAATGGACCATGAAACGCTCGGTTCTCGGGGAACTGTCGGTGAGCAGTTCGAACATCTGCCCCTCCTTGGCCTCTCCAAGAGTCGTGGTCACCAGAGCCTGGGTCTCCCCCCGGGTGAAGAGGCAGGAGCCGTGAACGCTGGGAAGCAGGTTGCTCTCGATGGAGATGGGTCGCACCTCATCCAGCGCCCGACCGTCGGCCCGTCGACCCTCCTCCAGGATCTGTTTGCGAACCGCCTGACCGATGAGAGTCTCCAACGCGCTTCCCAACTCTCCGTCGCTGGGATGAAGCTCGTAGAGTTCCAGAAGTGCTCGAGCCTCCTGGCGGATGGAGTGGATCGCGCTGCTGCGCTCGCTTTTGGAGAGGCCGGTCAAAGCTTCCTGGATCTTCTCCGAAAGGCGGCCTTCCAGGAATTCCATGAGCTCTTCCGGAGCCTCCAGGATGCTCTCTTCCAACTCCATCCCCTCGCGTTTCTGAGGCAGAAAACTCTTCTCGTACTCCCGGCACGCCTCGGCGATACGCAGGCTGCCCTCCTGCAGCAAGCCGATCAATTCCCCCTCTTCCACTTCGTTGCTCTCCTGATGGGGGAGAAAAACCGGCAAGGGGCCCATCATCGCCTCGGGTCCCATCTCCTCCAGCTCCTCCTCCAGGTTCTCCGTGGGCCGGGCCGCCATCTCGATCATCGTCAAGCCCTCCGTACTCCCCACCAGGAGCAGATCGAGACTTCCGGATTCCAGCTGACCCAAAGAGGGATTGATCCAAAGCTCTCCCTCTTCGCTCCGGCCCAGTCGCAGAGCCGCCACACTGCGTTCCACCGGAACGTCCGAGACCAGCAGGGCCGCGCTGGCCGCATGCAGAGCCGCCACCTGCAGGTCTACCTGCTCGTCGCTGCTGAGCACCATCACCGTGATCACCACCGGATAGGCAAACCCCTCGGGGAAGAGAGGGCGCAGGGAACGGTCGATGATTCGGGAGGTCAGAACCTCGAAATCCCCCGGCTTGGTCTCCCGTTTGATGAAGCCTCCTGGGATCTTGGCCGCGGCATAGGCTTTTTCGATGTATTGCACGGTCAGGGGCAGGAAAGGCTCCTCCACCGCCTTGTGCTCCAGCACCACCGTGGCCAGCAATACCGCTTTGCCCTGGCGATAGAGAACCGATCCGTTGCTCTGACGGGCCACAATTCCGAAGCGATAGCTCTCCTTCAGGTTGTTGAGGCTGAAATCCATGATTGTCTCTTGCATAGTTCTTGGGTCCTTTGTTGAATTAGGGTTTGAATCGTTGGGAGTGATACCGCTCCGGATCCTGGTGGCGCATCTCCTCTTCGTCGAAACGGAAGCGGAAATTCTCCACATACTCCATCAGGGTCTCGTAGGCCCGGTTGATCCGCTCCATCCGCTCCGCATCGCCTCCCGGTCGATCCGGATGGACATCGCGGACCAGTTTGTGATAGCGCTTGCGAATCTCCTCCCGGGTCACCAGGGGAGGCAGGCCCAGGGTCTCCAGTGCCTCACGAACCGCTGACATCGCTCACTTTGGTAAAGGATTTGCTCCCGACTCCTCCGAAAGGAACCAGGTTGAATTGGAAGGAGAAGGAGTTGTTCCGAATGGAACCCTCCCCGCTCTTGGTCAGGACTGGGGTGATCTCCTGTTTGAAGACGAAGGTGAAGTTCCAGCACTTCCGGTCGAAATGGAGTCCCGCTTTCCAATCCTTCGAATAATTCTTCCGTATATCGTAAGTGTATCCGCCGTACCAGGTGATCCTATCGTTCTGACGGTAGTGACCATCGAAGGTGATCTCGTTCTGTGTCACATTTTTGGGATCGTCCAGCGCCTCTTTGCGGGTATGGGTCAGACGGATCCCCAGATCGCTACCACTATATCCGAGGGTATTGCTGAATTGACTCAGGGCGTGGGAGTAGACGGCGTAATCGACCCGACTCGACAGACTGTAGTGGCCATAACGCATATGGAGCTCTTGACGAAACAGGTTCCAACCCTTTCCTTTGAAGCCTTTCGCCACCTTGTCATCCCCTACCAGGTCGGGGTAATAATCCGCCGCCATCAGATAGTCGGCGGTGAAGACTCCGTCGTAACCGTTCCAGAAATGGTGCATTCCCAAAGTATAACGGGTATTGTAGAGCATGTTGAGGTTGTAATCCCCCACCAGCTTCTCGTTCACCTCATCGATGCTCAGATCCCCCTCCGCCAGGAGAGAGCTTTTGGTGAAAGAGGCCAGCAACTGCATGGTATGGGTCCCACTCTCGTAGCCCCGGATCAGGTCCGTGGAGAGTTCGATCTTGTGGTTGAGCACCACGGAGGCATAGTGATCCTGGCTCAGGTCTGGGCTGCTGAGATTGTCGTAGAACTTGGTATCCGAAGCCCGAAACTCCTCTTCGATCGCCAGATTCAGATAACTCCCGAAGAGTCCGGTATGAAAGGAGACAGGAAGGGAGGCCAGCCCCCGCATCGCCCGGGTCCCCTCTTCTCTCCAGTAGTTCTGCAACTGGGCATCCATCGCGTATTCCAGCAACCCTCCCGCCAGGGGGGTGGAGAATTTATGATACTGAAGCGAGGGAAGCTCCTGGATCGTCTCATTGTTCTCCAGACTGGAGGTATCGATGAAGTAGCGCCCGCGCAGGCCGAAATACTGCCGATCGTCATAGAGAAAATAGTTGAGTCTCGACTCTTTGTAGCGGCTGGTCTCCTCCAGATGATTCAGACCTCCGTACTGAAGGTTCTCGTAGTCGATATCGTTGAAGAGGTTGATATTGACGTAGAGCCCTTCCCGATACCCTTTCGGTTTCCAATCCCGCAGTACATTGCTGCTCTCGTAGAGCAGTTCCACCCCGTAATGGGTATCGTTCTTCAGGTTGTGTTCCTGGACGAAGGAGTCCTTGTCCCGGAAATACCCGGTCCGGATCGTTCCCCGGGACCAGGGGCTGTCGGCGAAACGGAAGGTCCCGTAGATCCCGTATCCCCGATTGGTCCGGATGGAGGGATTGAACTCCATGTCCAAGCTGGGGGAGATCGCCCAGAAGTAGGGTTGTTCGTAATAGAACCCCTCGTCCGCGCCGTAGCCAAAGTGGGGCATCAAAAAGCCCGAGCTGCGCTGGCGATCCAGAGAGAATCCCAGATAGGGGGTGTAGAGTACGGGGACCTTCTTGGCGTAGAGGCGGGCGTTCTTGAGCTTGATGTATTTCTTCTCCGAATCGTAGCGCGCCTCTTCGAAACGGACCGTCCAATCGGGATTCTCGGGGCTGCAACTGGAGAGCATACTGTTACGCAGGGTGTAATTCCTATCCTGGCGCTGGGCATCGTCGGCATAGACCCAGATATCGTCCCGGTCGCTCTCGTAGAAATTCTGGAAGGTCACATGGTTCTTCTCCACCTCGAAGACCACTTTGTCCGCCAGGATCTTGTTGCCCCGATTGCCCAGGATCTCCACATTCCCCTCGACAATGACCACATTCGCTTTCCGGTCGTATCGTGCCCTCTCTCCGAGGAAAAGGGTCCCATCGTAGGAGAGGACCACGTTCCCTTTGGCGTAGACCGTATCCCCCCTGCTCTCGAAGGAGTCGGCATAGAGTTCCGCCATCCCATTGCCGGTGCTCTCGGCTCCCCAGAGCACCGTAACGAAGAGCAGAACGAAGAAGAACCCTTTACGCATAAACCACCACACAGCGCGAAATTCGATCGTGAAGGGTCTGCCGGGTGGGCAGGAAGAACGCCGGTAGAAAACCGATGTAGAAGAACATTTCGTCGAAGATCCGTGCCACCGCCCGCAAAAAGGCCCGGGGATATCCGATCAACTCCCCCGATTCGATGTCCACCGCCCGGATCTTTGCCAGGTATTTGCCCAGGGTCATTCCGTTGTAGCCGATGAAAAAGGTGTGGTAGGCGATCTTCAGGGCCACCAGAACCCAGAAGTTGGCCTGCAGGAAGAGTTGAACGTTCTCCGGGGTCCCCAACTGCCGGATGGAGTCGAAAAAGATCGCCACGAACAGCAGGCTCACCGTCACGTCATCGATGACGAAGGAGAGGATCCTCTTTCCGAGGGGGGCGAGACGTTCGGGCGGGACCAAGGGCTACTCCTGCAGGGCCTGGTAGGCGATGTCGGTTCGACACTGCTTGCCGGCAAAGTGGACCTGCCCCACCAGCAGATAGGCCCGGTCCCTGGCTTCCCGGATCGAATCCCCCAGGCCCACACAGACCAGGACCCGTCCACCGGTGGCGTAGAGCTTGCCATCCTCCTCCCGGGTCACCCCGGCGTAGGAGATGTGGCTGTTGGCCTTCAACTCCTCGTGGTGGATCTCGTCGACGATGATCTCCGCGGGCGGGCTGGACTTGTAGGGATAGTTCTTGCTAGCGACGACCACACCCACGGCGTAGCGGTCATGGAATTCGATCGTCGCCTCCGAGAGCCGCCCGGTAGCCGCCTTGTAGAAGAGTTCGCTGGCCGGGGATTTGAGCAGGGGCATCAGCACTTCGCATTCGGGATCCCCGAAGCGGACGTTGTACTCCAGGATGCAGGGTTCCCCCTTGACCACCATCACCCCCAGGAAAAGGACGCCGGAGAAGGGCATCCCCTCCGCCTCCATTCCATCCAGTGTGGGGCGCAGGACCCGCTCCTCCAGCTTTCGGTAGAGTTCCTCGTCGGCCAGCGGAGTGGGTGCGTAAGCGCCCATCCCTCCCGTATTGGGGCCCTTGTCCCCGTTGAGCAGGCGCTTGTGGTCCTGGGCGGCGGGAAGGATCACGTAATCCTTCCCGTCACAGACGGCGAAGACCGAAAGCTCGTAGCCGTCCAGGAACTCTTCGACGACGATCTTGCTTCCCGCCTCTCCGAAGGATTCGCCGCTGAGCATTCCCCGGGCCGCCTCCTTCGCCTCCTCTTTCGAGGGAGCGATGATCACCCCTTTGCCGGCACAGAGGCCGTCGGCCTTGACGACGATGGGGGCGTCCAGGGTTTCGATGAAGGCTTCCGCCTTTTCGAAGGAGTCGGTCTCGATGTATCGGGCGGTGGGGATCCCGTGCCGGGCCAGGAAGTTCTTCATGAAGATCTTGGAGCCCTCCAGCTGCGCCGCCTGGGCGCTAGGTCCAAAGATCGTCAGACCCTCTTCCCGGAAGAGATCCACGATCCCGTCCACCAACGGGGCCTCGGGGCCGACGATGGTCAGATCGATCCCCGCTTCCCGAGCGAACTCGGCCAACTCCTTGTACCCGGCAAACGAGAGATTCTCTCCCAGCTCGTCGGTCGCACCGTTCCCGGGAGCGAACCAGATCTTCTCCACTGCCGGATCCCGCTGCAGCGCCAGGCCGATCGAATACTCGCGTCCCCCGCTTCCTACCACCAATACCTTCATACCACTAAGCCCCCCAGATCTTCAAGAAATCAGGAATCGGAAACCGCTTTCCCATTTCTCATTTCTCGTTCACGAAAAAGCCCCGGATGGCCGTATTTGCATGTGTCGGCCCGAATAAGCCAACGGTGGAGGAGTGAAGCGCTCGTCAGGGGGCAGCGTCTCGCCCGTCTCCGGGCTCAAGCGACGTCACCCACACACGGAGCGCTTACAAGGTCCTCCAAAAGTTTAATGTTGGACCCCATTTGCAAGTAAGCGAACCATCCAGGGTTGATCTGATTATAGCCAAAAGGGCGTTAGCCGAAAATAAAAAAGGAGAGGTCGTGGATTGATATCATTTAGTATCACAGAAAATCTCGTTCCGAAGCCCTGTCGCCGCCTCCAGGCAGGCATCGATGCTCGGCTCCGAAGCGATGCGATAGTCGCAACCTGGGGGCAGATGCTCCAGAGTCGCCGTTCCGATCACCACGGCGGTATAACTCTCTTTCCAGGAAAAGTTCCTCAGGAAACAATGGATGGTGGAAGGAGAGGTGAAGACGACGATCGCCCCGTCCACCGGAGCATCCTCCGGCCCATAGTCTCGGCAATCGGTCTCGTAGAGGATCTGTTCCTTCAGCCCGATCCCCGCCCCAGCCAGAAAGGCTTTGGAGTCGAAGGAGACTTCCCGAGGGCGTAGATAGAGCAGCCTCCGATCCCGAAAACGCTCCACCAGGTCCTTGGCCAATTCCTCTCCGTAGAAACGTTCAGGACGGTGCAGGACTCTTCCCCCCAACCCCAGGATCTGTCGCTCCGTCGCCGGGCCGATGGCAACCGAGGGAAGGCGTTTCCACTCGGGATCGATGGCCTCGGCACTGAGCACCGCCTGCTTGGAGGTGAAGAGAAGGGTATCGCAGCCCTGATAGTCAATTCGATCGGCGACGAGACGGAAATGGATCATCGGCAGAGGGATCGTTCCCTCTCTTTGTTTGGGGGAGCAGAGGTAGATGGGCCGCATCAGCCCTGATCGGCTTCCGGGACCGAACAGGCGTGGGTCACCTTTCCGTCGTAGAAGATTTCGTTGATGTGCTCGTCGTCGTAAGGGTCGAAGTGGGGGGTGATCACCCATCCTTTGTTTGGCTCGAGGGCCGCGATCTTACATTCGAGCTCTTCGGCGATGTGATGGGCCTCTTCCAGAGTCATCTCCGGGGTCAGGACCAGGTGGAACTCCACATAGTTCCGACTCCCGTCGGTCCGGGTCTTGAGCCAATGATAACCGTTGACCTTGGGATGCTTGGAGATGATCTCCCCGATCTTGGCGACGATCTCGCTGGGCAGGGAGCGGTCCAACAGGATCATGATCCCCTCGGCGATGATCCCGTAGGCGGAGTAGATGATATAGAGACCGATGCCGAAACCAAAGAGCGCATCCACCCAATCCCAGCCGGTGAAGTAGACGATCCCCAGGGCCAATACGACGGCACCGTTGCTGAGCAGATCGGTCTGGTAATGGAGGGCGTCGGCCTTGATGACGATATTATCGGTTTTTTTGGAAACCCTCAACAGATATTGAACCAGGAGCCAGGTCACCAGGATCGAAAAGATCATTACTCCGAGGGAACTTCCCAGGTACTCGGTACCGTGTCCATAGAGGATCTTTCGAACCGCTTCGTAGATGATGAAGAGCCCCGAGAGGGTGATGATCGTCCCTTCGATCACCCCGGCGATCGCCTGGATCTTTCCTTTCCCATAGGGGAATTTCTCGTCGGGATGCTCTTCGGCCTTTTTGATGGCGAAGAAGTTGAAGACGGAGATCCCCATGTCGAGGATCGAATCGATGGCGGAGGCCAGTACCGCCACCGATCCGCTGAGGATTCCGACGATCAGTTTGACAATCGTCAGCAGGGTTGCCGTACTAGTCGCTACGACGGTGGCCCTGCGCTCGGCAGAGAACTCCCCAATCTTGAAAGGTAATGTAGCCATGGAACGTGGTTTAGTCGACGGAAGCTACGGGAGTCTGGGCGCGGGCAGCGTTCTTGCCCTTGGTGTATCCACCGCAGTATCCTTCGGGCTCTTCCCCGGGAAAGTAGTGGGCGATGGCCATGCAGTTGTGAGGCGCACGGATCATCCGCTCACTCTCCACCACCGCGTATCCGTTGGCGGCGCAGGGATCCTTCATAAAGTCCCGGTTACACTGGGCATCCGCGGCGAACGCGCCGCTGCTGGAAACCATAAGCAGCGCGGCAACTGCCGCGCCCTGAAGAGTCGTTCGAATCATTGTCGATCCTTTTATCGATGGGCTGTCGACAATAATAACATAGTTTTTTTTGAATAAAGATTAATGATTGAATAATATACTAAAAAATATGGTAAATGGAAGTGAAATGGATCCCGGGGCTTCATCCTTCCATCAGAGGGCCCGGCTGAGGAGATCGGCCACCCGCTTGGCAAAGGCCACCTTGTCCTTGGGCTCCAAACCTTCGGCCAGTTTGGCACTGTCCAGGAGCACCCAGGCACTCTCCTCCAGAACCTTTTCGTCCTCCATAGACGCCAGCTTTTTGATCATTTCGTGCCCGGGGTTGATCTCCAGGATCAGGGGAAGCTCCGGCTCCTCCTGGCCCATCTGGCGGAAGAGGTGCCGCATGGAGGCCATAGGATCGGAGCTGTCGGGAACCACGCAGCTGGGACTCTCGGTCAGCCGGGTAGTGACCCGCACATCCTTGACGGCGTCGCCCAGAAAATTCTTGAGCTTTTCCACGAAGGGGGTGAACTCTTCGTTGAGTTTCTCCAACTCCTCCTTGTCCTCCGCTTCGGGAGCGTCCACGGTGGCGATGTCCACCAGTTTCCATTCTTTGTACTCCCCGATGGAAGGAGTGACGATTTCGTCGATCTCCTTGTCGTCCATGATCAGCACTTCCAGATCCGCCTTTTTGTAAGCCTCCAGCAGAGGCGAATTGCGCAGGACATGCTCGTCGTCGCCGATCAGGTAGTAGATCTCTTTCTTCGTCTCCCCTTCCCGTTCGTTGGCCCGACGGATGTAGTCGTCCAGGGAGGTGAGCCCCTCGACCTTGGAGCTTTTATAGCGTACGATCTCCAGCAGAGTCTCCCGGTTCAGGTGGTCGGTGTAGATCCCCTCTTTGATCAGCTTGTTGTACTGATCCACGAATCGGTCGAACTTCTCGTCGTCCAGCTTTTTGATGGTCTGCAGGATCTTTTTGACTGACGCCTGTTTGATGTTGGCCAGGATCCGGTTCTCCTGGAGCATCTCGCGGCTGACGTTGAGGGGCAGGTCCTCGCTGTCGATGATCCCCCGCACGAAACGCAGATAGAGGGGCAACAGCTCTTTTTCGTCGTCGGTGATGAAGACCCGCTTGACGTAGAGTTTGACCCCGGGCTGGAAATCGGCCCGGAAGATATCCGCCGGGGCGGTATGGGGAATGTAGAAGAGCGTAGTGTACTCCAGGGTCCCCTCGGCCTTGCTGTGAATCCAGGCCAGGGGCTCTTCGCTGTCGTGCCAGAGGGTGGAGTAGAACTCCACATAATCCTCTTTTTTCAGCTCGCTCTTGGGCAGGGTCCAGAGGGCTTTGGCCTCGTTGACCTGCTCGCTCTTCTTGACCCTTTTCATCTCCACCTTGTCGCCCTCACCCACGTTCTCTTCGATCTCGTAGTGGAGGAAGATGGGATAAGGAATGTGGTCGGAGTATTTTTTGACGATCTCCTTGACCCGCCAGTGGTCCAGGAACTCCTTAGCGTCCTCTTTGAGCTTGATGTAGACCACGGTGCCGTGCTCGTCCTTGATCACCGGGTTGACTTCGAACTCCCCGGTACCGTCGCTGCTGAACTTCCAGGCGGTATCCTCTCCCGCCTTTTTGCTGATTACGTCGACCCGCTCGGCCACCATGAAGACCGAGTAGAACCCGACCCCGAACTGCCCGATCAGGTTGTTGTCCTTTTTGGCGTCGCCGGTGAGCTGCTCCAAAAAGGCCCGGGTCCCCGACTTGGCGATGGTCCCCAGGTTGTTGATCAGGTCCTCCTCGTTCATCCCGATCCCGTTGTCGGTGATGGCGATGGAACCGTCGGCCTCGTCCAGTTTGATGTTGATCTTGGGGCTCCAGGCCGTCTCTTTGAACTTTTCGTCCGTCAGGCGCAGATAGTTGAACTTGTCCAGCGCGTCGTTGGCGTTGGAGATCAACTCCCGCAGAAAGATCTCCCGATTGGAATAGAGGGAGTGGGTCATCAGGTGCAAAAGCTGCCCAATCTCCGTCTGAAAGGTATGTTTGGCCATACTCGACTCCTCGATACTGAGATTTTGATGGAATTGTACAAAAAGAGGGGAAAAATTTCAAGAGTTTATGAAAGATGTTTTAGTCGTTCCGACTTAAGTTATTATAGAATCCTCTTTATCCAAAAAACTGTGACATAGTGGCCATCGGGAATTGAAGTCCCGCTTCCTATCAAGCCCCTTGCTCCACATCGGCATCAAGCTCTTCACTCTTCATTGTTTTCCATCTTCCCAATGGCGCAGCTGACAAAGCTCTTGGCCTTGGCAGCCCCGGAGTCGAGGAGGCCCAGGTTCTCGTCGGCCATGGGATAGCCGAGCTTTCGAAGGCGTTCCCGCAGCATCCCGATCCGCTCCTCCTCCACCTGCAGGGTGATCCGTCGGGGCATCACCTCGAGATCCACCTCCACCGGTCCGAACTCCGGCTCCAGTTTGCTGCGCAGGGTATGGGCGCAACCGCCGCATTTGACGTTGAGGACTTCAAAGCTTCTCGTTTCCATGATTGATCCTTTCCTCTCAATCACTGAGTTTGAAATGTTTATCGTAGCGTTTCTGGATCTCTTCGGGCCATAGGGAGTGGAGATACTTGATGATGGCCGATCGATCCTCTTTGTTCAACTTGTCCCCGAAGGCGGGCATCCATCCGTTATAGGACTTTCCGTACATCTTCCCTCCTTCGGCGATAATGCGATCCAAAAGGGAAGGTTGGTGATGCCAGGTGTGGGCCGTTCCGTTGAGTGGGGGCGGCGGAAAGCGTCCGTCGGCGGTCTTTTTTCTCCAATCCACTCCGGGACCGACCCCCTCCACTCCATGACAGGCCGCGCAATTGGCGGCGAAGAGTTTCTTGCCTTTGGCGATCGCCGCGGCGTCGTCCCATCCCGATGCGGATGCGCCCACCGCCAGAATCGCCGTCAAGGTCACGCTTCGTATCCAATGCTTTCTCATATCAATCCTTTTTGTTTAATTTGAACTTTTTCTCGTATCGTTTCCAGGTCTTCTCTGGCCACAACGAATAGAGATAGCTGAGAACTTCCCGCCGCTCCCGGGCGTTCAACGTTTCACCGAAGGGGGGCATCCACTCCCCCTTCTTCCCTCCTCCTTTTCGAATGTGCTCCATCAGAGTACGAGGGGAGTGATGAGTCACATGCCCTTTGCCGTTGAGTGCCGGTGGGGATTTTTTGCCCGGAAAGCTCTTCCCGCCGGCTGCATTGATGCCGTGGCACTGAGCGCACTGATTCCGGAAAATCCCTTCTCCCCGTTTCACGGCGTCGCCCTCTCTCCACAAAGAAGCCGCCGCCAAGAGAGGGATCGTGATCCAAAGAAGGATGATTCGACTTCCTTTCATCTCACACCACCGTGAACTGCCCCATCATCCCCGCGTCTTCGTGCTCGAGGATGTGACAGTGGAACATATAGGGGTTGCGCTTGTCGGCGTAGTCCGTGTGGCGAACCAGCAGACTCACCCGGTCACCCGGCGCCAGAAAGACCGTATCTTTCTGTCCCCGTTCCCAAGGACGGACCTGTGCCGAGCTTCCGTTGCGCTCCAAGACCCAGAAGTGGGATCCATGCATATGGAAGTTATGGTTCATTCCCATCATGCGCCCCATGCCCATTCCCGCGTTCTCCACTTCCCAGATCTCCGTCTCGCCCAGGGGAACTCTCTCGTCGATGCGATCTGGATCCATCCGTTTCCCGTTGATCACCAGACGTCCGGGTCCCATCGCCTGGAGCCGGAAGGTACGTTTTCGCTTCGCCTGGGAAGGATCCGGCCGCTCCAGACGGGTCAGACGCGCGGGAAGCTTGGCGGGACCGGCAGAATTCCTGCGAACCCGAAGCTCCAGGACTCCCGCGCCGCTCTCCAGATCCCGTAAGCGCAGGACCTTTCCTTCCATCCCCCGTAGATCGAGCACCAGCTCGGCACGCTCCGCCGGGCTCAGCAATACCGAATCCACCGCTACGGGGCTCTCCAGAAAGGAGTTGTCCACGGCGATCAGCCGACTGGGGACTCCCGGAACGGCGAAGCGATAGACCCGCGCGTTGGATGCGTTGAGCAGACGCAGGCGAATCAGACCCGCCTCTACCTCTTTGTAGGGGGCGATGGTCCCGTTGACCAGCAAAGTATCCCCGGAGAAACCGTGCATCGTCGTCATCATGTTCCTCGGATAGGCGAAATAGCCCTCCCGGGTAAAGAGCCGGTCCTGTACCACCACCGGCAGATCGTCCACTCCGTAGCGATCGGGAAGTCCCAGGCTTTGGGACTCTTCGTCGTCGATAATGATCAACCCGCCCAATCCCAGCATCACCTGCTCGGCAGTTCGGTCCATGGTGTGGGGGTGGTACCAGTTGGTACAGGCCTTTTGACGAACCCGATAGCGGGCGCTCCAGCTTCCCCCCGGGGGGATCAGCTGATGGACGTTCCCGTCCATCTTCGCCGGCAGATGCATCCCGTGGCCATGCATCGTCGCGGCCTCTTTCAGGGAGTTGTGCCAGTCGAGGGAAACCTCCTCCCCTTTCCGTAGTCGAATCGTAGGGCCCAGATAGGGACCGTTGATCCCCCAGGTGGGGGTTTTGACCCCGGGGAAGAATTCGCTCACTCCCGCCTGCAGGCGCAGATCGTAGTGGCGCACCCCGTCACGAAGCTCTCCTTCGATCTGGGAAGGAATCTTCAACGGGTTGAAGAAGGGACTGCCTCCCGTTTGTTTCGCAGACGCACCAGCCTCCTTCAATCCGGCACCGTTTCCGGCACCTCCCATCATGCCTCCGCCCATCATACCCCGGGCCCATAGGGCCGCGGCGGCGAAAAGGCTGATCCCGCCGGCTACCTTGAAAAATTTTCTTCGATCCATACTCGACTCCTAGTTGTTTCCGAAATGATAGAGACGTTCTGTGCAATCAATGTGGAACGTCACAGGGAAACCAAAGGATCAAAATCACTCAAGCCGATAGGAAGCGTGGCAGGCGACACAGGAAGCCGTCACCTCCGTCAGGGCTTTGTAGGCCCCCGACAGATCCTCCTCCTCGGCCTTGAGGGCGAAGCGGGTGGCGGCTTTGTGGAGATTCAGGCCGGCACGGCGCATTCCTTCGGGCATATAGGGGGCCGCCTGCCCCGCTCCGTGAAGCTCCATGGAGCTCATCCCAAGTCTCGATTCCGCCTTCTGCGCCGCATCGTCCATCCGACCGGCGGAGAGATCGACGAGGATGGCGTTGAGGGTCTCCAGATGATCCCGCATGTTGCCCAGCATGTGCCGTTTCAGTTTGTCGGATAAGTGGACGAGGAGCCGGGAATCCTTTTTCATGGCGGAGTGTCCACCATCCGTCGACTGCCCGGCGGCCCAAAGCGCCCCTCCCAGTAGCAGCGGCAGTGACAAAAGTATCCATTGGTTTCTTTTCATGGTTCTTCCTCCATTTTTTTTGATTGTAAGATATACATTGTGGAATGAATGTGCAATGGAACATTGGAAGTTCACAGGGGGGGTGGAAGAATGCGTGATGGGTGGTAAGTTGTGAGGCACGAAGCCTGGCGTGTACTTTTTTTTGGAGGCGGGACTTCAGTCCCGCAATACAGGGCTAAAGCCCTGCCTCCGTCCCGCAAACAGTGACATCACGACTCCCGAATCGCCAGCTTCGAAAAATCCAGATGGAACGTCGTCCCCTTCCCTTTGACGGAATCGAGATCGAACGCGATCCCGTAGTCCCGACAGATCTGGGCGACGATACTGAGGCCGATTCCGAAACCTCCCCGCTCCCGGTTGGCACGCTGATAGCGTTTGAAGACCCGCCCGATCTCCTCCGGGCTCATCCCGATCCCTTCGTCCCGCACGCTGAGCCGGCAGTTCCGCAGCGTCACCGTCACCGTCGATCCCGGGTCGCTGTACTTGAGAGCATTGGAAAGAACATTATCCAGGAGACGACTGAGATCTTCCCGGTTCATGCGAATCTTGCAGGGACGAAGTCCCCGTTCGATCCCGATCCGTCGACTCCGGGCCACAGGCTCCATGCTCTCGATCCGCTCGGCGGTGAAGCTCTCCAGTTCCACCGGCTCTTTCTGGCGCTGCTCCACCTCCCGCCCCAGGCCGTAGGCCAGGGTGTCGTACATGGTGCTCAGACGCTGGGCGCTGGCCTTGAGGCGCTGCAGTTTCTTCTCTTCCACTCCCCGAAGCTGCTGGATCGTCATCAGGATCGCTGAGATCGGAGTGTTGAGTTCGTGGGTGGTCTCTTCGATGAAGCGATCCAACGATTCGATCTTCTCCCGGATCGGCTTCAGGAAGAGTCGGGCCAGAAAATAACCGACCACGGACATGAAAAGAAAAGAAAGGACCAGATATCCAATGATCTTCCAACGAAGGGCTTCGAGGCGCTCCTTGAGCTCCGTCTCCTGCAATCCGATGTAGGCGACCCCCTCTTTTTTCAAGGGGCACTCGATCATGCTGTAACAGCTGCCGGTCCCAAGGTAGAAGGGCTGCTGGAAGCCGGGAACCCCGGAGATCTCACTGTAGATGGGACGGTGTCGGGCATCGAAATACCCCACTTTGAAGCGATCGCTACGGATCTTTTTGAGCGTCTCCACCAGATCCTCCCGATCCATCGAAGGCCGACGCATCAACTCCTGGGTCAGGCGCGACTCGATCCGATGGGACTCGGAGAGCATTTCGAACTTCAACGCGCTCTTCATCATCGTTGCATTGTGCTCGAAAAAGAGCCAACCGATGATCGCCAACAGCACGAAAACCGACCCGAGATAGAGGGTCAGAAAGCGCAGCAGGGATCGCTTCTCATAGCCGGTCATCGATCGCAACGCGATATCCCTCCCCCTTGACGTTTTCGATCATTTCATGCCCCAGGATCTTCCGAAGGTTCTTGATGTAGGTCCGGATCGTGGCGTAGGTGGGACGCTGATCCTCTTCCCAGAGATTCTCGATCAACTCGTCGAAGGAGACGACGTCCCCCCGACGATCTAGGAGATAAGCGAGGATCATCGATTCTCTGGATTTCAGGGTGATCCGCTCTCCCTCGGAGTCGCTGAGCTGGTTGCGTTCCGGATAGAGGGTGAAGCTCCCCAGCTCCCGGGGAGCCCCGACACCCGCGCGGATGTGATGTTCGATCCGGATCGCCAGTTCGTCCAGTTCGAAAGGCTTCTTCAGGTAATCCTCGGCCCCGATATCGAAACCCTTACGCAGGTTTTTCAGATCGCCGAGGGAGGTGATGAAGATCGCCGGGGTACGGTTGCGGATCTCCCGCAGATACTCCAGCAGCTCGAAACCGTCGATCTCCGGCACGTTGACGTCCAGCAGCAGCATGTCGTAACGCTCCTCCATCGCCGCATCCAGGGCCTTCTCCCCGTCGTAGAAACAGTCGACACTGTATCCCTTTTCCGTCAGAAACTCTTCGATGATCTCCTGCAGGATCGTGTCGTCTTCGAGCAGCAGTATCTTTCTCATTCCTCATCCTTCACTTGGCTTGTATTGTAGCATCCCGGCGCAGCAGTTGGGCGTTGAACGCCACGACGATGGTGCTGACGGACATCAGAACCGCTCCGACGGCCGGATCGACCAGGATCCCCCAGGGGGCCAGCAGCCCCGCCGCGAGAGGAATCGCCACGATGTTGTAGCCGCTGGCCCACCAGAGATTCTGGAGCATTTTGCGGTAGGTGGCCCGGCTCAGGTCGATGGCGTGGACCACGCTCATGGGATCGCTCCGGGTCAGGATGATGTCGGCACTCTCGATGGCGATGTCGGTTCCCGCCCCGATGGCGATGCCGATATCGGCCGTCAGCAGCGAGGGTGCGTCGTTGATCCCGTCGCCCACCATGGCCACCTTTCTGCCTGCTTCCCGCAGATCACGGATGATCGCCAGCTTCTCGTCGGGCAGCAGCCCGGCGCGGTAGCGGTCGATCCCGCAAGACGCCGCCACCTCCCGGGCGACCGATTCGTTGTCTCCGGTGAGCATCCAGGTTTCGATCCCCCGTTCCTTCAGGAGCCGGATCGCCTCCGCCGAGCTCTCGCGGATCGTATCGCGGAGGGTGATCACTCCGATCACTCTCTCCCCTTCCGCCACCCAGACCCGGGTCGTTTCGCCCGTGGCAAAGCCGCGAAGCGCGTCGGGAAGTTCCAGGGAGGCCCGCTCCAGCATCCGGGGACCGCCCACGCGGATCGTCCGCGACGCGACGCTTCCCTGCGCCCCGATCCCGGGCGTGACGGAGAAGCCCTCGACCTTCAGGGTCCCGATGCCGAGCTCGCGGGCATGCTCCACGATGGCCCGGGCGATGCTGTGCTCGGAGTTCTCCTCGAGCGAGGCGGCCAGCTGCAGCAGCTCCCTTTCGTCTCCAAGCGCGACGATCCGGTCGACGGAGAGCCGCCCTTCGGTCAGGGTCCCGGTTTTGTCGAAGCAGACGACGTCACTCTCCCGAAGCGTCTCGAAGGCCTGGCGGTTCCGGACGAGGATCCCCCGTTTGGCCGCCAGGGAGGTGGAGATGGAGACGACCAGAGGCACGGCGAGCCCCAGGGCATGGGGGCAGGCGATGATCAGGACCGTGACGGTCCGCAGCACCGCATCCGCCGGAGAAGCGAACGTGCTCCAGACCGCCAGGGTCACCGCCCCCGCTCCCGTCGCTCCGTAAAAGAGCCATCCCGCCGCCCGGTTGGCCAGATCCTGGGTCCGGGAGCGGCTTTGCTGGGCCTGACGGACCAGTTCGATCACCTGGGAGAGGTAGCTATCGGCGCCGCTTTTGCTGATGGTAACCCGCAGCGCTCCGTCGAGGTTGGTACTGCCCATGTAGAGTTTGCTGCCGGGCTTCTTGTCGACCGGCTTGGATTCACCCGTCAGGAAGGCTTCGTCGGCCATCCCCTCCCCCTCCAGGACTTCCCCGTCGGCGGGCACCTTCTCGCCGGGGCGGACCAGGATCAGATCCCCGGGGCGCAGGCGATCCACCGGAACCTCCTCCAGAGTGCCGTCCTGGGCGATCCAGGTGGCGGTCCGGGGCATCATCCTGACCAGCTCCTGCAGGGCGTCCGCCGCCCCGAGCAGGCTTTTGGCCTCCAGATAGTGGCCGATGAGCATGATATCGATCAGGGTCGCCAGCTCCCAGAAAAAGGCTTTGCCTCCCGGGAGGAAGAGGGTCAGCGCCGAATAGAAATAGGCGACGCTGATGGCCATGGAGATCAGCGTCATCATCCCCGGTCTGCGCGACCGTATCTCCGCAAGCATCATCTGCAGGAAAGGCTGGCCGCCGTAGAGATAGATAAAGGTCGCCAGGAGGAAGACGACGATCGTCCGGTAGGGGATTTCGATGGAAAAGCCGAACCAGCTCTGAATCGTGGGTGAGAGGAGCAGAATGGGAACTGTTACGATCATCGAAATGATGAAACGCCGTTTCAGCACCTCCATGGAGTGAAGGTTTCCGTGTGCTGCATGCCCTCCGTGTTCCGTTTCCCCTTGATGTGCACCACCCAATAGACTATGGTGCCCGTGTCCGTCAAGCTCTATGGACTTGTCAGAAATATGAGAGCTATGATTTGTCCCGGTCATGACCTACTCTTTCAGCAGAGCCTTACACTTGCGATACTCCTCTTCGTCGATCTCGCCTTTGGCGAAACGCTCTTTCAAAATTGTTTCGGCATCTTTCTCTACAGCTTTTCTCTCGCTGCCTCTACCCGCCAGGAACCAGAAGATCCCTCCAAGGATCAGCAGAGGCACGATCCATCCAAAACCCATTCCCCATCCCATTCCGTATCCGTATCCCATGATTGATCCTTTCTGTGTATGATTCCGTCAGTGTAATCCCCTTTTGTGTAGTGCCAATACACAAAGAACTTTTACACTCTCGATAATCTTCTATAAAAGGAAAAAAATGATCTACAAAGTCAAAAGTGGAATCGGAAAAAAAGTGATAGAGAGCCAACTGGCCGAGAAGGCCAAAGAGGTGGGATTCGGCGTCCTGGGATCCTACGATTTCAAAACGATTCTGGAGGGCAAAGGCTTTCCCATCGAGCGGGAGATCACCGTCTACGAGCTCTGCAATCCGGCCGGTGCCCAGGCGGCGCTGAGCGTTTTGCCGGAGATCTCCGTCTACCTCCCCTGCCGACTCTCGATTTACGAAGAGGGGGGAGAGACAATCCTAGCGACCATCGGCTTCGAAAGCATCCTCGACTCGGTGGAAGTCGATCCTGCGCTGCAGGAGCACTTCGAAACACTCTTCGAAAAACTCAAAGCGTTGATGAACGCCTGGGGATAACCCCTACGGGTTCATCAATTTATCAAACTGCGACATCATACTTTTGTCGCCGATCCAGCTTACCTCGGCGTTGACCGTTTTGTTGTGGGAAAAGACAAAATCGCTTCCCGAAGCCGACTGATGGCAGGAGATGCAGCCGATGGGTTTGCCCTTGGCGACCCGTCCGGCCAGTGCCATTCCCTTCTTGTTCTTCATGACGGTTCCATCGGGAGCGTACTTGATCCAGAACCAGTCTTTGTCCTCCGGGTCGTAGCCGGGACGCTTGACCATGACGGTGACTGCCTTGAGATACTTCCCGGGGTTGGCCCGGACCTTGTCGATGGTGATGTCCTTGCCGTAATAGTTGTTTTTGGAGATCACCAGACGGCCATCGACGATCCCTTCGACCACCTCACGGACCTGTCCGTGGGGCGGCCCTCCGACGTAAAGATGTCCATGGACCTTGTCGTAACCTTCCGCTTTTAGCTTGGACCAGAGCTCCTTGGCGAATTTCTGATCCTCCGCAGTGCCGAAGGGGGGTGTCATCATCTTCTTCCCCTGCATCGGTCCGTTTCCCGGAGCAGTCCCCTGCCCCATTCCCTGGCCACCGGCCGCCCAGGCGGCCCCGGCCGTCAGCATCAATGAAAGTGCCACGCCCATCGCGATTTTTTCTTGTTTCATTCTCTCCTCCTTTGTTGAGATTCCCCATCCTAGTACAATCGGTGTGTATTCTGTGTGGAGTGAGATGCCACAACCGAAAAGGAATTGATTCATCCCTCTGAAAACAAATAAGAGAGATTTTCAGAACACTCAATTGCGTAAACAAGGAAGTGCTTTCCTGGAGTTAATCGTGGGCGATGAACTTGACTTCGATCTCGTAGGGTTTTTTGCGCTCGTGGGGGCCGAAGCCGATACGCTGCAGCTGCTTGAGATAATTGATCAGTTCGTGGTTGAAGTCGGGATTGCCCGAGAGTTTGAGGATCTTGTAGTCGAAAGTTCCGTCGCGGTAGATTTTGAGGCGAATGTCGATCTCTTCCCCCGCGAAGTTGGCCTGGGCGGGCCACCCTTTGAGGAGCCCCTCCACCTTGGCCAGATAGGCGTTCTCCACGCCCCGCTCAGACTTGCTTTTTTTCAGGCTTTGTTCTCCCCGTTTTTTGCTCCCCTCCGCTCCTCCGCTTTTTTTCTCTGTCTTGGAGGGAAGCTTCACTTTGCTGAAGAGTTGTTTCGCATCGGGCTTCTTTTTCGGCGCACTTTTCTTGGCAGTCTTTTTGGGTCTGCTCTTCTTTTCACTGGTGACATTGCGGGGTTTGGGGTGTCGCTTCTTTTCGCTCTTTTTCTTCGGAGGAGCCGTCCGTTTGGGAGCGGTAGCCTTGGGGCCCGCCAGGGTCACGGCGATCCCCTTTTCGTTTTTTTCCACGAAGTGGGTCGCCTTGCGTTGAGGGGAGTGATAACCGAAGTAGTAGAGGATCAAAGCGATCAGGGTGAAGTAGATC
>JALWPZ010000099.1 GCA_026994745.1 Campylobacteraceae bacterium | reverse complement strand
CCCTTCCTCTTTACCCGATACCCTCCCCGGTGTCACTCCCCTTGGCGCATCCGCCGATGACATCCGTTACCTTCGGCAATCTTGTCCTGGCAGGGGTGTTCGCCAAATAGGCGCGGGTTTTGGTAGCCATCTACAGTTTCATGAGATAAAGGGTGAGCTAATTAATCGCGGCAGCACGGTTAAGCTGGGTAATGTAGAGTTTCGGATGCTGGATAAGACTGATCCTGAGTGGGAGGATTATCTGATATGGATCAACTACAAAAAGAGGTGCAATAGTGTGCATCTCACCAGGGAAGCAGCCAAAAAAGCTCTCGATATGTTTTTTCAAGAGGACTAGGGAGCATCAGAGCAAGTGATCAGGAAGCTAGCAGCTAATGTATAGCAACCAAACTTTGAGCTATACTACTTAGTAGTAATTTTTACTACTTTCTCCAAGAGGTACTCCATGGCTACAGTCGAAAAACTCAGCATCGCCCTGACACCAGAAATGGCCAAGGAAGTACGCATGGCGGTCAAGAGCGGCGAATATGCCAGCAGCAGCGAAGTGATCCGCGAGGCACTGCGTGACTGGCGCCGGAAACGCGCCCTGATGGATCAGGAGATCGAGGAGCTGCGCGGTATGTGGCGTGAAGGCGTGGAGAGCGGCAAGGGCCGGTACGGCTCCATGGAGGAGATCAAGCAGGCCGCCCGGAAACGCTTGGCTGAGAACGACCAGTAGCCCCCAGCATGGCCGTTTTCCTGAAGACCGCCCAGGCCGAAGAGGACCTGATAGATATCTGGCTCTACATCGCCCAGGACAATCCTGCCGCCGCTGACAAGCTGCTCGATACCTTCGAAGAGAGGGGCTGGTTGCTCGCCGAGAATCCCAAGCTAGGGCAGGCACGTCCGGATATCGATGAGGACTTCCATCATCTGCCCGTTGGGCGTTATCTGATGCTCTACCGGGAGATCGTTGGAGGCATTGAGCTGGTGCGCGTGGTGCAGGGGATGCGGCTACTGAGTGATCTATAGGTGTGCGACCATGTGGCGTTGGATCAACCCCCGCAACCACCGCTACTACTGAGAGTGGCCAAAATATCTGGTGGGTCCGCCCTATATTCTGTCCAAGCTATCTGATGGACAAAGAAAAACCCCCTCAAATAACTTGAAAATTATCCGAGGGGGCTGTCTCCTTGAATTCCGCTAAGAAAAAAGAGAGACAGATCAAGTGTGTCACGCCTTTCTCATCGATTCCAGTTTTTACCAGCTCCTGTTCCGGATTGACCAGGAGATAGCCGAGCAAGTCCAGGCAGGGGGGTGTTCCTGTGGTGGTGTGCTGCACAGTGCCCGCTACCCCCGCAAACCACAGGGCATCCGCAGGGTCCTGGACACGTCCTGTCAGACACGCCTGAGTTTCTGTTGTGCCCGTGAGGGTTGCCGGCATCGCACCACTCCCCCTTCCGTGCGCTTTCTCGGGCGCAAGCGCTATCTCGGCGTCCTGGTGATTCTGACCACCGCTCTGGAA
>JALWPZ010000098.1 GCA_026994745.1 Campylobacteraceae bacterium | reverse complement strand
CTCAAAAGCGACGAGACCCGGGGGGTCCGCCTGCAACTGGACTATCTCAAAGCGGAGCTGGCCCTGCGGGAAGCGGGAGTGGAGCATACCATCGTCGTCTTCGGAAGCGCCCGGATCCGGGAGCGGAAGACCGCACTGGCGGAACTGGAGCGGATCCAGAAGAGAGTGGCCAAAGACCATGACAACCCGGTGCTGCTGAGGGAACTTCGCATCGCCGAGCGGATGGTGGAGAACAGCCGCTACTACGATGACGCCCGGGAGTTCGGGCGACTGGTGTCCAATGCCGGCGAGGGACCGCAGGACAACCGCCTGTTGGTGATGACCGGCGGCGGCCCCGGTATCATGGAGGCGGCCAACCGGGGCGCTCACGACGTGGGGGCCAAGACCATCGGATTGAACATCCATCTGCCCCACGAACAGTTCCCCAACCCCTATATCACACCGGAGCTCTGTTTTCAGTTCCACTATTTCTCGATTCGGAAATTGCACTTTTTCCAGCGGGCCCACGCCCTGGTGGCCTACCCCGGCGGCTTCGGGACCCTGGATGAGCTCTTCGAGATCCTGACCCTGGTGCAGACCCGCAAGACCCCGTTGATGCCGGTGGTGCTGGTGGGCCGAAAATATTGGGAACGGCTCATCGATTTCGAGTTTCTGGTGGACGAGGGGATGATCGCCCCCGAGGATCTGGAGATCTTCGAGATCGTCGACAGTGCCGAAGATGCGTGGAAAAGTATTCAAAAATGGCATGTTAAACGAAAAACCCACCTCTATGAGATCTATAATACGGTGTTACCGAACAGTAAGAAGAAATCAAAAAAGAGTTCCACCGGAACAAAGAAGGAGTCTTAAATGTCACAGTTCGTCAAATGGTTCAAAGAGATCGGAATCGAGGATGTCCCCGAAGTCGGGGGCAAGAATGCTTCTCTGGGAGAGATGTATCGGAACCTCACAAGCGAAGGAGTGCGGGTCCCCAACGGTTTCGCCGTGACGGCGACCGCCTATCGGCATCTCCTGGAGGCCAACGGCCTCAACGAGAAGCTCCACGGGATCCTGGACAACCTGGATTACGACGATGTGGACGCTCTGCAGAAAGCCGGCGCCGCCTGCCGCAAGCTGATCGAAGAGGCGGAGGTTCCCGCCGACCTGAAAGAGGAGATCCTCGCCGGATATCGCGAGCTGCAGAAGGAGTACGGCGACGGCCTCTCGATGGCGGTCCGCAGCTCCGCAACGGCCGAAGACAGCCCCGAAGCCTCCTTCGCCGGGCAGAACGACACCTACCTCAACATCAAAGGCGACGACGCTTTGATCGACGCCTACCGCCGCTGCCTCGCCAGCAACTTCACCGACCGCAGCCTCCACTACAAACACGATAACAATTTCGACTGGTCCAAGGTCTACCTGAGCGTCGTCGTGATGAAGATGGTCCGCTCCGACATCGGCGCCAGCGGCGTGATGTTCAGCCTCGATACCGAGACCGGTTTCCGCGACGTCGTCTTCATCAACGC
>JALWPZ010000097.1 GCA_026994745.1 Campylobacteraceae bacterium | reverse complement strand
CGCCGCCTCCCTGCTCCGACTCGTCAGCGCTGTCGCGATCGAGATCTCAGAGGAGTGGGAGACCGGACGCATCTACCTCAGCATGGACACCGAGTGAGAATTTACACCGAAACTGTTGCTCTGCCTCGGTGCATCGCCCCTGGCCACCTGGGAAACGGTCGACTCCACCTTCGACGGATTGCCGAATCCCCTCTTCGACATAGCGGTCGACTATGAGAATGGGGATACCGCGATGCTCTACCTGGCCCAGAGACGGGCGGGTTTTCAGGTGTTGCAGTTCGATCCCAAGCAAGTGCTGGGAGGGAACATCTTGGTGGATTGGGGCCTGGTCCAAACGCCGGGTGCCTGTCAGGGCGTCGCTCTTACGACCTTGGATACGGGCGAGAAAAAGTTGCTCGTCACCGATTTGAATGGCGGAATCCGGATGTACGGGAAGTAGTGAGGCAGATGGAAGTGTGGACAATGACCGTGAAAAGAAGTGTATTCATTCCGGTACTCGCGATGCTCTCTGCCTTGGCTTTCCCCCAGGAGCAGCTGATGGAGATCGTGGGCCGTGTGAGTGGGAACAGAGTGAACTCCGTGGCCCCGGTGGGGGATCTGACTGGCGACGGTACGCTGGATTTCGTTGTGGGGACCGATACCCATGGTCCATACGGCGGGTTTGTGCTAGTCGTCGATGGCGCGAGCGGAGAGTTCATTCGGGAGCACTCCGGCCCACTCCATCACCAAATCGGTTGGTGGATCGTCAAGGGGATCGGTGATTTCGACGGCGATGGCGTGCCGGACTACTGCAGCGGTAGCAACCTCAGCGGGTACCTGAACGCGGATGGTGAGATCTGGGTTTGGAGCGGTATGACGGGTGATCTGATTACCTACATCAGCGGATCGAAGTACTCGGAAAGGTGGTTCGGCGACTACATCGCTCCTCTCGGTGACGTGGATGGTGACGGTTTCGATGATTTTGCTACTGGGTGGAAGCTTGAAGGAGAGCTCTGGATCGTCGGTGGGCCGGATGGGCACCTGATCCGTAACCATTTTCTGAGCTCGTCCAATATGGCGGTGGCCTCTGTGGGTGATGTGGATAGGGATGGCTACAATGACTATGTTGCGGGTACTCCCGTGAACTACCCCTACTCCCTGAGTGTCTTTTCCGGTAATTCGGGAGCGTTGCTCTATGCCATCGATTCCCCTCCTCCGCAATTGTTATGGCCCTACTTTGGTCGTGGTGTAGCCGGCATGGGTGATCTCGACGGAGACGGCATCGGGGATTTTGCGGCCAGTGCAGTTTTCAACTATGACTGTAATGCCAGCAACCCAGAGCGCAGCGGCTGGATTCGTTTCTTCTCGGGCAAGGACGGTCATTTCTTGAAGCAGTGGATCCTCGGTCCAGTCTCCCAGGCCGAATCCCCGGCGGGCTGTCCCTTCTGGTGGCTGGATGGGGGCCAGGATGTCAACGGGGATGGAGTCGGCGATCTCTTGACCCGGGGTTGGAGGACCTTTGACACCTACTACCCAG
>JALWPZ010000096.1 GCA_026994745.1 Campylobacteraceae bacterium | reverse complement strand
CACCGATACACCTCTGAATATTCTGGTGGATGTCTTCGTCCGCTACAGCGATCCCGATCAAAGTGACCGAAATGTCACCTACCACCGTAGAACACTCCAAAAGATTTGAGGCGACAAATGAAAAGAATAGTTAAAAACAATCCCGCCTTCACCATGATCGAACTGGTCCTGGTCATCGTCGTCATCGGCATCCTCGCCGCCCTCGCTATTCCCCGTTTCGAGCGGGACCTGCGTCAAGAGGCCGCCGACAACGTGCTGGCCGCTATCCGCTATACCCAACATCTGGCCCTGACGGACGACAAGACCAACCCTTTCGATACGCAATGGCAGAAGACCTTATGGATGATACGATTCGAACATTCCGGAAACGATTGGTATTACATCATAGGGTCCAATATGGACCATGGCACGGATATCGATCATAACGAATCGGCCATCGATCCGGCCAACGGCAAATATATGTCATCCGGGAATGCGGTGATCGATTCCGACGAGAGCCCCAATATCTTCATCAGCAAAAAGTACGGAATCAGCAGCGTCACTTTCAATGATTGCCAAGGTACTACGAGCTCCTCCGCTCTACACGTCGCTTTCGATCATTTGGGTAGACCCTTCCGTGGGATCATCGGCGCCAGCGTGACAACCACCAACACCTATAAAAACTATGTCAGTAACAAAGATTGCAACATCACCTTCGGCTTCGCCGATCCCGACATCGACTCGTTCAGCGTCATAGTCACAAAAGAGACCGGCTACGCCTACATCGCGGATCAACCGGATTCGTAGGAAGCGAAGCTTCTCGTCGTCAATGAAGACCCGATTTTCGGATCATCATACGCACCACCGTGCGGTGCCCCAAAACTCCTCACTCTTCACTCCTCACTCTTCTCTCATCCCTCTTCTTAGACCCACAGGTTGTCGATCAAACGGGTACTCCCGACCTTCGCGGCGACCAGGATGATGCTCTCTCCCGGCACGATCCGCTCCAGGGGCCGGAAATCCCGATCCACCACGGCGATGTACTCCAGCTCGTCCACGTCCGGTCGCAAGGTCCCCTCCATCGCCTCCACGATCCGAGAGACTTCATACTCTCCGCCCTGGATCATTTTCCCCGCCCGTTTCAGAGATCGGGAGATGCTCAGGGCCCTACGTCGCTCCTCCTCGCTCAGATAGACGTTTCGGCTGCTCAGCGCCAAACCGTCGGGGTCCCGGACGATGGGACAGGGGACGATCTCTACCTTCATGAAATAGTGCCGCACCATTCGCTGGATCAGGACCAGCTGCTGGGCATCCTTCATCCCGAAATAGGCCCGGTCTGCCCGGCTCAGGTTCAGCAGCTTCATCACCACCTGGAGCATCCCGTCGAAGTGCCCCGGGCGCCGGGCCCCTTCCAGGATATACCCCCGGACCTTCGGCGCCGCGATGCAGAGCTCGTCCTCGTCGTAGATCTGGTCGGCCGTGGGCATGTAGAGCAGATCCACCCCCGCCAATTCACAGATCTTGCGGTCCGCCTCTTCCCGGCGGGGGTACTTTTCCAGATCCTCTCCCTCCAGAAACTGGGTCGGGTTGACGAAAACCGAGACGATGACATGCTCGTTCTCCTCCCGGGCCCTTCGGATCAAAGAGAGATGCCCCTCATGCAGCGCCCCCATGGTGGGAACGAAACCGATGGAACCCTCCATCCGATCCCGGTGTTCCGCGAACTCTTCATAGCTTCTGGATACGATCATGACCCGGCCTTGCGATAAATTTTGCTAAAATCTTACCCCAAAACTTTGGAATTAGGAGTTAGAAATTAGAAATTAGAAATGGAGAACGGATTTTTGATATGCTCCAAAAATATTTTATAGAAAGCGATGCCCAGCATCGCCATCCACAATTCCTAACTCCTCATTCCTAATTCCTCATTTGAAAAGGAACTTTTCGATGGATGCCTACGAATACGGCGAACTGCTCAAGAGCCTGAGCACCAAGATGGAGAACATCACCAACATCGTCCAGCCCGACAAAATCCGTAACCGCCTGAAGGAGATCGAGGAGATGCAGCAGAACCCCGAGTTCTGGAGCGACGCGGAGAAGGCCGCCAAAACCTCCCAGGAGAAGACCCGCCTGGAGCGGACCCTCAACAAATACGAAGAGGCCAAGGCCGCCCTGGACGACGCCCGGGAGTATTTCGAACTGGCCAAGAGCGAGAACGACGAAGAGACCCTGGAGATGCTCTACGAGGATGCCGAGAGCCTCAAGGAGCACATCCAGCAGCTGGAGATCGCCATCATGCTCAGTGGCGAACACGACAGCGCCAACGCCATCGTCACCATCCACCCCGGCGCCGGCGGGACCGAGAGCCAGGATTGGGCCAGCATGCTCTACCGGATGTATCTGCGCTGGGCGGAACGACACGGCTTCAAAGTGGAGGTACTGGATTATCAGCCCGGGGAAGAGGCCGGTATCAAGGATGTGAGCTTCATCATCAAGGGGGAGAACGCCTACGGCTACCTCAAGGTCGAAAACGGCATCCACCGTCTGGTGCGGATCAGCCCCTTCGACTCCAACGCCAAGCGCCACACCTCCTTCACCTCGGTGATGGTCTCCCCCGAGATCGACGACGACATCGAGATCGAAATCGAGGACAAGGATATCCGCATCGACACCTACCGGGCCAGCGGCGCCGGCGGCCAACACGTCAACAAGACCGAATCGGCCATCCGCATCACCCACGAACCCACCGGCATCGTCGTCCAGTGCCAGAACGACCGCTCCCAGCACAAGAACAAGGCCGCCGCCATGAAGATGCTCAAATCCCGCCTCTACGAATACGAGATGGCCAAGAAGCAGGCGGAGATCGACGGCATCGAAAAGAGCGACATCGGCTGGGGCCACCAGATCCGCAGCTACGTCCTGCAACCCTACCAGCAGGTCAAGGACACCCGCAGCGGCGAAGCCTACACCAACGTCGACGCCATCCTGGACGGCGACATCGACAAACTGCTGGAGGGGGTCCTGATCGCCCAGGCGGAGAAAGGGAAGGCGTAACTTATTTCTCGATCAACGACTCGTCCATCTCCTCGGGTTTCTCCAATCCCATCAGCTCCAGCACCGTCGGCGCGATATTGTTCAAGCCGCCATGTTCGACGAGTTTCGTCACCCCCGGCGCTTTGACGAAAGCCCAGACATCCCCTACCGTATGATTGGTCAGGACGTTTCCTTCGGCATCCAGCATCTCTTCGCAGTTGCCGTGGTCGGAGGTGAGGATCACGTTGTAGCCATCCTTCTCCGCTTCGTCAAAAATCTTACCCAACTCGGCATCCACCGCCTCGACGGCTTTGACCGCCGCCTCGAAGTTTCCGGTGTGCCCCACCATGTCGCCGTTGGCGAAGTTGACGACGATGAAGTCGTAGCCCTCTTTCATCGCTTTGCGGACCGCCTCTCCCACTTCCGGGGCGCTCATCTCGGGCTTGAGGTCATAGGTTTTCACCTGGGGACTGGGAATCAGTACCCGGCTCTCTCCCTCCACCGGCTCTTCCACCCCGCCATTGAAGAAAAAGGTCACATGGGCGTATTTCTCCGTCTCGGCGGTATGCAACTGCCGCAGGCCGGCCCGGCTGATCACCTCCGCCAGGGTGTTTTCGGGCGCCTCTTTGGGGAAGAGCACCGGATAGGGAAAGCCGGCGTCGTACTGGGTCATCGTCGCGATGTGTAGTTTCAGGAGCTTGCGCTCGAATTTGTCGAAGTCGGGATCCCCCAGCGCCGTCGTGATCTCCCGCACCCGGTCGGAACGGAAATTGGCGACGATCACCCCGTCACCGTCCCGCATCCCTTCGTAGCCCTCGAAGGCGGTGGGCAGGATGAATTCGTCGGTCACACCCTCGTCGTAACTCTTCAGCACATACTCGACGGGAGAATAGTGGGTCTTCGGCTCCGCTTCCGCGATCGCGCGGTATCCCTTCTCCACCCGCTCCCAGCGGTTGTCCCGGTCCATGGTATAGAAGCGCCCTCCCAGAGTGGCGATGCGGATCCTCTCGCTCAGAACCTCTTCCACCTTCTCCAGATAGACCGGCGCGGAGGTAGGAGAAACGTCCCGGCCATCGGTGATGAGATGGAGCCAGACCCTCTTGCCCTTCTCCTCGAGGATTTTGGCCAGGCCCAGAATGTGCTCCAGATGGGAGTGGACCCCTCCATCGCTCATGAGCCCGATAATGTGCATGTCATCGCTCTTCTCCACCGTCTCCAGCAGGGCCGGGTTCTCGACCAGGGATCCATCCTTCAGGGCCAGAGAGATCTTCACCAGGTCCTGATAGAGCACCCGGCCGCTTCCGATGGTCATATGGCCCACTTCCGAGTTCCCCATCTGCCCTTCGGGCAACCCCACGCTCAAGCCGTGGGTGGAGATCAGGGTATGGGGCACCTCCCGGAAGAGCCGATCGTAGGTGGGGGTCTTCGCCGCCTCGAAGGCGTTGGCTTTGCTATCGGGTTTGTAGCCGATTCCGTCGGTAATGATCAAAAGAGTCTTTTTTTGCATACGACAACCACTCCGTCTCTGAAATGAGTTTTATCTTATTGTAGTAAAATAACGCTTCCTGAGAGTTAACGCTCGACAATTTTCCATCGGAATCCTGCAACGAAAGAGGGTGTATGCTCTATTACTTCCATCAGCTCTTCGGTATCAATCTCTTCTACTACATTTCGGTCCGTGCCGGCATCTCGTTTTTCATCGCCTTCGGCCTGACCCTCTTTCTCCTTCCCCGATACATCGCCTGGGCCCGGGCCCGCAAAGCCAATCAACCCATCAACAAATATGTCCCCGCCCATGAACTGAAGCAGGCCACCCCCACCATGGGAGGCGCCATCTTCGTCTTTGCGGCGGTCATCGCCACTCTCTTTACCGCGAAGCTGCACAATCTCTACGTCCTGGGGGGGCTGCTGACCCTCGTGGGCTTCGCCGCCGTGGGACTCAAGGACGACCTGGGCAAGGTCCTCAGCGGTGACAACCTTCAGGGCCTCACCGCCAAGGCGAAGATGGGTCGTCTCATCGCCGTAGCGACCCTGGTCTCCCTTCTTTTGGTCTACGGGGCAGGATTCTCCACGGAATTCTATATCCCTTTCTATAAGAAGCCGCTCTTCGACATGGGGATCTTCGCCGTGCCTTTCTGGGTCCTGGTGATGATCGCCACCTCCAACGCCGTCAACCTCACCGACGGCTTGGATGGCTTGGCCACGGTCCCCAGCGTCATCGCCCTGGGAACCCTGGGAGCGATCCTCTATGTCACCGGCCACGCCATCTTTTCCCGCTACCTCTTCTGGCCCTACATCCCCGGGGTGGGCGAAGTGACCATCGTCGCCGCCGCCCTGGCCGGCGGGCTGCTGGGCTTTCTCTGGTACAACTGTTATCCGGCGGAGATCTTCATGGGGGATACCGGCTCCCTCTCCGTGGGGGCCTTTCTCGCCTATCTGGCGATCCTAGGAAAGAGTGAAATCCTTCTGATCCTCATCGGGATCATCTTCGTCATCGAAACCGTCTCGGTGATCCTCCAGGTGGGGAGTTGGAAGATCCGCCAGAAACGGATCTTCCTCATGGCCCCCATCCACCACCACTTCGAAATGAAGAATTGGCCCGAGAACAAGATCATCGTCCGCTTCTGGATGATCGCCTTCATCGCGAACCTCGTCGCGCTGATTACGCTGAAGATCCGGTGATGAAACGTCGCAAGTCGCAAGTCGCAAGTCGCAAAAGAAGTGTCATTGGTCATTGGTCATTGGTCATTGGGAACGCCTACGGCGCTTTTCGTCCTTTGTCGTTTGCCGTTTATCGTTTGAAAAAACTCATTGTAAAGCAACGAATACCGAAACTGCTCACTGCTCACTGCTCACTTGTATCTGAATTCCGGTTACTAGTTACTAGTTCCTCGTTACTAGTTAATAATTCGGTTTCTCACTCCTCACTCCTCGTTCAAAAAGATAGTTGTGGAACAACGCAAACCGTTCATCATTCACCATTCACCATTCACCAAGGAAATGTTCAATGAAAATTTCCTTGTTCGGTTACGGCAAAACCACCCGAGCCATCGCCAAACTCCTGGGTGGCGGTTTCGACTTCTACGACGAACGTTGCGAAAAGAGTTGGGAGGATGAAGCGGGCAACCGCATCCACCCCGCCGAGGAGTTCGATCCCAATCACAGCCTCTTGGAGATCCTCACCCCCAGCATCCGCCCCGACAGTCCCCTCCTCGCCAAAGCGAAGAACCCCGTCAGCGAGTACGACCTTTTTCTCAGTGAAAAGCTCCGAAAACAAAGCGAAGATTGGGGGAAAGAGCACCCCCTCTACCCGTTGCGCACCACCCACTACACACTCCCTGCCCCCCGCACGATTTGGATC
>JALWPZ010000095.1 GCA_026994745.1 Campylobacteraceae bacterium | reverse complement strand
GCCTTATAATGATAATCGATATCAATATAATATCAACGGATGCTGTTTTTTTTCTTAATCATCATCTAAAGCCATTTTATCTTCCAATCTCTCCGATGAGTGTAGATCGCGGAAAATGACAGCGTAGCGAATGACATTTTTTATCGGAGGGCTATGCTTTCTTCTTCAGTGCCTTCTCGAGGATCTTCGCCGCCTTCGCACTGGAAAGTTCGATCGATCCATTCCTGGAACGGACCCCCCTCTTTCCTTTTTCCATCTGCTCTCTGGCCAGGGATTTGAGCCGTTTCTTCAGACTCTTTTTCCGGATCCCCTGCTCTTCCAGAAAGCGCTCCAGGCTGATGAACTCCTCTTCCTTTTTCGATTGGGTGTTCCGGGAGTCGCTCTTCTCTCCCTCTAGTGTTTCGTTCCTTTCGGCGCCCGTTTCCTCTTCGATCTCCGCCAGGGGGATCCGGGCGGGTTCCTCCTGCCGGATATGCTCGATCTGTGCGGCGTAGAGGGTCTTCATCTCTCCGAAAGCCTCTTTGAGAAGCTCCACTTCGCTGCGCAGGGTTGTGGTGATCATCCGGTTGGTCTCCTTGAGGTCCCGGATCGTCTCCTTGAGGACGGCGATGGTTTCGTCCTTGGCCTCCAGGAGCTTTTCTGCGCTTTGGGACTCGAGGCTGGGTTCATTGCCCCCTTCCCGTTTCGCCTCCTCCTCTTCCAGCACGATGTAGATCTTCCCTCCCACGTTCCGGGAGGGAAGGAGCCCTTTCTTGATCTTCGCATAGACCGCCTGGCGGGAAATTCCCATTTTGGCCGCATAATCCACCGGTTTGATGAGGTTCTCCATTCCCCGACACTCCCTTGACAGTTTTGTCAATCATAACATAAAGCCCCTTGCCAAGCTTTTCATCCGGGTTGACATAGGATAGAATCCGGGAAAAGGAGTCGAATGTGCGGAAGATCGTTGCGGCGTCGCTGATCCTGCTGGGTCTTGTGATCTTTGGGAAGAAGGGAGGGGAAGCTGTGAAGAAGAGAGCACTGACCCATGGGCCGATCCTGGCCTTCGGAGACAGCCTGACCTATGGCTACGGTACGGAGGACCCCACTAGAGAGAGTTATCCAGCCGTCCTGGAACGGCTAGTCGGGTTACGCGTTATCAATGCGGGTGTCAATGGAGAGACCAGCGCCGAGGGCCTACGACGCATCGACAGGGTCCTGAAGCGGGTCAAACCGGAGTTGACGATCCTCTGCCTGGGGGGCAACGACATTCTGCGACGCTTGGATCGGGAGGCGCTTCGCAAGCACCTCAGGGAGACGATCGGGAAGATCCGGCGGAGCGGCTCGGAGTTGCTTCTGCTCTCGGTCCCCGAGTTCGGCTTGATCTCCTTGCGCCCCGTGCCGCTCTATCGGGAGCTGGCCGAAGAGCTGGATGTGCCATTGTTGGAGGGGGTTTTGACGGAGATCCTGGGGCGCAGGGAGCTCCTCAGCGATCCCGTCCATCCGAACGCCCAGGGGTATCGGCTTTTGGCGGAGCGGATCCACG
>JALWPZ010000094.1 GCA_026994745.1 Campylobacteraceae bacterium | reverse complement strand
ACAGTCCAATCCATTCCAACAAAAAGAAAATTTTGTGAGTATCCCCGAAACCAACGATATTTTCAACTACCGCGAAACCAGTGACGCCTGCATCAAGTGCGGCAAATGCATTCCCGTGTGTACCATTCACAACGTCAACGCCGACGAGGTGACGAGTCCGCGGGGATTTATCGACCTGCTCGGCGCGTATCAGAACGGCCAGCTGGAGCTGGACAAGACGGCCAAGGATATCTTCGAGAGCTGTTTTCTGTGCACCAACTGCGTCGAGGTCTGTCCCAAGTCGCTGCCGACGGATATGGTGATCGAGCAGGTACGCGCCGATATCGCCGACAAGTTCGGTCTGGCCTGGTTCAAAAAGGCGTTTTTCTACCTGCTGCGCCACCGAAAGACGATGGATCTGCTGATGAAGACGGGCTACGCGTTTCAGACCTGCGGTTTCAAGATCCGTGCCGATATCGACTCCATGCAGCCGCGCTTTTCGCTGCCGCTGATCAAAAAAGAGCGCCTGCTGCCGGCGATGGGCAAAAAGTCTTTTCTCAACAGCTATCCGGAGATGACGGACAACGGCGGAAAGCGCAGGGTCGCCATTTTTATCGGCTGCCTCGGCAACTACAACTACACGGGCATCGGCAAGGGACTGATGGAGATCCTCGAAGCGCTTCAGATCGACGCCTTCATCCCGAAAAAGCAGCTGTGCTGCGGGGCGCCGGCGTATTTTACCGGTGACTTCGGCACGGTCGATCACAACGCCAAGAAAAATATCGAGTATTTCGAGAGCTTTATCGACGAGGTCGAGGCGATCATCGTCCCCGAGGCGACCTGTTCGGCGATGCTCAAGGTCGATTACGAGCACTATTTCCACGACCAGCCGGAGTGGAAGGCGCGGGCGGTCAAATTGAAGTCGAAGATCTTCATGGCGACGGAGTGGCTGCAAAACCATACGAACCTCTCCGAGCTGCTGGCGTCAAAAGGGCGCAGCGACGTGACGGTGACCTATCACGACCCCTGCCATGCGCGAAAGATGCAGGGGATTTACGAGGAGCCGCGGAAACTGATCGGCCAGACCTACGAGATCAAAGAGATGAGCGACCCCAACCGCTGCTGCGGTTTCGGCGGGGTGACGATGCAGACGGAGAAGTACCATTTCGCCGAAGCGGCGGGCAAACCCAAAGCCGCGATGATCGAAGCCAGCGGCGCGCAGATCGTCAGCGCCGAGTGCTCGGCGTGCCGGATGCAGATCAACAATTCCCTGCACCAGGCCGATGTGAAGACGGAGTTCAAGAACCCGATCGAGCTGATCGCGGAGGCGCTTCGTTCGGATTGAGGCGCGCGCGTTTTCAAAAAATCATCCTCCATTTTCCATCCTTCATCCTACATCAACTGCAATATCCCCTGCCATACGACCGCCGCCGTGATCCCCGCGGCGGCGCCGGCGATGATGTCGTCACCCATGACACCGATACCGCCTTTGGTTTCCCGGTCGATCCGTCCGATGATGGACGGCTTTTTGATATCGTAGAGGCGGAAAAAGACA
>JALWPZ010000093.1 GCA_026994745.1 Campylobacteraceae bacterium | reverse complement strand
AAACAGGATGGCGCATTGTGCAGTTCGCCCAGTACCTAAAAGCGTGCCGTGAACACCTTGGATGGACGCAGGATCAACTGGTGCACGAACTCTATCTCTTCGACAGCGACCTCTTCGACGGGCTCAATAACTCTACCCTGAGCAAATGGGAACGAGGGACCATTGCTCCCAAGTTCACTAGAAAGCTGCGGATCCTCTCTTTCTATCAGCAGAAGACCGATAAGGCTCTTCCATGCTGGGACGACCTGGATGTTCAGGAAGCGGAAGAGAAGATCTGTCGGACAGGGGTAGGCAATCTCATTGACCGTACCAAACGCCTGGTTCTGAACTTCCCTTCCGACCGTATGCTCCTCGACGACCTGGAGATCTTCCCATTAAGAGATGAAAAAGAACTTTGTCATTTGGTGGGCCCATTCACACTATAAGTGCAATTTCCATCTCTAATCATGCCGAAACCACCTTCAGAAATTCACCCATAAAGACTTCATAGGGAGTTTTGTATCCCAGGACCTTTCGTGGTCGGTGATTGAGCCGATTCTGGATCATGGCCAATTCCCGTTTGCTGACATTGTATAGTTCTCGATTCTTGGGAAGATACTGTCGGATCAGCCCGTTGGTATGTTCGTTGAGTCCCCGCTCCCAGGAGTGATAGGGATTGGCGAAGTAAAAGCCGCTGTCGAGTTTCTCAGAGATCCTTTGATGCTGGGCGAACTCTTTTCCATTGTCGCTGGTGATCGTATGGATCACCTGCTTCAGGGGTTCCATCAGTCGGAGGGTCACCTGGGTGACCTCCCGGGCCTCCTTACTTTGGCAGTGGCCGATCAGGGTGAATTTGGATTTCCGATCCACAATGGTGAGCAACACTCCCCGGTGTCCTTTGCCGATGACGGTATCGATCTCCCAGTCTCCGATCCTGCGCTTCTTCTCTACTACCTTGGGCCGGTGCTCGATCCCCACTCTTCCGGGGATCTTCCCCCGTTGATCTTTCGAAGAGGAACGTCGGTGATACTTCTTGTTCTTGTGACGCAAATATCCGTAGAGCTTCCCTCCATTGGCCTTGTTACGATAAATGAAGCGATAGATCGTCTCATGGGAGATCTTCCGGGCTTTCTCTTTCCACATCCTTCCGGCGATCTGCTCCGGGGACCACTCCTCTTTGAGCTTGCTGCGGATATACCGCTCGATCGCTGGAGTCATTACGGTATGTTTCCGCTTCTGCTGGTGACGAAGCTTCGTCTCACTTGCAGCGTACTCGGGATGGTATTGCCCATCCAGATTCACGTTCCTCCGCAACTCCCGACTGATCGTCGAAGGGGAAACTCCCAACTCTTTGGCGATTTCCTTCTGTGTGTACCCGCACTTACGAAAAGCTGAAATATGGTATCGTTGCTGCAGGGTTAACTGCTTGTAGCTCATGCGATCTCCTCTCTTTTTGGTCGAAGAAAAGGATAGCTGAGTACCAGTTAACCCTCTCTTACGACCTCTTTGATCGAAAATTGCACTTATGATTTGAATTGGGGGTTTGAATTGGCTTG
>JALWPZ010000092.1 GCA_026994745.1 Campylobacteraceae bacterium | reverse complement strand
CTTTTCCACCTTCACCCCGGTGCTCGCCTTGGGCTTGGGGACTTTGGCTTTGGGGGTCAGGGGGGCGGGTCGCAGCTCTTTGAGGGGGACGCGCATCTTCATCCCGTCGACGGAGATCATCGCCTCCTTCTCTTTCAGGGAAACGATCTCGGCGCTGTGGGAGCGGTATTTGACCCGGTCCCCCACCTTCAGCTCCGGCAGTGCCGTCTCCTTCTCCTTGACCCGGGCCTGGGATTTGTGGCGGTGGGCTTCGTTGAGCAGTTGGCGTGCCTCGGCGTTCTCCGCCTTCTTCAGCGCCGCCAGGGCCCGCTTGGTCGCCGCGTTGTAGCGGTTCTCCAAAGTCGCCAGGACTTTGCGTTGCTCCTCACGCATCTTCTCTTCCAGGCTGGAGAGCCGCTCCTCTTTCTTGCGCAGCTCTTCGGTGCTGCGCTCCAACTCCTCGATCCTCCGGCGCATTTCGGCCTCCAGGCGGGTCGACTGCTCGATGAGCTCGTTGAGCCGCTCCTTGTCCTCCCCGAAATACTCCCGGGCCTTTTCGACGATGTTGCGGGGGATCCCGTAGCGCTCGGCAGTTTCGAAGGCGTAACTCTTGCCGATGCTACCCTGCAAGAAGGTATAGGTGGGCCGGCGCTTCTCCTCGTCGTAGAGGGCGGCGACCAGCTCCACCTCCTCCTCCCCCGCCATCAAAGAGGCCAGCCGTTTGTGGTGGGTGGTCACCACGAAGGTGATCTCCCGCTTGCGCAACTCCTCCAGCAGAACCCGAAAGAGGCTCGCCGCCTCGTCGGCATCGGTCCCCAGCTCGATCTCGTCGATGCCGACCAGGGCGTCCCGCTCCCGAAAGAGTTTGGAAAACTCCAGCATCCGCCCCGCGAAGGTGGAGATGTCGTTCCTGACCGATTGGGGATCGTCGATGATCGCTTCGATGCGCTTGTAGTGGCCGATGCGGGTCTCGGAAGCTTTGCAGCGGAACGGGAGCAGATATTTGCTCATCCAGACCGCCGAGAGGATCGATTTGAGCAGCATCGTCTTTCCTCCCGCGTTGACCCCGGTGACCAGGACGATGGGCTTGGCCACGTCGATGCTGATGGGCACCGGATTCTCCAGGGCCGGGTGGGCGAAGTCCCGCAGGATCACCTCCCGCCCCCTGCCCGGCAGAACGAATTCGTAGTCCCGGCTTTTGGCGAAACGTACCCGGGCTTGGTAGTGGTCGAAGCGGTCGAACTGCCGATCCAGATAGCGCAGGAAACGTTCCCAGCGATGCAGTGTCTCGGAGAACTCCCGGGCGTAGCGCCAGTGGATCGCCTCCCGACGGCTCAGCAGCTCCGATTCCCGCTCTTTGAGGCTGCGCACCTTTTCGGGCAGGACGTAGAAGAAGCCTCCGGAGCTGCGCCCCACCACCGTCGCCTTGAGCACCGAGGAGAAGCCTCCTCTCACCAGCAGGGTCTCTTCGCCGTTTTGCAGGTGCAGCTGCTGATCCACCAGGTACTCCCGAAGCCGCTCGGAACGGGTCAGGCCATAGAGGGTCTCCCGGATCGCTTCCCGGTTGCGCCGCAGCGCCTCGGAGATGTCCAGCAGCTCCGGCTCCTTTTCCGGGTTGAGCTCCCCCTCGTCGGTGAAGTAGCTTCCGATCTCGGCCACCTCCCCGGGCACTTCGATCTCCGCGATCCAGCTCCCCGCAGGTTCGGGAAGCCCCAGGGCCCGCAGGCGGTTGAAGTAACGCAGCATCCGCACGACATCGAAGATCTCCTCCAGCCCCAGCACCGCCTGCTTGGAGAGCCGCATCAGGCGATCCTCCAGCTCGGGCATCTCGGGCGGCTCGGGGATCTCTGCCTTGCCCAACGCCTGCAAGAAACGGTAGTGCTGATGGATATCCCCCTCCATCGCCACCGGCTTGGGCCGGGCGAGAAAGGAAAAGAAGCGATCCAGATACTCTGTCAGGTCGAGTTTTTCGGGGAGAGAGCGGCTCATGACTGCACTCCAGAGAAAGTGGGTAGTGAGTAGTGGGTAGTGGGTAGATTTTTTTTCGTGAGAAGTGAGTAGTTAGCAGTTAGTAATTTCGGTATGCGTTGCTTCGCAACGCCTTTTCCCAATATACCAATACACCCATATACCGATAACGTCGTTGCAGACGACATTACTTGCGACTGCAACGAAGGAACTCCCAATGACCAATAACCAATGGCCAATGACCTTCGGTTCCTCACTCCTCGCTCCTCACTCCTCGTTCGTATCACCGTTCTCCTCGAATCTGATAGGTGATATCCCCCGCCCCGAAGGCGGCGATCAGCCCTTCCCGGAGCTCCCGGATCGTCTGCCCCTTTTCGTCCAGGATCTTGACCACACCGTCCTCCCGGGTAACCCGGTGGGCCATGATGGGCTCGTACCGGCTGAAGGCCCCTTTGAGGTCGATGGGGATTTCGATCTCTCCGGCGGACCAGATGGGCAGGATCACCAGTTCGTCCACCCCCTCGAAACACTCCACGAAACTTTTGAGGTTGTCCAGGGTCCGGGTGTATTTGTGGGGTTGCCAGATCGCCTTGAGCCGTGGAAGGTCCCGCATCTGCCGGAAGGTCTTCAGCGCCTGTAGGGTCGCCCTGATCTCCGTGGGGTGGTGGCCATAGTCGTCGATAACGACGCAGTACTCGTCGTTCTGGATGATGTCGAAACGCTTCTTGATCCCCCGATAATTGCGTAGGCGCTCTCGAAGGGTTTCGGGCTCCTCCCCCAGCTCCATGGCCGCCAGGATCGCCAATGCCGCGTCCAGGGCGATGTGCTCTCCGAAGCCGAAGACCTCGAAGCTCCCCAGATCCCGGAGCTCGAAACGGGTATGGGGTTCCCCCTCCACCAACACGTATTGAATGTTCCGCAGATCCTTGGAGGGGAAAAGACGCACCGCCTCCATCTCCAAAGATGCCAGAAAGGGATCCTCTCCGTTGAGGACCCGGATCTCCGCCAACTCCAGGAATTTCCGATAGGCGTTGTAGAAGCGCTCCTCGTCGTATTCGTAATACTCCATATGCTCGGGCTCGACGTTGGTGACGATGGCCAGATGGGGATGGGAATTGAGGAAGCTCTCGTCACTCTCGTCGGCTTCGAAGACCACCCGATCGTTGGGAGCGCTGCGGACGTTGGAGCCGAACTCCTTGCTGATGGCGCCGATGAGGGCGTTGGTCTCGGGCAACAGGGCCGCCAACATCGCCGAGGTAGTGCTCTTGCCGTGGGCCCCGCCCACGGCGTAGACCTCCTTGTCCCCCAGAATGAACTTGAGGGCCTCCTTGCGGCTGAGCAGCTCGATCCCCAGCTCTTTGGCCCGCTGATACTCCACGTTGCTGGGCCGCACCGCCGCCGAGTAGATCACCCGGTCCGCCCCCTCCACCGCGTCGGGATGGTGGGGGATCGTGATCTTCGCCCCGTAGTTGAGGGCCAGATCGTCGGTGATCTCGCTCTGGCGCATGTCGCTGCCGCTGATCGTATGCCCCTGCCCCGCCAAAAACTTCGCCAGGGCCGAAAGCCCGATCCCCCCGATGCCGATGAAGTGGATTCTCATAGTGCCTCCGGCATGCTGCCGAAGGCAGCGTTATTGGTGTATTGGTTATTGGTTATTGGGAGCGGGGCGATCGCCCCGCATTGCGGGAATGAATTCCCGCCTCCAAAAAAATCGCGTTGCAGAGCAACGCCCCAAAATTCTTCACTCCTCACTCCTCACTCCTCACTCGAAGACTTGCTGTTCTCCTCCATCTTCCGAAGCAACTCCTCCCCCTCCTTCACCTCTTTGGCGAACATCTGCAGGAGAATGTCATGGGGCTGGACGAAGTTGGTGATGAAGAACGCGGTGGCGTCATTGGGGTTGATCGCTTTGACGTCAGCCAGATTCTCGATGAAACTGTCGAAGTCGTGCCCCGCCATCACCGAGGCGGCGTGGATCATCATGGCGTCCCGCAACTCCTCTTCGGTGATCAGGTAGTAGAGGATCAGAAAGATCTCCTTGGCCCCCTTCGTATCCCCTTCACTGTAGCGCTGGATCCCATGCTCGTAGATCGCCCGGGCAGTCGCCCACTGCTCGGGGTCGCTCATGTCGAACTTCCGTTCTTCGCTGAGGGTTTGGGCCAGACGGTCGAAAGCTTCGTTGACGATGAAGGTGAAAATCTCGTCGATGCTCTCCTGCCCTTCCTCCATCAATAGCCGGGCATCCAGAAGCTGATACCCCTTGGCGATGGAGCGCTCCGCCTTCATCTCCTCCTCCAGCCGCTTCAGGTTCTCCTGAAACTGGGGGTCTCTCTTCAATGCCTCCAGATCGATCTCCTCTTCCTGCCCTCGTTCCTGATTCATTTCATTCCTTTCCATGTTCGTTACTTTCGAATTCCCGCCGAAAATCGGCCAACCTCTCCAGGGCGTCGCGCATCGGCTCCTCTTCGTAGACCAGGGCCAGGCGGACATAGCCTCTGCCGATCCCCTCCCGTCCCAGGAAGGAACCGGGCAAAACCTTGAGGTTGTAGCGGCGATAGAGTTCCCGGGTGAAGGCCAACTCCTCTCCCACCTCCATCCAGATGTAGAAGGTCGCCTTGGGGGCCTTGAGCCCCAGGATCTCCTCGGCCAGACGAAAGTTCCGACGATACTTCTTACGGAAACCCTCCACATGCTCCTGGTCCTCCCAGGCGACAGCCGCCGCTTTTTGCAGGGGCAGGGGCGAAGCGCATCCCACGTAGGTGCGGTAACGCAGATACTCCCGCAGCACCTCCCGATCCCCGGCCACGAAACCGCTGCGGAGCCCCGGCGCGCTGGAGCGCTTGGAGACGGAGTTGATCACCAGAACGTTGCGGAACTCCGGATTGCCGGCGGCGACGCTCGCCTCCAGCAGGGAGGGCAACGGCTCCTCCAGCCAGAGATCGATGTAACACTCGTCGTTGAGGAGCAGGAAATCGTGTTTCAGAGCCAGACGTACCCACTCCTGCATCGTCTCGAAGGGCATCACCGATGCGGTGGGATTGTTGGGGGTGTTGAGGATCACCAGATCGCACCGATCGAGCTCCTCGTTCATCGGGGGCTGAAAGCCGTTCTCCGGCGTCAGGTTCAGATGGACGATCCCGGCCCGACTGGCGATGGCCGCCCCTTCGTAGATCTGATAGAAGGGATTGGGGAAGGCCATCACCGGGTCCTCCCGATCGTGCAGCCAGAACTGGGGGAAATTGAAGAGCAGCTCCCGGGTCCCGAAGCTGGGGATCAACTGATCCATGGCCAGCTCCAGCCCGAAGCGCTGCTGCAGGTAGGAGAGCATCGAGCGTTTCAGAGACTCCTCTCCCGCGGTTTTCGGATATTTGTTCAGCAGTTCCGCCGAGGCGCAGAGCTCCTGTCGGATGAACTCCGGTGTCTCGAACTGGGGCTCCCCGATGGTCAGGCTCATGGGCGCATACCTAGGATCGGGTTCGACGTTCGCCAGCAGCTGCGTCAGTTTTTCGAAAGGGTAGGTCTCGAATTGCATGGTTCTCCTTATTGGAGAATATTAGAAACCAGAAACTAGTAACTAGTAACTAGTAACTAGAAATTGGATGAACACAATTTCTAATTCCTAATTCCTAATTTCTAACTCCTAACTCCTCACTTCGTTTTGACGATCCACTCCAGGATCTGATTCTCCAGCAGACTCCCTTTCCAGCGCTCCGGACCATTGTAGAGGATCACCACGGTATAGAATCGACCGCTGCGGCCCTTGACGTATCCGGCGATGTTCTTGGCATCCTTGAGGGTTCCGGTCTTCATCCAGGCCCGTTTGCGCACCGGGGTGTTCCGGAACCGTCGCTTGATGGTCCCGTCGACCCCGGCGATGGCCAGGGTGGAGAACCAATCCCAGGCGTAGCGGTGGTAGGCGTCCTGCAGCAAAAGATGCAGGGCGTGGGCCGTCGTTCGGCTTCTGCGGGAGAGTCCGCAGCCATTGTCCAGGACCGTCCGTTCATCCCAGATCCCGCGCTCTTTCAGGATCTCCCGTACCGCCCGACGGCCCTTCTCCTCCGTCGCCGGAGCGCCATAGCGTTTCGCCCCCAGCAGCAGGAAAATGTGCCGGGCATAAAGGTTGTTGGACTTTTTGTTGGTCTTGGCCAGGATCTTCAGCAGTGGCTGGGAGTAGTGGGTCATCAGGGGGCGGGCATCGGCAGGAAGCTTGGCCAGACGCAGCCTGCCCCCGTACTCGATGCCCTGCCGCTTCATCTCCTCCACCATCGAGTAATAGAAACCGTAGTAGGGATGGCTGAGCACGTTCTTGATGGTCCGGGGGCTGCAATGCTTCGAGAGAACGCCCGAGAGGGTCACCGTCGGCACCTCCCCCTCCTTGCGGATCTTCACTCGGGGCCAGGAGTAGCGTCCCCGGCACCCCTTGGAGGTGACCTTCAATTGATTGACCACCCGATAGCTCCGATCGGGG
>JALWPZ010000091.1 GCA_026994745.1 Campylobacteraceae bacterium | reverse complement strand
ACCCCACCCGTTACTTTGGGCATGTGGCACCGCACACACCCTACGCTTCTGTCACCCGGCCTCATCGCTCGAAATACCGTTACATTGTTTTCGTTGACCTTGTGACTGTGACACCCTTTGCAGGCGTTGTCCCGGTAGATCGGACTCTTCAGAGAGGAGTGCTTGTCGCTCTCATCCGGATTGAAGAGTGATCCGAAAAAGGAGGGTTTATATCCCTTCGCCTGACGTGCCGGCAGGTTGATGTTGAAGCGATGCGCCTCCTTGACGTAGGCGATGGTGTGACAGAAATAACAGGAGACTCCCTCATGTTGACGTTTGTCTTTCTCGTCAGGTTGCGCTTCACCGTTTACAAGCTCAGTGACATTGTCCGCCGCCGGCATATGGCAGGGTGCACACTCGTAGCGCTTCGGATCCGCTTTCTGTGCGATCTTTCTATGCAGTTCATCGCTGAAGTAACTTCGGGCATTCGCCGACTCCTGGAACTCCTCGTAGATCGCCTCATGGCACTCTTTGCAGGAGTGATTGTCCAGATACTTGGCATTGAGATAGCAGGAAACAAGAATCAGCAGGAAGAAAATATTTTTCACTGAAGGCCTCGGTAGTTTATTCAAATACTCTCATGAGCGTTTGAATAAACCACCCCCCTCTGCGGGAGGCAGCCGGCATCAGGCGCCGGGAATGTGCTGACGATGCTCTACCGAATAGGTGAAGGTAGGCGTGGTCAGGTTATAGATGTACTTGATGAACTCACCGGTTTTGGCATTGTAGATACCGATCCGACCGGTGGTCCACTCGGAGATGAAGGTCCACTTACCATGGTTGGCCGGCTCAGCATGGAGCAGGCGGGGCTGAACAGGCTTGGCCACTTTCTTGCCAGGCTTGTCGGTGTAGGTGACCAGCTTCTCTTTGGAGATCTTGGAGTCGACCTCTTTGCCGCCGGCATTGGCGTACTGGGTTGCATCCCACTCCTGCAGCACTTTACCGCTATGAGCATCGATCAGACGACCCTTCTCTTTGCCCACTTCGATGATCCGATCGGTTTCGAGGGTCTCTTTGTTGATCAGGTAGACCTTGTTGTAGTTGTCGGGTCCACCCAGAACACAGTCTGCCCAGATGTAGGGAGTATCCTTGCTGGTACCGACGAAGAGTCCACCGCCTGCGGTGGGTACGTTGGCCACGACATCCCAGTTCATGTCCCAGATGACGACATTACCCACGTTCATGCTGACCGTAGCGTTGAGCTGACCGTACTCTTTGTTGAACCAGGAGCTTCCCTGACCGGGGTGAGGCTTGGTTCCGGGCCCGGTGTAGACCTTGGCCGCCAGCTTTTTGGTTTTGAAGTCGACGATACCGACCACGTCGCTTCCCTGCGAGGCGATCATGTAGTAACGACCGATCTCTTTACCCTCGTTGAGGAAGGCATCGTGGAGAATCTTTCCGATGTTGGGAACATCGCCCACGATGGGGAAATCGGGCTTGCTGTAGTCGACAATGTAGACATGTCCGCCATCTTTGAGTGCAAAGGCGAAATAGGGAC
>JALWPZ010000090.1 GCA_026994745.1 Campylobacteraceae bacterium | reverse complement strand
GAGCGGCTTTCTCTCGCTCAGCGATATGTGGCACCTGAGAACGCTGGACCCATCATCGGGCTACAAGCGCCTTGTGTGTCGCGCTCTCGCTGAGCTGATCGGTGGAGAGCTCAGTACCATCGCGTCGAAGAATGGTCTCGCGCTGGAGGATGTGATCGACTCGATTGAAGTGTTCAACGAGCTCGATCTGCCTGTGCGCTACTACTTCAACGTGAGCGGAAGCTATGACGGTGGAAGCAGCGGATACTACTGGGGCGTGGTCTACTACCTCGTCGCCACGGAGCTCGCGAAGGCGCTGCCGACAGGAGCGGACAAGATCAAGCTCTTGCTCCCCTCCATTTCATCGTATAGCCCGACGGAGAAGGGAAGTGGGGTGACATGGGAGGACAAGCTCAGCCATCTGCGGGGGGTGTTGGATGGAGTGATTGAGACTGCGTCAGATAATTTAGATCTGTATGAATCATTGGATGGCATCATCAACAAGCTCATTCACGGAATCGACTACCACTGGTACCACAATTTAGATAGCCATATTCCTGATGAACGCCACATCGGATATCTGGTCTTCGAGGTTTCCGAGATCATCGATGAAGTCAACCAATATCTGTCCGATAAATGGAGCATTTCGCTCGACAGCTTCCGCGTCAGCGTCATGGAGAACGGCTCCTCCGCTTCCACTGGCATCCTCTCCAAAGACAAGCAGTCCAAGACAAGCAACGAGGAGCGCGAGCAAGCCAAGGATCTGTGGCGTCGTCTTGGCGGTGCGCTTGCCTCTCCGGCCCAGCTAGTCGGCTGGCATGCCTGGATGTCCAGCGGCTTTGGCTCATTTACCGGCATGGGGCTTCGTGCGGACATGCAAGGTGAGGACAGCGATGCCTCCCTCGCCGAGCAGCGCCTCTCCTGGCACGCATATGCGCGCATGACCTCTCTCCTCAGCGGTGTCACCAGCGGGCAGCTTCTGCTGCCATCGTACACCTCCCGAGCCGAGCTGAAGGCAGCCGTCACCTCGCGGGTGGCAGACAGCGCCCAAGATCTCCGCTTGGTGGTCTTCGCCTATCGCCTCCAGGGCCTGTACTCATACGCATACCTCGTCCTCTATGAGAAGAACATCGGTGCGCAGCGGAACCTGTCAGCCTTTTCCCATGTCCTGATGGGCACGTCCAGCAGCACCATCATCGAGCACGACATCGACCTGAGCTATGCCCGCTCCCAGACCACAGGTCCTCCCACAACCAGCGGCATGCCCACCAACGCGGTCTCCTGGTCCGCGCCCGTCTCCGTGGGCAAGGCCGTCACGGTGGATGGCGACTCTCTGAAGACCTGGCCCCGCCTCTTCATGGCAACCGCGCCGATCTCATGGCGCTACTTCCCCGTCACCGAGATCAGCGTGGGCACCATTCAGCAGACCTTTCCATACATCGATGTGGAGAGGGAGCCGTTTCAGCACGTCGGGCCAGACCTTGGGCTGCAGCTCTCCGTGCAGATGTTCCCTACAGAGATTGTCTCACCCATTGCCATAGATAGCACAAGCTCCCTCAACCAAG
>JALWPZ010000089.1 GCA_026994745.1 Campylobacteraceae bacterium | reverse complement strand
GCGAAGTGGAGGTCGCCTATCCCCGACAGGGGGAGGCTCTGGTGCGCGGCTGGCGGCGGTGCGACGGGTTCCTGGTCGCCGTGGACGAGGCGGAGGGCGCGGTGCGGGGTTACGTCACCCTCATCGCTATGGAAGGGAACGGGCAGGCAGTGGTCAACGACCTGGTGGTGGACCGCCCCTGGCGGCGGCGGGGCATCGGGACGTTGTTGCTGCGGACTGCCATCGCCTGGCAGCGGGAGCACGGTCTGGCGCGGCTGGTGCTCCCAGTCCAGACCAAGAACTACCCGGCCGTCCGTTTCTGCCTGGCGCGGGGGCTGAGTTTTTGCGGTTACAACGATCACTTCTGGGCGCATCAGGACATCGCCCTGCTCTTTGGAGGGTAGAGAAGCAACGCGCTATGCAGTCGCTACTGGAACTGGTCAACGTCATCCTCACGTCGGGTATCGTCATCTTCTCGTTCGCCATCCTGCTGTACCTGGTGATCTACAACTTCCGCAGCCCCGTCGCCCGTTCCTTCGTCGCGCTCCTGGCGTCGGTGCTGCTGACCTATTTCGTGGATTTGGCCCTGGTCGGCGTCGGTGATCTGGAGACCGCCGCCGCCTGGCTGCGGATTCAGTGGATCGGCATCGCGTTTACCCCGGCGGCTTACCTCGGCTTCTCGAACGCGCTGCTGGCGACGACCGGCGACCGCAGTCGGCTGCGGGATGTGGCCGTGCGCGTCAGTTACTTGTTGAGCGCGTCGCTGCTGTTGCTGGTGGCTTTCAGTGACCTGCTGGTGCGCGGGGTGGAGATTACCCATCACGCCGCCCACCTCCTGCCGGGGACGTTGTTCTTTCTCTTCACGCTCTACTTCCTCGCCGCCGTCGGCTGGGGGGTGGCGAACGCCTTTCGGGCGCGGCGGCGGTGTCTGACCTCCACGTCCCGCCGCCGGATGACCTATCTGATGGCAACCTTCGCCGCCCCGGCCGCCGGAGTCTTCCCCTACCTCCTCCTGGCCCGCTGGCCTCCCTCCGTCCCTGGGGGGCTGCTGTGGGGGCTGCTGGTGCTGGGAAACATCAGCATCGGCGGTATGCTGGTGTTGCTGGCCTACAGCGTGGCCTTTTTCGGCGCCCTCACGCCGGACCGGGTCATCAAGCACCGTCTGATTCGCTTCCTGCTGCGCGGGCCTTTCGTCGCCGTGCTCGTCGTGGTGGTCATCACGGCCGCTTCCCAGGCCGAGGGCTGGATGGGGCTCCCCAGCCGCCGGGTGATGCTCTTCGGCGTGGTGGCCGTCATCTTGCTCCTCCAATTGGTGATCGAGTCGGCCAAGCCGCTCATTGACCGCGCTCTCTATCGCCAGGATCAGCCGGAGATCGCCTGGATTCAGGAGTTGGGCAACCGGCTCCTCACCACCACCGACTTGCGCCAGTTCCTGGAAAACGTGCTCGCCGCTCTGTGTGACCTGCTGCGGGTGAACACCGCCTTCATCGCCGTCGTCGAGCAGGGCGTGCCCCGTTTGGAGGTGGTGTGCGGCTCGCTGAATCCTCCTCTGGATGAGGACTTTCCGGCGGAGACGCTGACGCAGCCTTCTGACGGGCGGAGGGTGCGGCGGTACGGCGACTTGTTCACCTGGAACGGGTACTGGCTGGTGCCGCTCTGCTCCTATCCGCCCTCCGGCGATGGGGATGTGATCGGTATGCTCGGCGTCGCCGCCCGCGCCCCGGAGCCGGATCTGAGCCCCGATGAACAAGCCGGTCTGGAGGCTCTGTTGACCCAGGCGGCGGCGGCTCTGGAGGATCGGCAGTTGCAGCAGGGAATCTTCGGCGCGTTGGAGCACATCATCCCGGAGATCGAGGATATCCAACGCCGCCGGGGGGTGGTGCGTTATACCGGTGAGAAGGCGATCTCCGGCTTTAGCCTGGTGGAGGCCGACGAGTTCCGGCTGTGGGTGCGGGACGCCCTCAAGCATTACTGGGGCGGCCCCAAACTGGCGGACAATCCGTTGCTCTCGCTGCACGTCGTCGAGCGGGCGGCCCAGGAGCACGACGGCAACGTGATGAACGCGCTGCGGGCGGTGTTGCGGCAGGCTATCGAGCGGCTGCGTCCCGACGGGCAGCGGCAGATGACTGGGCCGGAGTGGTTGCTGTACAACATCCTGGAACTCAAGTTCCTGCAAGGGCGGCGGGTGCGGGAGGTAGCCCGGCGGCTGGCGATGAGTGAGTCCGACCTGTACCGCAAGCAGCGCGTCGCTATCGAGGCGGTGGCGCAGACTCTGGCGGAGATGGAGCGGGAGGAACTGAGCCGCTCGACCGGCGAACGGCCGTTTGACAAAAAACAGAAGGGCTGGTAGAATAGCCGCGTGTTGGCCCCATCGTCTAGTGGCCAAGGACGCCGGCCTCTCAAGCCGGAAACAGGGGTTCGAACCCCCTTGGGGCCACCTTCGACATCGGCCAGTGGATTCGGAGGGAGTATCGAGCGTCCAGTGGTTGCAGCCCCACCCCCCAGCGGTGGGGCTTTTTGTTTTGGGGGGTGTGGGCTGTGCTGGGCGATGCGGAGTTTTTGGGCCGTTTGGGTTTGCCCTTTTTGATGCCTGGGATATAATGATGACGGCTCTAGGGAACTGGGAGGCCAGGGGCTGGTTTGGAGAGCCGCAAGGTTAAACGCCTAGCTTTGAGGGCAAGGTATAGGCTATTAGTGAGGGTGATCGTCAACACAACGCGCGTGTTGAGCCGAATTGCTCTCTCGTGAAGGGAGACATCTTTCTGTCTTGTAAAGTGAGGAAACAGAATATGAGAATCAAGCAAATTTCCGTGACTGACTTATTTGGTTTATTCGATCATACTATTCCCCTAAACGTAGAAGAGCGAATAACCATCATTCATGGGCCAAATGGATTTGGTAAAACTGTCCTTTTGGAAATGATCTATGGTTTCTTCCATAACAATTTCACAATTTTTCGTAGGGTTCCCTTTTCCACGTTTCGAATAGACTTTGATACCGGGGAATATGTTGTTATCCGACAGGAAAAGATGAGCAAGCGGACGAGAAATAAGATAATAATAGAAGCTCCTGGCAAAGATAGTTTTACAATACCAACGATTACAAGGAAAGATTTAGATTTCCCCGTAAGCGTCATTGAGTCCGCTATACCGGAACTAGAGCTTGTGGGTGCAGAGGAGTGGCTAAATCGGGAAACTAATGCTACTTTGTCTTTGGATGCAGTGCTTGAGCAGTTCGGCGAGAGACTGCCAGGGAGCGCACGTATAACGTTTCCGGGGTGGCTTCTAAAAATTCAAAGTAAGATACACACGCACTTGATTCAAGCTAATCGATTGTTAATGCAAGCCCCTTCTCCTTACGGGCGTTTACGGTACCGTTATGAACGGGAAAGAATGATGTCTTCTGTTCCAACGGTCACGCAATATTCTAGGGAGCTCGCAAAGCGCATTCAGCAAACATTGGCTCAGTCGGCTGAACTATCGCAATCATTAGATAGGACATTTCCCATACGGCTCGTAAAAGAATTGGAAAAAGGCGGCGGTGGCGACATTTCTAGTGAGCATCTTCGAGAGCGACTAAAAAAACTAGAGGAGAAACGCACGAAGCTTATGAATGCAGGACTGATGGGGAAAGATGACGCTAACGTTGACATACCGGATCGTACAGATATGGGAGACTCAGTTGCTCAAATGGTGCTGTCGATTTACGCTGATGATGTTGAAAAAAAGCTTCAGGTCTTTGATGAGATACTCGAAAAAATAAGTTTACTCCAAAAAATAATAAATTCGAGGTTTTCGTATTCTCTAAAGTACTTATCCATAGATAAAGAAAAAGGGTTTGTAATTGAAACTTCGGATGGAGCATCTTTGTCGCCTAATAGCTTGTCATCAGGGGAACAGCATGAGTTAATACTGTTTTACGATTTGCTTTTCCATGTTAAGCCCAACTCCTTAATTTTGATAGACGAACCGGAAATTTCTCTACATATTGCGTGGCAACAAGAATTTTTAAAAGATTTGCAGGATGTCACATCACTTACCAATATTGACGTGTTGATTGCCACGCATTCAGCTGACATTATTCTGGATAAATGGGATTTGACTGTGGAGTTGCAGGGGCCGCAAAATGAAGCAGAGACACTATAATGCTCACACTATTGCCAATACTATACGGATGACACGTCGGATGCGTCAAGAGGTCTGGGTTCTTGTGGAGGGTGACACAGATGCTCGTTTTTATTCCGGCTTTTTTAATGAGAAAGTGTGCTATATCTATCCCGTATACGAGAAAAAGGTTGCAGTTGAAGTAATTCAAATAATTAACTCGAGCAAAGTGCCTGGTGTGATAGCGATTGTTGATGCTGATTATGATACACTTGGTAACTCTTTGAATATCCCTAATTTGTTTTTTACTGACACTCATGACATAGAGACTCTAATTCTAAAATCACCCGCATTAGAAAAAACTCTGAAAGAATACCTTCCAGGCAACCGACTGAAAAAGGTGCAAGCACTTGCAGAAGATGTTCGTCAGGCTCTAATAGAAGTTGGGATCTTTATAGGATATCTTCGCTGGTTGTCGGGAAAAATGGGGTGGAATTTGTCGTTTAAGGAGATGCCGTTAGAACGATTTATTGATCAGAACAATATTGCGCTTGATAGAATCGAAGTAGTGCGATACTCAATGGCAGGAAAAAGGGGAAGCGTGCTTTCTCCTGATGAAATTCAACAGAGAGTTGAAACGGAAATGATGGAGCAGCACGATCCTTGGTTGATTTGTCAAGGGCATGATTTGGTGCATATATTGGCGATTGTATTACCGGAGATATTGAAGCAGTACATTGGTAGAGATCGTCGAATCCGGCCTTTATACCATGAGATCGACAGAAGATTAAGGTTAGCCTATGAACCTGCTTTCTTTACTAGGACTAAATTGTACTGCGCTATTGTGTTGTGGGAACGTTCTCACTCGGTTTGCATCTTGAAAGAAGAAATTCGTTCGGCCCAACCCTGTGTGCAGCGGACACGGCTACGCCGTGGGCGAACATAGGGGGTGTCGGGCCAAGTTGATTTACATGCAACGTCCGCAGATGGCACCGCCGTGCCGCTGACGCTCCTGTTAGGCAGCATCCTCCTTGCTTGTGTACATCTTATCTGTGTGAGTTGTATCTCTGTCAAGATATTGTGGGAGCAAAATGGGAATCTACGGTCCTCAAATTCGGAAAATTCTCGCGGAAAGATTCTCTTACGATGAATTGCTAACACTCGCTCTAGACTTTGGCATCAGCTTAGATGATCTTCCTGGAGAAGGCAAAAGCGCTAAGGCGAGAGAACTCTTTGTATACCTAAGCCGGCATGACAAGCTTCGCGCACTTGAAGAATATATCGTAAAGAACAGACCCGAGTTCCGTCCTGAAATTGGATGGTCACCTTTACCTGAAAGCATATCTGCTGTACAGCGGGATGATTTGGCGAGCTTGAGTATTGAGTTGTCAAGATTGCGACAGGAACTGAGGGAAGTCCAGGAGAGATCTGTAGACAACGAACAGTTTGAGCAGCGCATGCAAGATGTGTTGAAGTTGGCTGACCGTGCTGTTGGACGCAGTGAAGGATTGAGTGCGAGAATTGTGCTACCGCCGCCAGAGATGACAGATGTACATCTCGTGCCCACGCATTCCCTTGATCGGTTAGAAGAGTATCGTTCTGATGAGAATATAGTGTATTTGCTCATCGGAACGTTTGGAGGGGCAACATTGGGGATTATCTCCAATTGGGTAACAAATGATCCATTCGTCATTACACCGCTTTCTGGAATCCTATTGGCTCTTTTAGTCATTCTTACTGTCGCTTGTATACTTTGGGCACGCCGTATCCAACACCGAGCTCAAGCAGTGAAAGAGCAGATTTTATCTGAAAGCATTAGCACCTCATCCTAAGAAGCTGATTAACCTGCTTGATATGGGATGGGTTCTGTGGTCGTGACGGTAGCCTTGCCTAGAACTGTGCAGGTTCGAGTGACCGGGGACACCCCCATCGTGGGTCTAGAAGATGGGCGTACCATCTCGGTGCCGCTGAGTTGGTATCCTCGTTTAGTCCACGCCACACCGGAAGAGCGGCAAAATTTCCGTATCGCAGGCACGGGCTGTGGGATTCATTGGCCGGGCCTGGATGAGGACATAGGGGTGGAGGGGTTGCTTCTTGGGAAAGCGTTCTACAGAAAGCCCGGCGTCTTTCGCGAAGTGGTTGGCTCTTCGAGTTTAGGCAAAGTACGAGAGGACGGGTGGACAACCCGACGAGAGATGGTGTGGGAGTGAGTTGCCCGTTGATGTGGCGGATAGGAGTTGAATATGGCCTACACGACGCTGGATGAAACTCAAACAGAAATCATCGAGGACTTTGGCCTGCTGAGGGCCATAAAGGAAGGGGAGGACACAGCGACAGTTGACAGGAAAGAGGTGTTC
>JALWPZ010000088.1 GCA_026994745.1 Campylobacteraceae bacterium | reverse complement strand
CGACCGGGGCCGAGATACTGGTCAGCGATGACGCCGACGGGTTCAAGGAAGTGGCCGATGAGTTGGGGTTGAAACACCAAGTGTGCAAGAGCCACGTTCAACGCAACACCGAGCGGTTGGTGGAGGAGCTCGTGCCGCTGGCGGAGAAAGATGTGGACGGGTCGTTAGGAGCGATTGGAGTGACGCCTCAACAAGCTGCTGCGGATCTTCGAGAGCTACTGAAACTTGTACGGCGGCGCGACCCGGAGGATGGGAGGGAGTTGGAGCGGCTTCACAAGCGGTACATCCACGCTCCACCTCCCAAGAAGGGAGAGAAGGCATCGGTAGCGTATCGCTTGCGGCTGTTATTTCTGGATCGGTGGAACTTATGGCCTCGGCTGACAGAATATCGCACTTGGAGGGGGAAAGATGGGGAGCAATTGGACGGGAGCAACAATGCCTCCGAACGGGCTATTGGTTGGTGGATTAAGGAACGGTATCGCACTATGAGGGGGTACAAGCGAGAGGAGTCGGCAGTGGGCGTGAGTCGCCTGTTAGCCTGGTGCGGTAATCAGTTGAACACCGGAGGGGCCGACTTAGCAGTCTTGCTCACCTGAAAGCAGTTCGCTCTCGTCGGAACTCCGTGGGAACAGACATCCCCCAAGAATCGCTTACCACATTTGAAACGTTCACGACCGTCAACTCATTCGCCCAGCGGTAGTCCCGGTTGCTGAAGACCGGGAAGTACTTCTCCTCCACGAACTCGCACAAGGGCCCGATGTCCCCGGTGGTGTAGAGCACCTCCGCCACCGCCTCCACGTCGTCCCGCGTCACCTCTGGCAGCAACATCTCCCGCATCTGCTCGGCGTACAGCCCCCGCACCACCAAGTTCGGTATCCGCAGGGTGTACCGCCCCGACGGAGTGCGCCCTCCCAGCGTCAGCACCCCCAGGTAGTACAACAATGAGGCCGCGAACGACATATCCTTCTTGGCGAGCAACATCCGTTTCACCCCAAACCGCTGCGACAGCCGTCGCACGCTGACCGTTGCTTCTTCTCCCAGGGCGTCTATGATCAGTTGTTTCCCGTGGGGCAACCTGGAGGCGTATTCCAGTTTGTTCCGGTCCATCTCCAAGTTCGAGTCCAGCATCTCCTCCGGGGAGGCGCATTCCTCCTGGAAATAGTCCAGAAAGTAGAGTACCAGGGTGGGGTTGTAGACCGCCTCCTGGGCGGTGTAGTGGAAGCGATAACCATTGTAGAAGGTGCGTATCAACTCCATAGCCTGTGCACCTTCTTCGGGAGGATAGCTGCACTCGCGCACCACTTGTTGCACTGTTGCCTCCACTTCCGTGAGCGTATCATACTGGGGACACACAGGTAGCCGAAATCGGCCCTGGGCTTCGTAAAGCGGCCGAAAAAGGGGGCTGGGTGTGCCCATAATGGATTTCAGTAGTTTTGCAGATTTTACAATCGCATAGCGGGTTGGAGTGCCTGGAGGATCTCGCTGCGAGGTACGCCGGCTTGCACCTGGGCGATCAACCAATCCACCACTGCTTCCCGATGAGATTCACGC
>JALWPZ010000087.1 GCA_026994745.1 Campylobacteraceae bacterium | reverse complement strand
ACCCGGCGCCACTTGATCTCGGCGGGGTTGCCGTTTTGTTCGTTGCAGGCCACTTCGCAGCAGTGGCACCCCACGCAGGCGGTCATGTCGAAGTGGAAGCGGTACTGCTGACCCGGCTTGAGCTCCGGGATGTCGATGCTGTAGTTGCCGCACTGCATGCCGGTGTCGGCTTTGTGGTTGATAAAGGAGTCGAGGGGACTCTGGATCTCGCTCATGAACGCTCCCGAAAGAAAATTGCTCTAATTGTAACAGGGATGCAATGACGGTCCTGTATAGATTTTAGTCAAATGAAAAAGATCGCGAATTTCACACTTCATCCTTTAGGGCACCTTTGCCCCGTATCGCTTCATCCGGAATGACGAAATCGCACGATCGGGAACTCTATTCTTCCGAACCCGATTATCCCACGAGCAGAATCAGCAGAACGATATTGACCAATAGGGATACGGTAAAGGCCCAACGATAGACTTTGACCGGTTCCCGCTCCAGGAGCGTGGCGTTCTCCGGATAGTAGGGCAGGACCTTCTCCGGATGGGTCAGTTCGTACTCCATTTCACTGTAGTGGGCGTAGCGGCGATCCTTCTCCTTCTCCACGGAACGCATCACCACCGACTCCAGCCAGGCGGGTACCAGGGGATTGTTCTTTCGCAGCGGGACGGGGGTCCTGAAGGTCGGGTTCTGGAAAGGTTCGATCTCTCCATAAGGATATTTGCGGCTCAGGGCCTCGTAGAGGGTCACTCCGATGGCGAAGATCTCCGACTGCTCGCTGATGGGATCCCCGGCGAAACGCTCGGGGGCCAAATAGCTGGGGGTCCCCGCCCGCGAAGCGATGGAAAAGATCTCCACGATGGAACCGAAATCGATCAATTTGAAGACCCGCTTGCCCCGACGCTCCAATACCACGATGTTCTCGGGTTTCAGATCCCCGTGGACCAGGTCGTACTTCAAGAGATATCCCGTGGCGTGCAGGAGGAATTTCCCCAGAGAGATGGCGTCCTCCACCGGCAGGGGCTTTTTGGCGATCACCTCTTTGAGGGTAGGGCCATCCAGGTACTCCATAATGTAGTAGCGAGCGCTTCGGTTTTTGGGGATCACCGCCTTGGGGAAGAACCCCGCCTTGAGCCGGGAAGCGTTCCATGCCTCCCGGACGAAAAGGTCCAGATGGGTTTCGTCGTCGATGGCCTCCACGGCGGGGAACTTCATGACGTAGCGCACGCCTTTCTTCTCCGCCAGCCAGGTGCGCTCGTTGGCGATCAAAGGGCGCAGAAGGCGGTACCCGTCGATCACTTCCCCTTTTTTGAGCTTCTCGGGGATCGGCAGGTCGATCTTTTTCAGGCTCTGGGTCTTGGACTCTTCCAACACCTCGATCACCAGAGCCGTGGTATCGTCGGGGAGGTCGTCCTCGACCTTCTTGCTGGCGTATTTGATCAGAGGGGTCGCCCCCAGGCTCGCCCGCTGGGCGATCTCCGACTCCTTCAGGACCGCCTCCAGACCGTCGCTGGCCAGGATCAGTCGGTCCCCGGGGCGCAGATTGTTCTCGAAGAGATAGGGATCCACCGTCTCGTCCATCCCGATGGCCTGGGTCAGGACATGCTCCATCCCCTTCTCGTCGCTGCTGTGGGGAATGCTCAGGCGCAGCAGCTCCCCCTCCCGTTGCAGCCAGATGGGGCTGTCCCCCACGTTGGCGCCGTAGAGGCGGTTACCGTCGATCACCGCCACGCTGAGGGTGGTGACGTATTCGGGCTCTTCGTACTCCTCCACCCCCTCTCGATAGAGGATTTCATTGATGTTGGCGATGAAATGGCGCAGGGATTTCTCGATATTCCAGGAGCGGGGGCGGGTCTTGAAATTGTTGATGAGGTAGTTGACGGTCCGCCGGGCCGCCTGCCCCCCGGCGCGGGCACTCCCCACCCCGTCGCAAAGCACCCCGACACAAAGCCCGTCTTCCATTACCCGCACCGCGGCGAAGTCATCATTGAGGGCTTCGTGCCCCTTGGCCAGACCGAAGGAGGAGGTTTTGAAACGTTTGGTGGACATATTTACTCTTTGTTTATTGGTGTATTAGTCTATTGGTATATTGGTGAGAGAGAGGAGGCGTTTTTGACTTTTTCCCAATACACCAATTACCAATATACCAATAACAAGGCCGGATTTGACAAAAGTCAAATCCGGCCGCCTGCACTCACTCCCCAGGTCGTGCGCCAGCGGGTCTTGACCAGGCTGATCCCGACGATGGCGACGGCGACGACGGCGGCGAAGAGGAAGAAGCCGGCCGCGTAGCCGCCGAAAGCGCTCTTGGACCATCCCAGGGTTTTGATCAGAGCCGTTCCCCCCAGACCTCCGGCGCAGCCGACGATCCCGGTCATGATCCCCATGTCCTTGCCGAAGCGCTGGGGTACCAGCTGGAAGACCGCACCGTTGGCCATCCCAAGATTGGCCATGATCAAAAAGAGCACCAGGATCGCCAGATAGAAGTTGTGCACCAGCGTGGCGTTGATCACCGCCAGGACCACGATGGCCCCGAAGAAGATGTAGAGGCTCTTGACGCCCCCCAGCTTGTCGGCGATCCCCCCGCCCACGGGACGCAGCACGGCCCCGGCGAAGATACAGAGCGCCCCGAAATAGCCGGCGACCACTTTGACGTTGGGTTCGTTGAGGTACTCCAGGCCGAACTGGCTCATATCCACCTGATAGGTGTTCATCAGATAGACCTTCATATAGTTGGCGAAGCCGACGAAGCCTCCGAAGCTCACAGCGTAGAAGAGGCTGAACCACCAGGTATCTTTGTCCCGCAGGAGCTTCAGGTAGTCACCCACCTTCTTGGGGCGGGGCTTGTAGACGCTCGGGGGCGCATCTTTGGCCATGAAGGTGTACATGATGAAGATGAAGGTCGAAAGGACCCCACCGACAAGGAAGACCGCCTGCCATCCCCAGATCTCGGCGATCTTGGGGGCAAAGAGGAAGTCCAGGACCACCCCGATGTTCCCCGCTCCTGCGAGTCCGAGGACCAAGCCCTGCAAACGTGGCGGATACCACTGCCCCGCCTGGGGAAGGGCCACGGCGAAGGAGGCTCCGGCGAAACCGAGGCCGAAGGCGACCAGCAGCAGTTCGTTGTAGGTGATGCTCTCGCCGCGGAAATAGCCGTAGAAGAGGGAGGCAATGACGATCCCCTGGGCGATCAGGGCCGTCTTTTTGGGGCCGAGCTGATCGACCAGGAAGCCCAGCAGGATCCGAAGGATCGCTCCCGAGAGGATCGGGATCGCCAGCAGAGTCGCTTTCTGGTTGGGGTCGAGCTGGAAGCCGTGGACCGCCAGGGACTGGCTGATCTCCGTCACCAGAGGCCCCAGCATGGTCCAGACCATGAAGCTGAAGTCGAAATAGAGGAAGGCCGCCAGTAGAGTCGGCAGATGGCCGGCGGTCTTGAGTTCACCGAGTTTCATTCGTCGTGCTCCTTGCAAAAGTCGATTGGCGAAATTATAGGACAGGCAAGGGGAAGTTATATGTCTATTTTTTAGGCAATCGACGAAATGTTTTTTGAATATACTTCCCCCAATAAAACATGAAGTCAACGTGAACAAGAGGGATCCATGAAACTCGAAAGTATCCGGGAACGACACAGCAAAATCAACAAGATCGAAAAGCTCAAAGAGAGCCGAAACTACCAGGAGGCCTGGGAGGCGCTGCAGCGCTACGCCAAGGAGGGGTACGACACCATCTCTAAAGAAGACATGAGCTACTTCCTCAAGACCTTCGGGATCTTCGACCGCCCCGCCACCCCGGGGAAATTCATGCTCCGCGTCCGCATCCCCGGTGGGAGATTGAGCAGCGAACAGGCGATCCGCCTGGGAGAACTCTCCCGGGACTACGGCAAGGATGCCATGGACCTGACCACCCGGATGCAGGTGCAGCTGCGCTATTTGAGGATCGAAGACCTCCCCACGGTCCTGGAGGAGCTGGAGGAAGTGGGAATCACCAGCTGGCAGACCGGCGTGGACAACTTCCGCAACATCGTCACCGACCCCCTGGACGGCCTGGCCTTCGACAACCTCATCGAGTGCGCCCCGCTCATCGAGGCAATGCAATCCCTCTGGCTCAAACGCCCGGAGTACATCAACGTGTTGCCCCGCAAATTCAACAGTTCCATCAGCGGCTCGATGGCCAACCGCTGCAACCTCTTCGCCCACGACATCTGCTTCGCCCTGGCCAACAAGGACGGCGAATATGGCTTCAACCTCTACCTGGGCGGCAAGGTCGGCGCCATCGCCGAGCGGGCCGACATCTTCGTCACCCCCGAGGAGTTGATGGAACTCTACAAGGCCGTCATCGATACCTACATCCAATACGGCTTCCGGGACAGCCGCAACCGAAACCGTCTGCACTATCTGATCAAAGAGGCGGGGATGGAGGCCTTCGTCGAAGCGGTCAAAGCCACCGCGGGGAGGGACTTCGATAGCGCCGGAGAGACCCTCATCAAAACCCCCCGCACCGAGGAGGCCGACGGGCGCATCCGCCTCAAAGACGGCACTTGGGCCCTGCATACGGTCGTCCCCTCGGGGATCTTCCACGGCACGGCGATGATCGAGGCGGCGAAAAACGCCCAGGAGCATGGCTCGGGATCGCTCAACATCTCCACGACCCAGAATCTCTTCCTCCTCGGCATCCCTGGGGAGGAGATCGACGCGGCCCTGGCTCAAGCCCCCTACGATCGCTACCGCAACGTCAATACCCCCTACTTCAACCAGCTGGTCGCCTGCGCCGGCTCCGACCTCTGCCCCTACGGGGTCATCCCCAACAAAGCCGACGCCATCGAAATGGCCGAGAAGCTGGGAGAAAAAGTCCCCCTCCCCGCCGACGCCTCGATCCGGATGCACTGGTCGGGGTGCGTCAAAGGCTGCGGGGTCCACGAACTGGGCGACATCGGTTTCGTCGGATGCAAGGTCAAGGTGGAAGGCCAGAGCGCCTACGGCGTCCACATCGAGTTGGGGGGTAAATCCACCGCCAGCCAGGAGGAGGCCTACACGATCCTCAAAAGCATCCCTCTGACCCAGGCCACCGACTACGTCGCCCAACTGGCCCTGACCTACCGGGAGCTGCGCCGCAAACGCGAAAGCTTCGAACGCTTCGAAAGCCGGGTCCTGCGCCGCTACTCCAAAGGAGCCCTGGCCTTTCTCCTCCACTGGAACGTACGGATCGCCGAACTGAAGGGCTGGAAAAGCCTGGAGATCCAGGAGAGCTGGGAAACCTGCGAAGAGCACAACGAAATTTTCCTCCTCGGCCTGGAGATCTACAAGGCCCTGGCAGGCAAACCCGCCTACCAGGGGATCCACCACCACAACCCCATCGAAAAGAGCCCCGCCGAACCTCTCCACCGCCTCAACCCCTCGGTGGACAAGGAGCTGGGTGCCATCGTCATGAAGATGATCGCCCCGAGCGAAAAACGCTACGAAGTCTTCACCGAAGTCCTGGCGGATCTGGGAATAAAGTAGCGCTGAGCGCTGAGTTCTGAGAAAAAATTGTGTAGAGTGGGAGGATTGCTATCTCACTCTACAAGCTCTAAACAGCGCCGTAGGCGCTCCCCAATAACCAATACACCAATAACCCCTTTGGCAAAGGCCAAAGGGCACAATTGCCTAAATTTTAATCAATCGATCAGTCCCAACTCTCTCTTTTTTCGATTACAATGAGCTCACCCAAATTCCAAAGGAAAGGACGTTTCATGAAAAAGAAACTTCTAACGTTACTCGCAACGCTCCTTCCCATCGCCGCCATGGCGGGGGAAGCCAAGATCGACACCGGCGATACCGCCTGGATGATCGTCGCCACCGCATTCGTCATGCTGATGACCCCTGCGGGACTGGCTCTCTTCTACGGTGGCCTGACCCGCCGAAAGAATGTGCTCAACACCATCGGGATGAGTCTCATCGCTTTCGCCGTCGGGACCCTGGTCTGGGTCGTCGCCGGCTACTCCATCGCCTTCGGATCTGGTGACATTATTGGTACTGGAAAAATCCTGCTGGCCGGTATCACCGACAAAACGGTCAACGGCACCATTCCCGAGCTACTCTTCGTCGCCTTCCAGGGAACCTTCGCCGCCATCGCCGTGGCCATCGCCAGCGGCTCCATGATCGAGCGGGTCAAGTTCTCCACCTTCACCCTCTTCGCGGCGCTCTGGATCCTGGTCGTTTACGCTCCCATCACCCACTGGGCCTGGGGTGGCGGTGAAATGCTGAACTTCGGCGAAATGGACTTCGCCGGTGGTACCGTCGTTCACATCAACGCCGGGGTCGCCGGTTTCGTCGTCGCCATGATCCTCGGCAAGCGCCGGGACTTCGGCAAGGCCGCCTACAAGCCCTTCTCTCCCGTCCTGGTGGTCCTGGGTGCTGCCCTGCTCTGGTTCGGATGGTTCGGATTCAACGCCGGGTCTGAAGTCGCCGCCGACGGCGTCGCCGCACAAACCTCGCCATCCGGTATGCCTGGGGCCAGGGTGTCACCAAAG